>CAWEHT010000160.1:0-5910 GCA_963808455.1 uncultured Chloroflexia bacterium | reverse complement strand
GGTGCTGCTGACCTACTTCGTTCAGTTCTGGTATTCGTCAACGATGCTTACCGGCTGACCGTCGAACAGCTCGAGGAAGTCGAGCAGTACATCGATATGAGCGACTTGCTGCGCCTGTTCAAGCGCCTTCTTCGCAACGGGCGCAACGTCGAGAAGATGCTGGATCAGCTCGAAGGCGCGCTGGATCTGGCCGAGACGGTCGGGCCGCTGAGCGATGAGATGTTCGGCAAGGCCGTGGACACGCTCGAGCAAATGGAACACAAAGGCTACTTCGTCTTCGCCCGCGGCGGGCTGCGGATAATCGACAACATCGTGACGTCCTTTGGCGAGGAGGACGTACGGCTGTTGGGCGACAACATCGTGCTGGTCTTGCAGACGATCAAAGAAATGACGCAGCCCGAGATTATGAACTTCGTGCGCAACACGGTCGCGATCATCGACCGGGAAAAGGACCAGCCTGTTGAAACGTCGCTGATCGGCCTCTGGCGCCAGATGCAAGATCCCAAGGTCCGCTGTGGCCTGGGGATCACCCTGCGCGTGTTGCGCTCGATCGGTGCGCAGACTGCGGCGCCCGGCGGCAACGGCAAGAATTGCCCGTGATCGGCCGGCGCCCAACCCAAACCGAGAACTGAACATCTCGATCATCCAGATTTGAAGGAGCATGTCTATGGCAACCCGTGTCATTTGCGGCAAGACCGTGCAAGTCAACGAAGAAGGCTTTATGACCAACCCTGCCGAGTGGGATAAGGACATCGCCCAGGAGCTGGCCAACGAGGAGGGGATCGGAGCGCTCAGCCCGGCCCACTGGAAGGTCATCGAATTCTGCCGGCGAGACGCCCAGGCGAGCGGCAAGGCGCCGGCGCTTCGCCGCATCACGACGGCCGCCGGAGTGTTCGACCAAGGAATTGTTTGGTTTGTTCCCCAAGGGCCCGGCCAAGAAGGTAGCCCGCATCGCCGGCCTGGGCAAGCCCGAAGGCTGTGTCTGATCGACGGGGTCGCAAGGGCTAGAGGAAGCCCAAGCCGCCTTGGCGGCACTCTTATGGTGTGTGAGGAGCTTCAAAATGGCTGAAGAGAATCGGAAGATCGCCTTTATTTGTTCCAAAGGCAACCTGGACATGGCATACCCGGCCCTAGTCATGGGATGGGCCGCGCTCGGCAACGGCATCGACGTCACCCTCTTCTTCACCTTCTGGGGCATGGACATGATCCGCAAAGATCGCGTCGATCACCTCGAGGTCCCGCCCCTGGCCAACAGCAGCATGAAGATGAGCATGATGGGTGTGCCCGGCAACGTGGGCATCCCCAACATCATGGGCATGCTGCCCGGCATGACAGCCTTCGCCACCAAGCTGATGAAGGATAAGATGGCCAAGCTGGAGGTGCCGACCGTTGGCGAATACCTCGAGATGTTGTGCGACGCCGGCGCCAAGATGTACGCCTGCAAGATGTCTGTGGACATGTTTGGTCTGAAGATGGAAGATTTCATCCCGGGCGTCCAGGCCATCGTGACCGCAGGCGACTTCATGGACATGACCGACGGCGCTCAGATCATCTTCATCTGATGCAGGGGCACCGGCCCGGTCGGCGATCCCCCCTCCCGTGGCCAGGCGCATCGGGGCGACATGCCAGGCACGCAAGCACTCCTATGCGTGCCCGGCTGCGCGCCCGGCAGATGCTCCATCTGATGCGGTGACCCAGTGACCGAGGCCGCAATCGTGTGCAACCTGTCCAGACATCGGAATCCAGCCCATCGTCGGCAAGCTGTGGGGCTGGTTTACAATGAGCCTCGGTTGTGTCATTCTGGTTTGAGGCCTGCTCCTGAGTGACGGGCCCGATCCTGTCGCGCACAACCGGTGCCAGCGACGACATCCAACATGCCACTGAGCTGGCCCGGCGCATGGTCACCGAATTCGGTATGAGCGACAAGCTGGGCTCGGTCCGCTACGCCGGCCAACGACTCATGTACCTGGGCAACGCGGGCACGGGAGAGGACGGCCAACTCAGCCCACGCACCCGCGAGGTAATCGACGAAGAACTTCAGCGCATCGTCACGGAGCAGTATGAACGTGCCAAAGCCCTGTTGGCGGAGCATCGCCTGGCGCTGGATAGCTTGACAGCTGCCCTTCTCGAGCGGGAAACGCTGGAAGGCAGCGCGGTGCGGCAGGCGTTGGCGGGTAACCCAGCCACGACAGGGCGAGTGGAGGATTAGGGGCACGCCGCAAGGGCGGTTGGGCCCGGCGAAAGGGTTGCTCGACGGTCACCTGGCAACGAGGGCTTCCGACCGCAGCTATGCCGCGATTCACTCCAGGTTGAGCCAGCGGCGAGGCCAAACACGCCCAGTTTGCAACCGGCCCGTGCCAGCATCGGGGATCCGAGGAAAAAGGACAGAGCCGCTGCCTTGCCCTGGCCGCGCATGAGACAGAGGAATGCTTCTGGAGCGGGAGCGACGGGATTCGAACCCGCGATCTTCGGCTTGACAGGCCGACATGTTAACCGCTACACTACGCCCCCAGATGGTTGCCCTCGACGAACCAGACAACCGACAACGCATCTACTTTTACCACAAGCTGGTCACCCGGTCAAATCCAACCCTCGTGTCCTTGCGTGAGAGTCCGGGCGAAGACAGATCGTGAGTCAAATGGTTACAGTGCCCTATCTGGGCGAGCTCGCCGCGCTGGGCACGGCACTATGCTGGGCCTTTTCATCGCTCTTCTTTGCCGCCGGCGGGCGCCGTGTCGGGTCGGTTGTGGTCAACCGGGCCCGGCTGGTCGCCGCGGTGGTCATTCTCGGCTCCGCGCACCTGGTTCTTCTGGGCAGCCTGTTCCCACACGACGCCAGCCCGCAGCGCCTTCTTTGGCTCGCGTTATCCGCGGTCATCGGGCTTGTCCTGGGCGACTCGCTACTCTTCCAGGCTTATGTCATGATCGGCCCGCGCCTCAGCATGCTGCTGTATTCCCTCTATCCCATCTCCGGCGCGCTGCTAGCGGGGCTGCTCCTCGGCGAGGTTCTGCGACCCATGGACGTGGCCGGCATGGCCCTGGCGCTGAGCGGGGCCGTCTGGGTGGTGCTCGAGCGTGCCGACCGCGACGACAACCAGCCCCAACACAAGGGGCTGGTTCTGGGCGCTTTGCTGGCCGTGGGCGGCGGGGTATGCCAGGCGTTGGGGCTGGTCATCGCAAAGCAGGGGCTGTCCGGCAATTTCTCGGCGCTTTCGGCCATGGTCGTGCGGTTGTGGTCGGCCATGGCCTTCATGTGGCTGCTGACCGCCTTGCAGGGCCAGGCGGGCCCGACCGTCTCCGCCCTGCACCATGACAGGCGTGCCGAGTTGCTGATCCTGGCCGGCGCACTCGTCGGCCCTTCCCTCGGCGCATGGCTGTCACTCGTCGCCGTGCAGGCCGTCCAGGTCGGCATCGCATCGACACTCATGGCCATGACGCCGGTCCTGCTACTGCCTCTGGTGCACTGGATCTACCATGAAGCGATCACGCCACGCGCCATGGCCGGCACGGCCCTGGCAGTAGCGGGAATTGGCCTGATGTTCCTGCACGCCTAGCCTCTATCCTAAAGGTACATCGCCGCCGCAAAGCTTCGGCTGAAGCCGGGCGCTTGCGCCAGCTCGAGGTAGTGCACACGCTGGGCGATCTCCTGCGCCTGGTGGCGCAGCGAGCGCGATAGCAGCGCCAGGCGGGCTCCCGTGCCGGCGGCATTGCCCACCTGGGAAAAGCGTTCGATCGGGAGCTCCGGCAGCATGCCAATGGTGATCGCACTGGCCACATCGATGTAGGTGCCGAAGGCGCCGGCGATGATGACGCGCTCCAGGTCGCCGGCGGATAGCCCGGCGTCGCTCAGCAGCGTGTCAATCCCGCAGCGGATCGCGCCTTTTGCCAGCTGAAGCTCACGGATGTCGTGCTGTGTCACCACGATTGCCCGACCATTACCCGTTTGAGGCTCGTCGGCAATCACATATTCCAGCCCCTCTTGCCCCCGGCGGACACCGTCGCGCTGCGCCAGCCGTCCGGTGCGGTCGAGCCAGCCGCCAATCCGCAGTTGCGCCACCACATCCAACAGCCCCGACCCGCACAGCCCCACCGGCGGCTTGTCTCCAATCGTCTTGTACTGCAGGCTTCCGTCGGCGATGCGGGCACGTTCGATGGCCCCCGGGGCCGCGCGCATGCCGTGCCTGATGTGTGCGCCTTCGAAGGCGGGTCCCGAGGCGCAGGAAAGGCTCGTCATCCTGCCGTGCGCTGCCAGACACATCTCCGTGTTCGTGCCAATGTCGATCGCCAGCACAGCACCACGCTGCTCGGCCATGCGGGTAGCCAGCAACACGGCCACGTGGTCGGCACCGACGTAGCCCGCGATATTTGGCAGCATATGAACATACGCGCCTGGCGCGATCGCCAGGCCGAGATCGCGCGCCTTGATCTCGACCGCGTGGCGCACTGCGGGCACGTAAGGCGCGAGCGATAACTGGCGCACCGGCAGGCGTAAGAACAGATGATGGATCGCGGTGTTGCCTACCACGACGGCCTCGACGACGTTGGCCGGGTCCGCGCCGACCTCCGCGCAGGTCTCGCCGACGATCTGGTTGAGCGCTCCGGCGAGCAGTTCCTGCAACCGGGCCGCCTCGGCCGGCCCGGTGCCGGCATACATCAGGCGGGCCACCACGTCCTCGCCGTAAGCAATCTGCGGGTTCATCGCCCCACGCGAGGCCAGGGTCTGGCCACCCGCCAGGTCCATCAGATAGCCGGCTATCTTCGTCGTCCCGATGTTGACTGCCAATCCGAGCCAGGGCCCGGCATCCGGGGCTATAGCCACAATCTCGCGGCCGCGCAACGTGACGCGCGCCTGCCAGCCCGAGCGCCGCAGCCAGGGTGAGGCGCCGCGCATAACGTCGAGGTCCGGGATATGGCCCTCCACACCGCTGGCCGCTCGCAGCGCATCGCAGATACGTTGGTCGTCGCCGCGCAGGTCATCCAGCGAGGGCGGCTCGATCTGCAGCGAATAGGCCCGGACGGGAGGCTTTACCTCCACCGGGATCTCAGCGCCTTCCACCTGGGTCCTTTGGAGCGCCGTGAGCGACTCAGGCGGCACATCGACCTTGCAGTCACTCAACGGCCGCGCGCGGCAGGCCAGGCGATATCCATGGCTCCGCTCATCGGTCGCCAGGAAGCGCTCCTCCGTCCCGTCCCGCGGCGTGACCGAGCCGGTCATCACCCGCACTTTGCAGCGCCCGCAGGTTCCGACGCCGCCGCAAACGCTGGCAAGGTCCACCCCCAGCGCGGGGCGGCATCGAGCAGAGTGCCCCCGTCTGGGCAGGAACCCCTCCGGCCCACAGGTTCGAAATCGACGATATGCTGCATGAACCCTTGCGCTCCCGTCCGTGACTCGCAACCCGCCCGCACTAAGAGGGGTGCGAGGCTGTGAATAGACCAGCGTCAACGCGTCCGAGCCAGCCACCCGGCCGCGGCCCCCAGGACAGCCACGATCGTGATGCTCATGAATGCCAATGGCCAACCACCCACCGACTCGATCAGCGAGCCGAACACCACAGGTCCCAGGAGCAATCCGGTGTTTTGCCCCACCGTGATCATGGCCATCGCCAGGCCACTCCGGCGCCCATCGCCGGCCGCTTCCACGGCGGCCGAAAAGATGTTCGCCGGGACCAGGCCCATGAAGAGCCCCGCCAACGCAGCCACGAGGATGAACCACAGCCCCGTCGCCGTGCCACACAGCGCGAGCAACACTCCGGCAAGGATGAGGCCAACCGCAATCAACCCTCTTCGCGAGCCCACCCTGCCTGAGACCAGACCACCGACCGGGTTGGAAAAGATGGTCACGAGCGTCGCGATGCTGGCCAGCAAAGCCGCCCGCGCCAGCGTCAGGCCACGCACCACATTGAGAAAGGGT
>CAWEHT010000159.1:0-6627 GCA_963808455.1 uncultured Chloroflexia bacterium | reverse complement strand
ACATTCCAGGCGCTGGCGATCAACTTGGTGGACCACTGGTCCAGCCCGGCCGGTGGGCTGCAGGAGCTCTGGCGTGTGCTGCGGCCGGGCGGCGTGGCCTGCATCGTTGACCGGCCCCACGGGGCGAAAGGCGAGCAGGCCGTGGCGCGCGCCGGCGAAGAGACGGTGGGGCTGGTCCGCTCGCTGGGCTTTGCCGAGGTCCGGATGGTGATCGGCATGCAAGGCACTGCGGCCGGCGTGCTCGGGAGAAAATAGGCCGGCAGCGGAGGGCAAGCGTGCGTGAAAGCGCGCCGGCGGCCTCGGGTGCAGGAGCCGGCCCGTCACGGCTGCGCTCAACTCGCGGTGCTACGGCAATTCGTATGGGTTGCCGCTTTCTTGTGCGAGAACACGCAGGCTTTCGGCGCCCTATTGACGCTCTGGGCATTATGCGCGATGATCCCAGGGGAGATGGCTTGCACGTTTGAGACAGTGTAAGTCAGGCCTCGAGGAGGGACGTCATGGCGCGCAACCGAATACTGGTCGTTTTGGCAGCCCTGATGCTGGCGAGTTTGGCCTGCGGCCTGGCCAATGGCCTGATCGGTAACACCGCCAGTTCCGGGACGGTGACCGATCTGTGGCCAGACGTGCCTCGCATGGACGGTCTGACCAAGACAGACCTGCAGATCCCATTGGGCGTGAACCTGGGCATCCAGGCCTACCTGAAGGCGGCCAGCGAAAACCAGGCGAGCATCGACTACATCGCCTTTGTTTCGAACAAGAACCCCACCGCTGTGTCGGCCTACTATACCGCCGACCGCATGGCCGCCGCCGGCTGGAACAGCAAAAAACGCGCCGGGCTGCGTCAATGACACGAATGCGGCCAGCTCTGGCGGCGCCCTCTGTATTTTCGGCAGAACGAACAAGGACAACTCGGGGGTGATGCTGGCGGTGATCACGGCCGTCGACAGCAGCACCAAGCAGACCCAGGTTTACTTCGCGCGCATTGCCGTGAAAAACGTGGGGACCGTGACCCCTGGCCCAAGCTAGCCGGGCGCGAGGGGCGGGTCCGCGTGGTTCGCACGCGATATGCGCCTCGTGCGCCGCGTCGCGCCGGTTTGCCCCTTCGGCAGCCCGGGTTTCTGTTATGACTGCTATTGGGTCATTTGGCTTGGCCCCTGGCATTGTGCGGGCCACGCCTGCGGTTGCAAACCGTGCGGGGCCAGCATCCACGGCGCGTCTTTGCTTAGCCTGGCATTGTGCGGGCCACGCCTGCGGTTGCAAACCGCAGGCTGCTACGCCAAACCTGCCGAGGCAGGTTGCCAGAGGTGTCCTTTCGGTGCGTCTGAGCGCACTTCTGGAACCAGCCGGCGATTCCAATCGCTGGCGGATATGGCAACGAGCCGGTCAAATGTCCGACTATTCGACGCAGGGTGGTAGCTCGTGAAGCGAGCCTCCGTCCCGCTGCTACTTTTCGTGCTGTTGGCCCTGCCGGGCGGGCCGGCGGGCATGGCTCGGACGGCGCCTGGGGCGCCGGCGGCAGCGGTAGCTAGGCCGCGGCCTCTTGTTGGCACCGAAGCCGGCCCGAGGCGCGTGACTGCGCGGCGCGCGAACGGGGCATCAAACGCCGCGGGCAGCTGGTCGCCGGCGGCGAACATGGCGGCGGCCCGCATGTGGCACACGGCTACCATGCTGCCTTCAGGGAAGGTGCTGGTGGCCGGGGGTCAGGGAGCCGGCGGGACGCTGGCCAGCGCCGAGCTGTACGACCCGGCCAGCAACACGTGGTCGCCCGCAGGCAGCATGGGCACTGCCCGAGCCGAGCACACTGCTACCCTGCTCCCATCCGGGCAGGTGCTGGTGGCCGGGGGCGCCGACCCCTTCGACACGCCGGCGCTGGCCAGCGCTGAGCTGTACGACCCCGCCAGCAACAGTTGGTCGCCGGCGGCGAGCATGAAGACGGCACACGCTCAGCATACTGCTACCCTGCTGGCCTCCGGGAAGGTGTTGGTGGCCGGGGGTGTGGGCATCAGCGGAACGCTGGCCGGCGCCGAGCTATACGATCCGGCCAGCAACAGCTGGTCGCCGGCGGGGAGCATGAGCATCTCCCGCATGCGCCACACGGCCACGCTGCTGCCCTCGGGGAGGGTGCTGGTGGCCGGGGGCAGCGACCTCAACCTGTGGGGTGACTTTCTGGCCAGCGCGGAGCTGTACGACCCGGCCGGCAACAGCTGGACGCCGGCGGCGAGCCTGAGTATCGCCCGCGATCCGCACACGGCCACGCTTTTGCCCTCGGGCCTGGTGCTGGTGGCCGGGGGCATCACGGACACGCTGGCCACGGCCGAGCTGTACGACCCGGCCAGCGACAGCTGGACGCCGGCGGGCAGCCTGAGCTCCGCACGCGAGGAGCACGCCGGAGCCCTGCTCCCCTCCGGCCAGGTGCTGGTGGCGGGGGGCTCCGATGACGACAACACGTGCCTCGCCACGGCCGAGCTGTACGACCCGGCCAGCAACAACTGGGCGCCGGCAGCGAGCATGAGCACGCCCCGCGTCTGGCATACGGCGACCCTGCTTCCTTCGGGGCAGGTGCTGGTGGCGGGCGGATTGGACAACCGGGGCGTCGCGCTGGCCAGCGCCGAGCTGTATGACCCGGGCGGCAACGGCCCGACGCCTGGGCCAGGCATGGACACGGCCCGCCTTGTGTCTCCCGGCATCCTGGCGCAGCCGGGCCGGGCCCTGATCGGGGGGCAAAGTGCGGAGTTGGCCGCTTGCCCTGGCTAAGGCAGAGACAGGGAGCCCTTTCGGTGACACCGAGACGGATTCTTCGCTGGCGGCTCGCCGCGGCGCAGGCCGGCTTGCATACCCGTTCAGAATGACAGACGTCGCTACCGAAGGCGTGCCCTGCACATGCACTGAGGCGTTGGGCCCAGGAGTTGGCCGTGGGCCAGGGATATACGACGACCGGTTAAGGTGGCTCACGCACCCATTTTCGAATTCTAAGGAGGAGAAGATGACCAAACAGTCCCACACACTCTTCTTGCTGCTGACCCTCGCGGCCCTGTCGCTGAGTGGCTGCGCCGGCAGCGCCACCCCGGCGCCAGCCCAGCCGACGCAGGTGCCCCAGGCCCAAGCCACTACTGCGCCTGCCGCGCCAGAGGCGGCCACTTCGGCGCCCGCCGCGCCTGAGGCGACGGCCACAGTTCCGGAGCCGACCGCTGCGCCGACCTCCCTGCCTCAGCCAACGGTCGAGCTGACCCCCACCGCCGCCGCGCTGGCCGCGCCTACCCTGGCCCCGACGAGCGAGCCGACCACTACCCTGGGGGCCCAGGCGACGGCGGCACCCTCGGCGCAGGGCGCTGCGGGGAGCGGAGCGCCGGTTGATTCCATCTGGAATGCCACATCGAAGATGGCCCAGCAGGCCTACCGGGCCACCATCGTTTCCACGACGACCGGTGCCGCGGCCAACAACGGCACCAGAACCATCACGATGGAGTACGCGCCTCCCGGACATATGCATATGACCTTGACCGGCGGCATGGAGATCATCGTCCTGGAGGACCAGGGGACCATCTATCAGAAGATGGGGAGCAGCGCGACGTGGACGCAAATGCCGGCGACGATGGCCCAGGCTATCCTCAGCAACATGCCCATGTCGGACCCCAAGCAGCTGAGCCAGCTCAAGCAGCAGATCATCGTGGACCAGACGAAGTTCGTCGGCCCTGACCTGGTGAACGGGACGCCGGCCCTGGTCTACGACTACGCTACGCGGTCGGCGACCGATCCCAGCGTCACGCACAACTCCAGGGTCTGGGTCGGTGTGACGAACGGCCTGCCGCTGAAAGTGCAGACGTCGGGCAACTCGGCGTCGGGGAGCGGCCAGATCACGACGGTGGTCACGTATCAGTACGATCCCAGCATCACGGTGCAGGCGCCGCAATAAGGACGCCGCGCCGCGGGCGCCCGTGACCGGCCAGGCGGCAGTTGGCCCATCCCACGGGCGCGCCGCCGGCCGGCACCGGGCCCCGCTCGTCCTCCGGCCTGATTATGCAGGTCAAGAAATGGATCAGGCAGCCAGATCGTGCTCTTGCTCGTGGCCCGGCCCGAGTTATGAGGCCGGGCCTACCCCCCAATGGACGACATGGCCTCGCCGGCCACGTGGCTGCCCGGGTGCAAGGGGCGCGCGGCGGGCTTGAGCACGACCGCCTGCGCGATCAGGGCCTTCAGCTCGGCGGGGCCGGCACCGGCGTCGAGAGCCGGCTTGAGGTGCACGCCGGCATCGGTGTAGAGGCAGGTGCGCAGCCAGCCATCCGCCGTCAGGCGCAGGCGGTTGCAGGCCGCGCAGAAATGATTGCTGACGGCGGTGATGAAGCCCAGGGTTCCCCTGGCACCGGGGAGGCGGAAATAGGCGGCGGGGCCGTGGCCGGCGGGGCCGACTTCGGGGGCCAGCGGCCCGAGCACGGCGAGCCGGCGCCGCATCTCGGCGGCGCGCACGAGGCGGGCGCCGGGCGCCGGCATGTCCGGCCCCCAATCGGACGACCCGCCCAGCGGCATGCATTCGATGAAGCGGACGTGCCAATCGTGTTCGTAGGTCAGTGAGGCGAAGTCGAGGATCTCGTCGTCATTGAGCCCGCGGACGACCACCATGTTGATCTTGAGCGGGCGCAGCCCCGCCTCCTCGGCGGCGGCGATGCCCCGCATGACCGCGCCCAGCTCGCCCAGCCGGCTGATGCGGGCGAAGCGTTCGGGGCGCAGGCTGTCCAGGCTGATGTTGACACGGGCCAGGCCTGCCGCCGCCAGGCCGGCGGCCAGGCGCGGGAGGAAATACGCGTTGGTGGTCATAGCCACTTCCGTGATGCCGGGCAGCCACGCGACCTGCTGCACCAGATCCACGATCCCCTTGCGCACGAGAGGCTCGCCGCCGGTCAGGCGCACCTTGCCCAGCCCGAGCGCGGCCCCGGCCTCCACCACCCTCGCGATCTGCTCCACCCGGAGGATATCCTGGTGCGAACGCAGCGGCACGCCCTGGGCAGGCATACAGTAAACGCAGCGCAGATTGCAGCGATCCGTCACGGAAACACGCAGATAGTCGAGCTTCCGTCCGTAACTGTCGGTGTTCATCGGCGGCACTACACGCTCCGGGCCCGCGATATCGTGGCTGGTCACGAGCCCGCACATGTTAGCACATGGGCAGGCCGGGGGCAAGGGCGGGTTTGGCCTGCAGGCAGGAGGATTCCTGCTCGAGCTGCTCGGCCAGCGAGGCGGCAAAGCGTCGCGCCCGCTGGGGAGCATCCCCGACGTAATCGTCGGCGGCGAGCCAGCCGCGCACCTCGGCGGAGGATGCCAGTACCCCAATGGCGGGGTCTGCGGCCAGCAGCTCGACGAGCGGATTGGTCGAACCGGCCCGCAGCTCGGCCCAGGCAGCCAGCGCGTGCGCGCGGATCGTCTCGTGCAGCGCCTGCCGGTCACCCCCGCGTTTGACCAGCTCCATCAACAGCCGCTCGGTGGCCGCGAAGGCGCCGTAGTCCGCCAGCAGGCGGGCGGAGGCGGCGGGGTCGACCTCGAGGCCGCGCACTAGGTGCAGGCCACGGTGCAGCAACTCGTCGGCGTTGAGGAAGGCCTCGGGCAAAATCGTGCGCCGGTTTGCCGAGTCGTCCAGCGTGCGCTCCAGGATGCTTTGCGCCGCGTTGTCCCAGGCCACCCGCGGCAGCGTCGCCAGCAGGCGCGCCAGGCTGTCGATGTTCTCGGCCTGGATGGGATTGCGCTTGAACGGCATGGCGCTGGAGCCCACCTGGCGGGCGCCGAACGGCTCCGACCACTCGCCGATAGGCGGCGATTGCAGGATCCGCAGGTCCAGCGCGAACTTGTAGAGCGAGGCCGCGAGGCCGGCGAGCGCGCTGAGCACCCGGTAGTCCTGTTTCGCGGGTAGGTCTGCGTGGCGACCGGCGTGGGCTCCAGGCCCAGGGCCGCCATGATCCGGGCCTCGAAATCGACCGGCGCCAGGCCCGTGCCGGCGAGAAGCTGGGCGTACGACGCGGAGGTGCCCACGGCACCCTTGAATCCCTTGCCGCGCACGCACGCGCGGGCCCGGCTCAGCTCGGCCCAGTCGTCCAGCAGGTCCTGGGCGTACTGGGCGAGCCGGTAGCCGGTGGTGGTGGGCTCGGCCGGCTGGAGATGGGTGAAGGCCATGGTGGCCGCATCGGCGGTTGCCTCGATGCGCTCGGCGAAGGCGAGCAGCAGGTCACGCAGGCCGGCCAACACCAGGTCGAGCGCTTCCCGCATGCGCAGCGCATCGGCGTTGTCCTCGATGTCCATGGAGGTGGCGCCCAGGTGAATGATGCCTCCGCCGACGGGGCATTGTGCGGCATAGGTATGCACTTCGGCCATCAGGTCGTGGTGGATCTCGGCTTCGATCTCCTGGGCGCGGGCCAGGTCCACCTGGTCACGGTGCCGCGACAAGGTCGGCCACCTGCTCGGGCTGCACCAGGCCGGCGGCCATCTGGGCCTCGGCCAGGGCGACCCAGATGCGGCGCCACAGCAGCCGCTTGTGCTGCTCGCTCCACAGGTGCCGCATCGCCTCGGAGCCGTAGCGCCAGGTGAAGGGTGATAGATAGGTGTAGTGGGAGTAAGGGGTTTCTTGAGTCATGATACTCACTT
>CAWEHT010000158.1:0-4025 GCA_963808455.1 uncultured Chloroflexia bacterium | reverse complement strand
CTGCAAGTGGTCAGCGAACTACGCCGCCTGGCCGACGCCGGCGAGGCGACCGCCAGCCAACAGGCCGTGCTGACCCAAGTGGCCAACTACCTCGAACGCAATCAGCCCTACATGCAGTATGACCAGTATCTGGCCCGGGGCTGGCCCATCGCCTCCGGGGTCATCGAAGGCGCCTGCCGGCACCTGGTCAAGGATCGCTGCGAACTCTCGGGCATGCGCTGGATCAAAGACGGGGTGGAAAACTTGCTGCGCCTGCGCGCCGTGGCCGAGAACGATGACTGGGCCGCGTACCACGGCTATCATCAACAACAGCGCCACCAGCGCCTGTACGGCCGTCCGCGAGCCGCCCAAGACGCTTTGGAAAACCAGGCCCTGGCCGGCCCCGAGCCGCCGGCTCAGACGCCACCCGCCAGGCGCGCCTTCATCATGCCGATTATCGTGGCACCACGCGTGGAGCAACCGCAAAAGCAGGCCGCCTGACGGAGGCTAACTGATTTTGAACACACCCAATTCAAACTATACGGGCGCGATCCCAGCAAGCAGGTGATCGACTTGCGCGAGGGTCATGTCTACTATACCACGAACGGTTACGCCGTGCAGTTTTACGATCCTGAGTTGGGTCAGCGCCGCGTCATCGATCAGGAAAGCCTGGCCTACATCACCCGGCTGGCCGATTGGCTGGATCAGATCGATATCTACGCGGTGATGGGTACGCCTGAAGATGCCCCGGCAGCGACCAACGACCGCTATCAGATGGCGATTGCGCTGGTGAACACGACCAAGCACATCTGGAACACGGCCTACGGTCCCGAGGCGGTGCGTGACCAGGTGTGCATGGCAGCAGCGGTGCGCGGCGGCCGTGAGGCGCTGGCGCAATACCCACTCTTTACGCTGGACTTGACGGTGGTCAGCCCGCTGGAATTGGACGGGCGCCAGGCGAGCACGATGGTCGAAGGTGCCCGGCAGGGGCTTCCCATCAATATCAGCCCTGGGCCTATCGCCGGCGCCACGGCCCCGGTGACCCTGGCCGGCTGTACCACACAGGCTATCGCCGAAGTCCTGGGAGCCATCACGCTGGTGCAGCTTGTGCGTCCTGGCAACCCGGTCATACTGACCCAATACACCCGCACCCTGGATATGGCCTCGGGCGGCGTGACGATGGGCGGACCCGAATTTAGCCTGTTGCGCGCCTGCACGGCCGAGATGGCGCGCTTCTACAAGATCCCATCGCGCGGCGGAGGCATGATCACAGACGCTAAGGTGGGCGACGCACAAATGGGCGCCGAGAAAATGATGGGCTGCTTGATTCCCACACTGGCCGGGCTCAACATCGTCGCCGGCATGGGCCAGGTCGATTTTATCAACACGGTGCGTCCTGATGTGATGGTGATCGATAACGAGATTGTGCGGGCCGTCCGCCACTTTGCCCGTGGTTTTGCCGTTCACGAGGAGACGATCGCCAGGGGCCTGATCGCACAGGTTGGACCAGGCGGCAACTACCTGGCAACTGACCACACTCGGCGGCATTACCGCCAAGAACTGTGGTCAAGCAAGCTTTGGGACCGCAAGCCATGGGTCAAGTGGGAAGCAGCCGGGAGCAAGGACGTTTCCCGCCGGGCGTGGGAGATAATTAAGCAGAGCAAGCATTCAGTACCAGCGCTCGCCGGCGACGTACAGCAGGCTATTTGGGACGTGGTCCGCTCGGCTGATGAGCGCTTCGCCAAATAGCGTCTCAGCAAGACATGCCTGAATGGAGTAATCTCACATGATCGACAAGCAGGATCAAAGGTTGGTCGTACATCGTTCGTGGAACTTCCCCGTGCCCGTGATCGTGCGCGGCGAGGGGATCTACCTGTACGACGACGAAGGCCACCGCTACATCGACGGCGCTGCCGGGTCGTCTGTGGTAGTCAATATCGGGCATGGTGTGCAGAGCGTGGTTGACGCGATGGCCGAACAGGGCCGCAAGGTGAGCTTTGCTGCTCCGCACTTGTTCTCGAATGAACCGTTGATCAAGCTCGGTAAAATCGTGTCCGAGCGGGCGCCGGGTGCCATGCGCAACCATTGCCGCACCTGGTTCGGCACGACCGGCACGGACGCCGTGGATTCCGCCATACGCCTCGCGCGGCAATATGCGGTGGTTACGGGACGGAATTCCAAAAGCGCCGTTATCGCCCGTTGGCAGGGTTTTCACGGCAATAATCTAGGCGTTGCCGGTGTTCACGGCCACACGTTCCGGCGCCGCATCTACTACCCGATGTATGTCAACCAGCCACATATTCCACCGGCCTATTGCTACCGCTGCCCCTACGAAATGGAGCGCGCGACGTGCCAGCTCAAATGCGCGCGGGCACTGGAGACCATGATTCATCAAATCGGGGAAGAGAACGTAGCCTGTTTCATTGCAGAGCCTGTGGTCGGCGCGGCGCTGGGCGCTGTTCCGGCGCCTGATGGCTACTTCCAGGTAATTCGGGAAATCTGCGACAGGTATGACGTGCTGATGATCGTTAACGAGGTGATGACCGCATGGGGTCGCATCGGCCGCTGGTTCGGCATCGAGGAATGGGGTGTCACGCCGGATATTATTGCCACAGCGAAAGGCATGAGTTCTGGATACACCCCCATCTCGGCAACCATCGCACGGGAAGAAATCTGGCAGGCGCTTGAGGATAGCAAGGTGGCATTTCTGGCCGGCCACACGCTCAACCAGAACCCGGTCTCATGTGCAGGCGCCGTTGCCAACCTGGACTATGTCGAACAGCACAACTTACCGGCCAACTCCAGGCAGGTCGGCGCGTACCTGCTGAAGCGGCTGCACGAGTTGTTGAATTTCGATATCATCGGGGACGTGCGGGGCAAGGGCCTGATGTGCGGATTGGAATTCGTCAAGGATAAAGATACCAAAGAACCGTTCGCACCCGATCTGAAGGTCAGTGTATTGTTTGAACGCGAAGCCATGAAGCGTGGCCTTTCCGTTTTCTCCTGCACCGGCTGTGTCGAGGGTGTGGCCGGTGATATGATGTTGGTGACGCCGCCGCTGGTCATCACCTGTGACCAGGTCGAACGAGATGATGGAGATCCTCAAGGACACGACACTGGCAGCGCAAGCACAGCTCTGTAATTGAGATCAGGCAAGCCGAAGGCACACGAACGATGAAACTAGGCATGCTCACCGGGCTGTGGTATGTCGCAGAAGCAGCTCCTCTGTTGGCCAGTCTGCAGCGGATTGCGCGGCTGGGATTCCGGTATGTGGATCTCCACGGCGTCTTCCACGCCGGTCCATCGCACTTGAGCGAGGGCGAACGAAATACGGTCAAGGCGGAGATAGCCGCTCTGGGACTCCTGCCTCGCAACTACGTCTTGCACGCTCCTCATAATCTGGCCTCAGCCAGCGAGGGCGAGCTCGGGCAGTCTCTGGCCTATCTTCAGGAAGGGATCGACCTGGCCATGGGGTGGGGCATCAACCAGATCATGCTCAACGCCGGACAGTGGGCCTATGGTGTCAGCCGCGAGGTTGCCTGGCAAAAGGCCGTGCGCTTTCTGCAAAGCGTCTGTGACTACGCTGCCCCGCGGGGTGTCTTCATCGCCCAGGAATCGGAACCATACGTCTGGTTCCTGGTCAACGATATCCAATCCACAGTGCGCATGCAAGAGGACGTCGATCGCCCCAACTTCACCACACTGGTCGATCTTGGGCACCTGGGCCTGGCACGCGAGGGCACTGACGATCTCGCTCGCCTCGCCGGAAGCATAATCCATGGCCACCTCAGTGACCACCTGGCCTATCAGCACACCAATCAGCCGATCGGCAGCGGTGCAACGCGTACCGCCGACTATCTACAGGCGCTCTGTGCTCTCGATATTGACGGACGCGTGCGACGGTTCGGCTACGATGAGTTGGTGGTGAGCTTTGAGCTTGGCGTTCCTGGTGATCGCATCGAGAACTGCGATGATTGGGTGCGCCGCTCGATCGAATACGTAACACAGATAGCGCCGGACATTTCGCTGCGGTAGCTATAAAACTT
>CAWEHT010000157.1:0-5636 GCA_963808455.1 uncultured Chloroflexia bacterium | reverse complement strand
AGTCGGACGGCTTGATGTCTCCCTTTTTGAGCATGCTCTGCACTTTATCGTCGGAAAGAGCGGCGACCGAATAATCGCCATTGACCAGCCCAGCACCGATCGCTTCTGTCCGAGCGAGAAGTTGATGGCGTAGTCAACAATGAGGGACGCAGATTGGCCTGCTGCGCAGAATGATGATCGCGGCCCGATAACCTGTCATCGAACTTGGCTCGGTGCAGGTCAACTTATGTCCACGAATATCCGCGAGCGATCGGATCTTGCTGTCGGCCCGGACGGCGATGTCCAAACGATTCCGGTTGCCGGCCTCCGTGCCGAGCACGGCGACAGGAATAAAGCCGGCATTGTTCACGATGTAGGGAGCGTCGGCAGCGTGCAGGGCCACGATCTGAATTGCTCCCGACTTGACCGCCGCTACATCGTCGACGCTGTTTTGGTACTCTTGAAGGACCACGTTTTTGCCGGTGGCTTTGGCCAGATCGGCTTGTAAGGCCTCCCAATCGACGAATTGTTTGTCCGCGTCGGCATCAATGTAATGTGCAAGAACGAGCGTGTCGGGATCAATTAGATCCTTCTGATCGCTGGGCGGATCGGCCAGTAGGCGGCCTCCTCGATCGGAGTATTCGGACGCTAAGTGCTTCAGGACCGGTTGGATGAGACCGCGCAATTCCGTGAGATGATCGACCGACTCCAGCATCGTGGCCCGGTCGCGCATGGTGGAGTAGGTATTGAAGGCGACGAGTCCAAACGCGGCGGCGACACAGATGTAGGCCACCGTTCGCAAGACAATGCGAACTGTCCGGCCAGATCCCCAATCGGCGGCTGCCGGAGAAGACGAATTAGGGGTCGACCGAAATGCTTCGCTCATAAACCGATTCCTTGAGAGTCGAATCAAGCCATTTCCAAAGTCAGCCGCGCCCCCTCTGTGCTACCGGCGAGGTCGATTCCAACGGGGGCATCGCCAAAATTTCCCAAACCTCCGATTGTAGAGCCATTATATTTGAATATTGTGAGCGGATCACCAATCTTTCCAGGCTTTTGCAAGGCTGATCGCCGATCCCTGGGGCCTTCGGGTGAACGCACCCAGGCTGCCATGCTTGCGGGGCGGCAAAGTCGGCCCCTTCCCGCCGTCGGCGGTTCGGCGCGGGCGAACTGTAATGGCCCGCCTGCTGGCAATTGAAGTTCTCCGCCGCCGCGAAGCGATGCTAAGAGTCAGCCATGCGTTCAGATCCGTGGCAATTCTCCAGCCACGGGCTGGCATTCGGTTTTCTCGCCCCCCAAGGACGAAAAGGACTTCCAACATGGGATTGGTCAGCTTTTTGTGCGGACGCCGCGGTGGTACCGAGACAGCCGTTGCCCAGCACGCCCAGGGCCTGGGTCAGACCCACCGTCGTGGTGGTCTTGCCCTCGCCCAAAGGAGTCGGCGTGATGGCGGTAACGTCGATGTACTTGCCTTGCGGGCGGCCTGCGAACTTCTTCGCGACATCCAAATGCACCTTGGCTTTGTACTTACCATACAGCTCCAGGTCGTCTGGACCCAGGCCCAGGCTGGCGGCGACGTCGAGAATGGGCTTGAGCTGCGCGGCCTGGGCAATGTCCAGGTCGCTGGGGACGGGTACGAGTCGTTTTGTCATTTTAGGCTCCTGCATAAGCTCAGGAAATGGAATCCGGAAGAACGGGAGATATATCAATAATATATCGTCTGGCCACGGATGTCAAACGCCGCAACCCGGACGGAGATTTGACACATCGCGCCGGTCCCCCTATAATCGACCGTGCGTGTGGCGGATTCGTCTAGAGGCCAAGGATATCGCCCTCTCAAGGCGGAGACACGGGTTCGAATCCCGTATCCGCTACCACAACGTAGCGTCCCTTCAGGACAACGCTACAGTCCGCCCCGGGGATTCCGGGGCGTTTTTGTCGGTCGAACTGGAGAGACGACTCAGTGAGCGACAAGCCGACTCGTGTCCTTTTGGTCCGGCACGCGACGAACGATTGGATCGGCAAGCGGCTGGCGGGCTGGACGCCGGGCGTGCACCTGAACGAGCGCGGGCGGGCGCAGGCCGAGGCGCTCGGCGAACGCCTGGCCTCGCTTCGGCTGGCTGCCATCTACAGCAGCCCTCTCGAGCGCACGCTGGAGACGGCCGCGGCCATCGCCAGCCGCCACGGCGATTGCCCGGTGCAACAGGTTGAGGGCCTGGGCGAAGTACGTTGCGGCGACTGGACCGGCCAGGCCATCGAGGACCTGGTCAAGACCGACCTCTGGCGGCAGGTACAGCACGCGCCCAGCACCTTCCGGTTTCCGAACGGCGACAGCATCTGGGAAACGCAGGTTCGCCTGCTCAAGGCCCTGGAGACTGTGGTCGCCGCCCATCCCGGCGAGACGATCGTTGCCGTATCGCACTCCGATCCCATCAAACTTGTCGCGGCCTTCTTCCTGGGGATGCCGCTCGACCTGTTCCAGCGCCTGGTCATCGAGCCGGCCTCCATCACGGAGATGGTTTTCGGCTCTTTCGGGGCACGGCTGCTGCGCTGCAACGATACCGCCCACTTGCCCGCGGAACCCGAGGAGCAGGCCCAGCCACCGGCCGAGCCGGCAGCCCCGGAAGGCCAGCAGTCAGAAGCACCGGCCGAGCCGGCCACCCAGGGATAAATAAGAAACTCCAGACATCCTGCCAGCGTAGTGAAGGGGAGAAGGTAATCAGCAGCACTGCCTGGGCAGTCAGTTTGGCATTTAACAGAGGAAAGCAGTGAAGTGGGGAACAAGGGTTTCGAGATGACCTATTTCGACGAGGAGCTGTTTCCGGTGACGCGCATCACCGCGGGGGTTGTCGGTGAGCCCGGCCGCCGGATATTCCTTTTGCAGGCCATGGTCGAGGGCGAGGCCATCACCTGGGTGGTAGAGAAGAAAGGCAAGTGGCCGCGTTGGGCAAGATGATCCCCAGGTTGCTGGCCCACGTGCAGGAAGAGTACCCGGAGCTTGGCGAACCGCTGGTGGCCGCCAAGCCGAATTTGAACTTGACCGAGCCATTCGAGCCCGTGTTTCGCGTGGGCCGCATCACGCTCGACTACGATCGGCTGCATGACCTGGTGGTATTGAACCTGGTCGATGCCGATGCCGGCGCGGTCGACGAAGCGGAGACGCCAAATGAAGTGGAAGAAGACGAAGAGTCGCCCGAGCTGCAAGTGTTCACGACGCGTGGGCAAGCGTACTTGCTTGGCCACCAGGCGGAGCTGGCCGTCTCCGGGGGGCGCCCATTGTGCCTCAATTGCGGCGAGCCGATCAACGACTTCGGGCATTTCTGCCTGCCCGGGTCCGGGCGCTGGATACAGGACAATGAACGCTGGCAATGAGAGAGTTCAAGCTTCACCGGATTGCGGGACGTAGCGAAGGCGTCGATCCGGTGGCCGACGAGAACAGCATCGCATTTCTGGAAAATGGCGCGCTGGCGGTCGAGGGGCTACTGCCGTGGGGGTCGAACTACACCTTCCTCGGCTACATCAGTCAGGACGACCGCGTGGCCCGCGTGGTCTATAAGCCCGTGCGCGGCGAGCGCCCGCTCTGGGATTTTCCTCACGGCACGCTGGCGCAGCGTGAGGTCGCGGCATTCGTCGTGTGCCATGCACTGGGCTGGCACTTCGTGCCGCCAACTGTGTTGCGCGACGGGCCGCACGGGCTCGGCTCGGTGCAACTCTTCATCAATGTGGACCAGGACGCGCACTTCTTTACTTTTCGCGACCAACCCGAGTACCGGCCGGCCCTGCAAGCCCTGGTGCTCTTCGACGTCATCGCCAACAACGCCGACCGCAAGGCGGGCCACTGCCTCAAGTCGGGCGCCAACGGCATCTGTGCCATCGATCATGGCGTCTGCTTCAATGCCCAACCCAAGCTGCGCACGGTGATCTGGGACTTCGCCGGCCAGCCCATCTCAACGGCGCACCTGAACGCATTGTGCGCGCTGCAAGCTGAGCTCAGCAACGCCTTCAGCCCGGTGGCGCTCAAGCTTTCGGAGCTGCTGGCGCGCGAGGAGTTGGGGGCCGTGCGGGTCCGGCTTGCCACCCTGATCGACCAGGGCGTGTTTCCCGAGCCTCCAGAGAACAGGCGGCCATTCCCCTGGCCGCTGGTTTAGGGTCGCGCCACGCGCCGGCATCGGGCTAGCACCGGAACCGAGGGCGTAGCTCGGCAGGGGCCCAGGGCCATTCCATCACACCGATGGCTCATGCCTCGTCCGCCTCGGTGCGGTTGGCTTTGGCCTGTGATCGGCGGTGCTTGCTGGCCAGGCGACGTTCCCGGCTGGCCGGGGTGGGCTGGGTAGGGACACGGCGCTTGTGGGAGCGCAGTGCGCTCCCCATCAGCGCCTGGAAGCGCGCGACCGCGTCGGCCCGGTTTTGCAGCTGGCTGCGCCGGGCCGATGACACGATGTGCAGCACGCCCTCTCGATCCAGTTGCCCGCCCAGCCGACCAAGCAGGCGGGCGCGCTGGCCCTCGCTCAGGCTCGGAGAATGCGCCACATCGAAGAGCAATTCGACGCGCGTCTCGGTGCGGTTGACGTACTGCCCGCCGGGCCCTCCGCTGCGGCTGAAGCGGAAGCGCAGCTCGCGCAGGGGCAGGGACAGGCCGCCAGAGATGGCCAGGCGATCGGCGTCGGGGAGTTCTGTCATAAGGTGAGCGACATGTCCACCTGGCGCAGGGTGACCACGAAGCCCAACGCCGCCAGGATACGGTTGAGGTCGTCATCGACCGGCACGTTGCTGATCGACAGGGCGTGCCCCACATAGCGGAGGCTGAGGGCCTGGAGCAGCGCACGGCCGGGCGTGAGCGGCCCGGCTTCGGGATTCAGCCCCACGTCCACCAGCGAAATGACGTCGTCCCCAATCCCAACCAGGCAATAGGCAGCCGGCTTGCCCAGGAGATCCAGCCGATAGCCGACCAGGCGGCCGGCCATGCGCCGCAGGCTGGGTTCCTCGCGCTGCCACGAGGCCGGCTGGTTGTGCCAGCTGCTGAAATAGCCCAGTAACTCGTCGGGGGGACAGAACCTGAGGCGCGCCTGCGGGATTGGCAAAGGATCGGCATTGGCGGGCCGCTGCCAGATCAGCAGCTCGCGCCCCTCGGTCATGCCCAACGATCGATAGAGCCGGCGCGGGGGGGTGTTTCGGGTGACGACCTCGAGCGTGACCACGTGAGCGCCTGCCCGGGCCGCTTCATCGATGAGGCGGTGCATCAACGCCCGTGCGACGCCCTTGCCCCGCCATGCAGGCACCACGCCGACGCCGCTGATCCAGCCGCGCTGGCCTCGCAACGCCAGCAGGCCCTGGCCGATGCACTCCCAACGCGTGCGTGCCACTATGGACCGGACGGGATCAACATCGTAATCCCGGTCCATCAGCTCTACCTGCTCGGTCGTCAGTCGGATAGGGATGTAATAATCGGCGTAGGCTGCATTCAGGAGCGCCGCCCGCTGGCCCAGCGAAACCCGACTGGCGGAGACCAGTTGCAGGCCGATCTCTTCCTGCATGAGAACTCCGGACCAAAGCACACAGACGGACTCTCGCCGGCCGTGCCGGCGAGCACGAGGCTAGGATAGCACAGCGTGCGCGGCGTGCCAATCTGGCCGGACTCTGAGGTTTTCGTGTACCCG
>CAWEHT010000156.1:0-11613 GCA_963808455.1 uncultured Chloroflexia bacterium | reverse complement strand
ATTCCCATCCCAACACGCAGCCGCTTGACCAGTTCGGTGATTTGGGCCTGGATGGTCCTGCGTCGAGGGCTGTGGTCGGCTCATCTGAAGCTGGCACTATCCTCGGGGTTCCAGCTGAGCCCCATGGCAATTATCCCGTGTGTGTCGCATGCTGCCCGAGAACTGGTGCGGGTAGGCGTCCACGGGGTGGAAGCGGCTTCGGGGACTGCCCACCATTTCCAATAGTTCAACGGTTCGCCTCGTAGCTGCTGCCCGGGTCCATACGCATATGCAGCATCAGCGCTTCTGACACTGGAGCCGGATGGTCAGCACAGGGTTCAGTGAAGTCATCGGGTCTTGGAAAGTCATGGCGATGCGATTGCCACGCACCTTGGGATCTCCTCATCATTCATCTTGTTTTTCTCCTTGCCATCGAACATGACCGAACCCGCCACCACTTTGCCGGGAGGCTGGGGTATCAGGCGGAGGAGTGATAGGGACGGCCGCGCTCTTCCCGGAGCCGCTCTCTCCGACAATGGCTAACGTCTCGCCCTCGTCCAGATGATAAGAGATACCGGAAACAGCCCTGACAATGCCATCCTGTGTGAAGAAGTAAGTCTTCAACCCCTTCACCTCTAAGACTCTCTTCATTGCCCCCCTCCACTTGCCGGTATCAGGCTCACAACATCGCCCGGCGCAGCTCGGTCCCCAACTTGCCAGCCGGTGATTCACCAGTATGACCATGCCGGTGTGGGAAGGCAGGCCCAGCCGCTCCACAACTTCGCTCACCGCCTCGATATCCTTTGAGAATGTAACCCGGTGGAGTGTATTCCGCAAAAGCGCCGCTGCTTTCAACTACACTGCCCATCCCTTGGCCTCCGAGCATCTCTAGCCCGTGTGCAGGGGACATCGTCGGTAGCGTGTTCGTCACCCTGACCGGGTATGCAAGCTGGCTCCTCCGCCGTGGTGCAGCCGCCAGAGAAGAATCTGTCCTTGTGTCACCGAAAGGGTCCCCTGCTTCTGCACTAGGGGCCGGGACCCGACCGGATCCCGATGTGGCGTGGGACGTTTCCCGGCACATCCCGGCCCTCCTCAGACACCAGCAACCAGACGCCTATCATCGCCTGCCGAGCGCCAGCTCCATTCCGGATGTTCCCCCCACCGCAAACAGGTTGCGGGTGGTCATCTCTATGTCGGCGGCTGATCCTGTTGACAGGGCGATGATATAGGCTGCCAACGCGGTTGATCTTGCCCGTACTGTGTGTCGAAGATAGTCCAGGCGATGATATTCGTGTGTCCCTCGGCTGGCAGAGGCGGCTGCGTCGAGCAGGGGAGCCAGACGTTCAGCCAACCCAAGCGCATCGCCGAGGATAGACATAGCGCCCATAATGCCGGTGAGCATATCGTCGCACGATGGTGTCAGCCCATAGCCGAGGCCAACCAGCGCCTGGGCTGAGCTGATCGTGCAATATCGCCCGACCGGAGGCCCGCCACCAATTCACACAACGGGCCGGCTGCCGTGCCACATAGGGATGACGGGGAGCCCGCTAGTAGTTCCCTACCCCCTGACATCACGGCATCCAGACCAGACCAAAAAGGCCCTAGCCCGGCACCAGACGCCCACGACAGCCCTCGCTCTCTTCTCTCGCCTTAGGTTTGCGAGTCGCTCACGGCATGGAAGGGGTCGCCTGGCGATCACTTTCCTGGCAGAGATCTACCCAACGGTGTGCAGGTGCAGCTAGACACGGGATATTGTTTTCGCGTGCGGGCCTGCGGCCAGACATGGTTATCCTCGGCGACGGAGCCCAACTGATCGTAGACGTGGGCACGCTCGCCATAGACCTCTCGCAGGCGGTGGTGATCTCTGCCAGGAAAGTGATCGCCAGGCGACCCCTTCCATGCCGTGAGCGACTCGCAAACCTAAGGCAAGCACAAGAGCGAGGGCTGTCGTGGGCGTCTGGTGCCGGGCTAGGGCCTTTTTGGTCTGGTCTGGATGCCGTGATGTCAGGGGACTTGCCCAAGCTGCTCGCGGGCTCCCCGTCATCCCTATGTGGCGCGGCAGCCGGCCCGTTGTGTGAATTGGTGGCGGGCCTCCGGTCGGGCGATATTGCGCGATCAGCTCACGCCGAGGAGCGCCTGGTTGGCCTCGGCTATGGGCTGACACCATCGTGCGACGATATGCTCACCGGCATTATGGGCGCTATGTCTATCCTCGGCGATGCGCTTGGGTTGGCTGAACGTCTGGCTCCCCTGCTCGACGCAGCCGCCCTGCAGCCGAGGGACACACGAATATCATCGCCTGGACGTATCTTCAGCGCGCGGTACGGGGCGAGGTCTCGAGCGCGTTGGTAGCCGATATCATCGCCCTGTCAACAGGATCAGCCGCCGACATAGAGATGACCACCCGCAACCTGTTTGCGGTGGGGGGAACATCCGGAATGGAGCTGGCGCTCGGCGCGATGATAGGCGTCTGGTTGCTGGTGTCTGAGGAGGGCCGGGATGTGCCGGGAAACATGCCGCGCCACATCGGGATCCGGTCGGGTCCCGGCCCCTAGTGCAGAAGCAGGGGACCCTTTCGGTGACACAAAGACGGATTCTTCTCTGGCGGCTCGCCGCGGCGGAGGCCGGCTTGCATACCCGTTCAGAATGACGGACACCGCTACCGACGATGTCCCCTGCACACGCACTAGAGTTGCTCGGAGGCCAAGGGATGGGCATTGTAGTTGAAAGCAGCGGCGCTTTTGCGGAATACACTCCACCGGGTTGCGTTCTAGAGGATGTCAAGACGGTGGGCGAAGTTGTGGAGCGGCTGGGCCTGCCTTCCCACACCGGCATGGTCATACTGGTGAATCACCGGCTGGCAAGTTGGGGCACCGAGGCTGCAGCCGGGCGATGTTGTGAGCCTGATACCGGCCATTGGAGGGGGGCAATGAACAGAGTCTTAGAGGTGAAGGGGTTGAAGACTTGCTTCTTCACACAGGATGGCATTGTCCGGGCTGTTTCCGGTATCTCTTATCATCTGGACGAGGGCGAGACGTTAGCCATTGTCGGAGAGAGCGGCTCCGGGAAGAGCGTGGGCGTCCTATCACTCCTCCGCCTGATACCCCAGCCTCCCGGCAAAGTGGTGGCGGGTTCGGTCATGTTCGATGGCAAGGACCTCCTCAAGATGAATGATGAGGAGATCCGCAAGGTGCGTGGCAATCGCATCGCCATGATTTTCCAAGACCCGATGACTTCACTGAACCCTGTGCTGACCATCGGCTTCCAGGTGTCAGAAGCGCTGATGCTGCATATGCATATGGACCGGGCAGCAGCTACGAGGCGAACCGTTGAACTATTGGAAATGGTGGGCATCCCCGAAGCCGCTTCACGCGTGGACGCCTACCCGCACCAGTTCTCGGGCGGCATGCGACAGCGCGTGATGATTGCCATGGGGCTCAGCTGCAACCCCGAGATCCTGATAGCTGATGAGCCGACCACAGCCCTCGACGTGACCATCCAGGCCCAAATCACCGAACTGGTCAAGCGGCTGCGTGCTGAGATGGGAATGGCCATCATCTGGATCACCCACGACCTGGGCGTGGTCGCAGGGCTGGCAGGTCGGGTCATAGTCATGTATGCCGGTCTCATCGTCGAAGAGGCACCGGTGAAAGAGCTTTACGCCAACCCCTGCCACCCCTATACAGTCGGTCTATTGGGGTCGCTTCCACGCCTCGACGAAGCTCCCGAGCGCAGGCTGACGTCGATCGAAGGCCTGCCGCCCGATCTGATCGACCCGCCGAAGGGCTGCGCATTCTGCGCCCGCTGCAAATGCTGCATCGACCGTTGCGCCAAAGAGGAGCCGCGCCTGGAGCAGGTTGCGCCCGGACACAAGATTGCCTGTTGGGTGGACGTCAAGACAGGAAAGGTGCGATCCGATGAGTGCTGATGCCGGGCAGGAGAAAGAGAAGCTGCTCGAAGTAAAGGATCTGAGGGTATGGTTCCCCATCTTCCGGGGCGTCGTACAGCGCCACATGGCCGACGTGAAGGCCGTTGACGGCCTCAGTTTCGATGTCTACCGGGGCGAGACGCTCGGGCTCGTCGGGGAATCTGGCTGTGGCAAATCAACGACGGGCCGCGCCATCCTGCAGCTCCACCGCCCGACGACGGGTCAGGTCCTGCTGGATGGACAGGATCTGACCCAGGTGAAGGGCGAGTCCCTGCGCCGGATGCGCCGCCAGATCCAGATGATTTTCCAAGACCCCTACGCCTCACTCAACCCACGCATGACGGTGGGCAGTCTCATCAGCGAACCGCTGGAAGTGCACAATATAGGCGACAAGAGTAGCCGGCGGGGAGCGTGTACACCAGCTGATGTCGGACGTGGGCCTCAACCCCAATTTCATCAATCGCTATCCTCACGAGTTTTCCGGAGGACAGCGCCAGCGTATCGGCGTAGCGCGCGCCCTAGCCGTCAATCCCTCCTTCGTCGTCTGCGACGAGCCGATTTCGGCCCTGGACGTCTCCATCCAGGCACAGATTATCAACTTGCTCGGGGACCTCCAGGAGAAATTTCACCTCACGTATCTCTTCATCGCGGCACGATCTTTCAGTGGTTCGCCATATCTCCAACCGGATCGCCGTGATGTATCTTGGCAAGATCATGGAGCTTGCCGACCGCGACGAGCTGTACTATCACCCGATTCACTCCTACAGCAAGGCATTATTGTCGGCAGTCCCCATACCGGATCCTGTCATCGAGGAGCAGCGCAAGCGCATCATCCTAGAAGGGGATGTGCCGACTCCCATCAACCCACCCCCCGGCTGCCACTTCTCGACCCGTTGCCCGCGCGCTGCCAGTGCTTGCCGTGAGCAGGAACCGGAGTGGCGGGAGGTGGGCCCAAAGCACTGGGTGGCCGCCACCTGGTATGAGATACTCAGGCTGGTTGACCGTCTGGAGCCGAGATAGCCGTGGCACGGCGCGATCCAATCGCACCAGGTTGTAGGCGGCCGCGATTGTTGACCGCGAACATGATTTACACACTTGACGGGACTCATACTCGTGGCAGCTGTAGTACCCCCGGTGGGATTCGAACCCACAACCTTCGGATTAGAAGTCCGTCGCTCTGTCCGTTGAGCTACGGGGGCAAGGCTAACGTGCGGCGCACTCGCTGTCGCCCGGTGCGCCAACGACTTCATTCCTCTTCGTCTGGAGGCACGAACTGGTTGCTTCGCCGAATGATGTAGATGGCCAGCGCCACGGCAAGGACCGTGCCGGCGAGCAGCCCCAGTTCGATCAGCGTGTTGCGGAATGCCGCAGGGTTTGACAACTCCAGACTTGTGCTCTCCGCGGTGATCACAAGCATGCGCCGGATGCTGGCGATGGCGCCTACGATGAGGAAAGGCTCAGCCACCAGCTTGTGCGATTCGATCGATAGCGCCACCGTGTACATGATCTCCATGGTCATCATCACGAGCAAAACGCTATCCAGGATCTCGATGGCCTGCTCGCGAATTTGCCCCGTGACAACGGCCGCGTACAGCGCGGAAACTGTTGAGGCGAGCAGCAGGACTGCCAGCAGTATCAAGACTATCGCTATGAGGAAAAGGACGGCGCTCTCGCCCCGTCTCAAGAGGGCGCTGGGTTGAGGTAATTTGTGGGGGTTAGCTGCCATGAACGAAATCCTCCTTATCCGTTGGTGCTGTGGCCAGCACAGGCCAAATGCCTTATACCACACCCTGCGGCAGGCGCCAACTTGCATGCCAGGAGACCGGGTAAGGCCGTGGCTGGCCTGGCATTTTTGGCGCCTCAGTTGCCTGATTGCGCGGCTTCAGACTTTCGGAGATTCTCGACCTGTTGTGGGCCGACCGCTCGCGGATTGGGGAAAAGCCGGCCGCCGCCAGCTGGCCAAAATGGCGTAGGCGCTGGCTACCCAAGGTACGGCCATCACGTCGGGGCCGAGGCGTAACTCGCGCCAGATCTGGCTCGGGAATGGGGTTTGCCAAAGCAGCAGCGGCGCAAAGATGAGGGGCTTGGACAGCATCGCGAAGCTGACAACTTCGCCCAAAGCCAGCTCGGCGCCTGGCGGAAAGACCGCCAACAGGCCCAAGATCCAGGTAGCGTACCAGTTCTGGAACCACAGGCACGTGACGGTGAGATAGAAGAGCGTCACGTGCAACGAAGACCGCGCCAGGCTCAACGAGGATCGGTCGTTCCAGGCGTGTAAGCCTTCCCACAAGGCGAACAGTGCCGTCGCCGCGGCGGCCACGTGGCTGATCACCTTGCCAAGATCTGCGCCGGACAACGGCAGGCGACCGGCTTGCTCCAGCCATGCCCATAGGAATGCGGGCAGCGATGTCGTCAACAGGGTCTCGCGCCGGTCGATGCCCAGCGTGGCCGTGCCGTGCCAGAACGGCCCGTAAGCCGCCACAAGCAGCGCAAGGCAAGCCGCTCCGGTCACGGCCAGGAACCGAACGCGGCCCCGGCTGTCGGGCAGATCGCGCAGCGCCAGCAGCCCGGCAGCGGGCAGGAAGAGGACGGGGATGAACTTGACCAGCGCTCCGCTCAGCAGCGCCAGGATCGAAGTCGTGTAGCGGCGGCCAAGCATCGCCCTGATGGCGGCGAGTATCCAGAACACCATGATGATGTCATTGTGCCCGTTTCCGAAAGTCTCGAACAACACAATGGGGTTCCAGGCCAACAGCACCACACCGGCCAGGGCCCGCTCCGGTGCCGCTTTGCGCAGAATAGATGCCACCATGGCGACGCTGCCGGCCAGGAAGGCTCCGCACAGCAGTTTGAAGGCGATAACATTGGCGATGATCCCATCACCTGCCAGGCGCGCCACGGCGGCCGCCAGCACTACCAGGAAGGGTCCGTAGGCCACGGGAGTCTCTGGCCAGCCCATGTACGCCAGGACTGGATCGTGTGGAAATTGTGCGCCTACCTGCACGAAGGGATTGAGCCCGTGAACGGCCAGGATGCGACCGTAGACGACATTGTCAAAGATGTCGGCGGCGTCGAAAGGCAGCTCGAAAAGCAACAAGATGCCCATGGCGACGGCGCCTGCCATGACGATCGCCCAGGCCAGCCGGCCGCGCGCGTGTGAAGCGGCCTGCCAGCCGATGAAGTACAGCGTACCCTCGATGATGAAACCGGCCAGCAGTCCCCAACGGGCGCCCGGCATGAATGCAGACATCTTCTGCAAGTCGAGCAGGGGCTGTTGCCAGTATTGCAGCAGCGCAAACGGCCGCACGAAGGCCTGCTTGTAAACCAGCAGGGAGCAGGCTGCAGTGAGCCCGAGCAGGAACTCCGCGCGCACCGCGGAGCCCCAGGCGCCGCCAGACGTTTGTGCAAAGCCCCGCACGCGTTCTCGAACAGGTTTCATAGGCGCGTCACGCCTCGGAGCCATCCAATCCATCGAACAGGTCGGCATGGCGGCGGCCGTTCAACGGATATGCCTGCACGAAGTGCTCATAGCGCTGTGCACGCCGGGCCAGGAAATTCGGGAAATGGCGTGCTGCCCCTCCGCCCTGGCTCCGATGGCAGGCGCTAGCTTGTTCTTTGTATGACAAATAGGCCCCGACATTCAGGCGCACCTGGATATATCTGTCCTCTATGCCGGCGCTGGTCAGGTCAACGTCGTGATTTTGTCCGAAGTGTTTCGGGTCACGCCCCGTCAGTCTCAGAAGGTATAGCATCCATCGAAGTTGCGAACGTGGGATGACACCATAGTACAAGCGGTCCGGCCGCCACATCGTGTAACCCGGCGGCCCGGAGCCCGGTTCGCTCATCTGGCTCCACGCTCGCGCAACCGCATGATTGGTCTTGATGTGGTCGGGGTGAAAGTAACCCCCGGTCGGATCGTGGGTCACCACGACTTGTGGGCGCAGTTCGCCTATCAAGCGCATCACCCTGGCGGCCACCTCATCGACGTCAGCCTGGTACAGGCTGGCCGGGTGCTGGTTGTCGGCCGCGCCCTCCATGCCGCTATCGCGGTAATCCAGCAAGTGCAACCCTGTGACCCCCAGGGCCTGGCATGCACAGGCCAGTTCCCCCCGCCGCGCATCGGCCAGCGTTGGCGTGCCGCCTTGCTCCAGGAACCCTGGGTCAGTGCTGCCTGCAGCACCATCGGTGATGGTGCACACATGAACTTCGACACCGGAGTGGGCGTAATAGGCCAGCATGCCGCCCGAGCCAAATGATTCGTCGTCGGGATGGGCGAAGATGCCGAGTAAGCGCCGCTGGGACATGACACACACCTCACTAAGCGAACGCAGTGTACAACGCCGCGCGCGTCTTCCTGCAAGCGTAGCCCAGGCTGGGTAAATCTACTGCCAGCACAGTTACAGGTTTGCGCCCTGACCTTTGGCCCTGGCGTCCGAATTGAGTATAATGCCCGTGCATGGTGGGCGCTGACCTCTCGTTCAGTGCACGCAAAGGGCAACTTGGCCCCGTTTCCGGGGGCAGCGCGTCGCCCCGTTTGTTTGGAGGACGGAGGCTTTGGTAATACGGTTCCTCTACTACGCCATCATCCTCTGGCTGGGAGCTTATGGGATCTTGTCGCTCGTCTGGATTGGCCTGTACTTGCGCCATAGCAGCGAGCACCCGAAGCGGGCCGGCACCCAGATGGATGAATGGCCTACGGTCGTGGTTCAACTCCCTATCTACAACGAAAGACATGTGGTTGATCGACTGATCGAAGCAGCCGCCAGCCTTGACTATCCCCGAGACAAGCTGCAAGTGCAGGTGCTCGATGACTCGACGGACGACACCACCCGCATCGCCAGGGCGCAAGCCAACCGCTATCGGGACCGGGGGACGAACGTCCAGGTGTTGCACCGCCCGCGCAGAGAAGGCTTCAAGGCGGGTGCGCTGGCCTACGGCCTCGTCCGCACCCAGGCGGAATTTGTGGCGATCTTCGATGCTGACTTCCGTCCCGAGCCTGGCTTTCTGCGTGAGGTCATACCATATTTTGTAGCGCGGCCTGAATTGGGGGTAATACAGGCGCGCTGGGGTCATCTGAACGACATCTATTCGTTGCTTACTCGGGCGCAGGCCCTGCTCCTCGACGGACAGTTCGTGGTCGAGCAAACGGCGCGCAACCGGTCGGGCTTGCTGATGTGCTTCAATGGTTCGGGGGGCGTGTGGCGACGGCAGGCCATCATCGATGGCGGCGGTTGGCAGTCAGACACCTTGAACGAGGATATGGACCTTAGCTACCGGGCCCAGGTAACCGGCTGGCGGGTGCTTTATTTGCCCGATTTGGAGGCTCCGGGCGAGTTGCCACCCCAGATGGAGGCCTACAAGCAGCAACAGGCACGGTGGGCGTGCGGCTCCATGCAATGTCTCCGTAAGCTGGGTGGGCTCGTGATTCACAGCGAACTGACGCTGCCGCAAAAGATCGCTTCCATCCTGCACATGGGCGGGTATCTGACGCAGCCCCTCATCATTGCGCTCTTGCTGGTGTCGCTGCCCATCATCTGGCAGGCCAGACCGCTGCCAGGCATCTCCGCCATCATGGGCCTGGTTGGCCTGGGGCAGCCCCTGCTTTGGGTGCTGGCACAATCCAGGCTGCACCGTGATTGGGCGAGGCGCATCATGTACTTGCCGGTGTTGGCGCTGGTTGGCATAGGGATCACCGCCAGCACGACGCGAGCGGTATTTGAGGGGCTTACACACTGGGGAGGCACTTTCAAGCGAACGCCAAAATTTAAGATCGAGGGACGGCAGGGTCACTGGTCAACGAGCCTGTATCGCCTGGTGCCGGATCGTGTGATCGTCGTGGAATTATTGCTGGCGCTGTACGCAGCGGGGACTTGTGTGGTAGCATGGTGCCGAGGGTACTATGGCTCGCTGCCTTTCCTGCTATTGTACATGCTGGGCTTCGGCTTCGTGGCCTGCCTTGGCCTGTTCCCGGGCCCTTGCGGCAAGCAGAAGGCAGCCTGAGGCACGGTCAGCGCGGGGCGAGCAATTGATTGGGGGAGCGAACAGAACAGTGAACAACGGCTTTGCCATAGCGTGGCTTGTCATGGCGGGGATGGCCCTATCATTGCTATACGTGATGTGGTCGTTGGTGCGCGCCCAAGGGGCGGGTGAGCTTGACGATGGCCCGAGGTGGGCCCTTGGCTCGATTCCGGCTTTGGCGCTGATCGGCATGGGCGTCGCAACCTACCTGACCTTTGTGGAGACGCGCAACGTGTCAGCCATTTGCGGCCCGATCGGAAACTGCAACACGGTGCAGTCCAGTCCCTATGCCCGTCTGTTTGGCGTGCTGCCTGTGGGCCTGCTTGGCCTGTTGGGCTACGTGGCGGTCCTGGTAGCAGCGTTTGTCGCGCGCCTTGCGGAGAGCTGGGTGAGCGAGTTGGCCCGGCTGGCCCTGTTTGCAATGGCCGTTTTCGGTGTGCTTTTCTCCATCTATTTGACTTATCTTGAGCTTTTCGTGATCCACGCGGTTTGCATGTGGTGCCTGTCATCGGCGGTCCTGATGACCTTGATCTTGGTGTTGTCGCTGAGGCCGGCGCTGAATGCAATGGTCGGCGCCGCCGATGAAGGAGGTCCGGTGGAGGCTTGAAATACTCCACTTGACCACAATTGGGCTTAGCGTTATCATGAGCGGGCGGTTCGTACCGCGCCACGATAGCAATGAGTGGAGGCATGCCATGTCCATCGGGATTCTGATAGCCGATGATCACGGGGTGTTGCGTGCGGGTTTGCGTGCCCTGCTCAACGCCGAAAAGGATCTCAATGTGGTGGGGGAAGCGGCAGACGGGCAAGAGGCCTTCCGCACGGCCCGCGAGTTGCGTCCCGATGTTGTCCTCGTGGACCTAAGCATGCCCGGGCTGAATGGTATTGAGGTAACACGGCAACTCAAAGAGAGCCACCCGGACATGGCGGTCCTGATCCTCACGGTACATGAAGACGAAAGCCTGCTCCAGGAGGCCATTCGCGTGGGAGCGTCCGGGTATATCATCAAGCGGGCTGTAGAATCAGAGTTGATAAACGCCATCCAGGCCGTGTCACGCGGCGAGATGTACGTGCACCCTGCGATGACCCGCGCTCTGATGAAGGACCTTGCCCCTCGCGCGGTAGCTGATACGGAATCCCTTGAAGTCGCTGACGCGCCGCGAGATCGAAGTGCTGCGCTACATCGCTCAAGGTCATACCAACCGGCAGATCGCGGATGCCCTGTGTCTGAGCGTGCGCACTGTGGAGAGCCACAGGGCGAACCTGATGAGCAAGTTGAGCCTGAACAGTCGTGTCGAATTGGTGCATTATGCCATGGAACACGGACTGCTGGAACAGGAACAACCTTGAAGCAGGGCACCTCTTTTCGACAGTGCTGTGCCAGGCACTGGTGCAGAAACAGGGAGCTCATTCGGTGGCACCGCGACGGGTTCTCCCCCTGCGGGGACTTCGTCGCTGGTGGCTCGCCGCGGTGCAGGCTGGCTTGCATGCCCGAGCTTTGCACTGCGGTCAGAATGACAGGCTCCGCCACCGAAGATGTTTCCTGCGCATGCGCCAGGCCTGCGAGCGGGGTACGTACGTATTTTCTCGCCGCGAGGTGTGCCTGAAAATCCCGTGATAATACGCTTCCCAAAGCGCCGGAGAGCGCTTATTATATTCTCAGCTTAGGTTGCGTGCCCACCAACTAA
>CAWEHT010000155.1:0-57521 GCA_963808455.1 uncultured Chloroflexia bacterium | reverse complement strand
CTGCGGCGAGCCGCAGTTCGGACAGTGGACTGGGTCGGCACAAGGGGCGCCCGCCGCCGGCCACCGTCCCCGGAGGACCTGTTCGACCCGCCGCAGCCAGGGCTGGGCGGGCACGGGCGGTGCGGCCAGCCCTGGGGCCACCGCCGCCAGCTGCTGTAAGTCGGCCACGGTCAGGCGCTGTTCCGGCGTCACAGCCAGCCCACCCTCCAGGCGTTCCAACAGTCCCTGCACCTGGGCCAGCAGTTGGCCCACCAACCAACCATCCCGCAGTTGTAGGGCAGGGCCGCTCAGATCATAGCGCTCAAACAAGGTCTGGCGCAGCTGGGACCAACCGCTCTGGGCCCACGCCTGGGCCACTTGCGCTTGACTCACCGGCAGACCTTGGCTGCGCAGGTGGGCCTGCACCTGTGCGGGTCCCCACCAGGGAAACGTGGCACAGACCGCCACAATGCGCGCGACCCACTCCCTGGTCAGCACTTCGGCGCTGTGCAGGCCAGCAAGTTGGCCCAATCGGCGTGCAGCCAGTAACGATACCAGCGACTGACCACCGGCTGCGGCGTACCAAACCAGACGGCCAGTTGCCTCTCCGTGACAAACGGTGTGCGCCCATCGCGGGTGCGCCGCCCTTTACGCGGCGGTCCGGGCCGCTCCAGCAGGCCCAGGAACAGCAACAGCAGCCGCCTGCGAAACAGGCTGTCCCCGGCTACTTGCAGCGTGAAGTGCCCGCACAACGTGGCCTGATAGCTGCCATCCGCCTGCCGCTCGACCGTGACCCGCGGCTCGGTGCTGCCGCAGACCAGGCAGCCTGTCCCCAGCAACGGGGCCATAGCCGCGGCATGCGCCCTGACCGCTGGGACAGCCACCCCCCAGCCCGCCCGTAACCACAGCGCCAGGACCAGCCCGCCATAACCCAAAGTCAACCAGCGCTGCCCTTGCGCCAGCCAATGCTCCACGTGGTACCAGCTCGGGCGGCGGCCTAGCCCCGGCCAAGCCAGACCCAAACTGCGCCACAACCACAGCGCCCACGGCCATAGCGCCAGCCAGGCGGGCCCCAGCGGCCCGCTGCCGTGCCATAAACCCCATAACAGCAGGCTGCGCAGCAGCGCAACCTGCCAGGTCTGCGCCAGTTGCAGCCAAAGCTCCGCCTGCCCGCCACTCGCTGGCTCCCAGCTAACCCTGGCACAGCTCCTGCGCCGCTGCACCATGGCAGTACCTGGACCGCCCAGCACCCACCCGGCCTGCTCTGGGACCACCTGCCCCAGGCAGGCCAAGGCCAGAATGCTGACGATCACCAGCCCATGCCCCACGGCTCCCGCCAGCAGTTGAGCTTTCCCCAGTCCTATGGTACCTTGCACGCAGCCAACCTCGCTCGGTTGATGGTTTTGCCAAGGTATATTATGTACCCTATCTGGCGGGTTGGCTTGAAATTTTCCCTTTCCCCAGCCTGTTACGCTCACTAAAGACGAGAGCGTCACGGGCTGGGGACACGAGGGCTCTCCGTGGGCCAGATGATGCTGCGGCCGGAGCAGAGGGTCGCCATCGGCAAGTGGCTGATGTCGTAGCCCGCCAGTTGCAGGGGCGCCTTGCCGCGGACGCCGGGCTGAGCATCCTGCGAGAAGGGCGTGAAACGATAGACCTTCTCGAAGACGGCCAGGTAGCGTTGCGCATCCGCCAGGGACTCGAAACCGCAGAAATTTTGGTAGTGTTGGTCAAAACGGCCGATGGTCCGTTCCACGGTGTTGTTCGTGGTGGGAATCAGATCGCTGCCGATGGCATTCACCAGCTTGGGCCAGTGCCGCTCCAGGAAGTCAAAGATGGTCTGCGCGGCCGGCTGCGCCTGGACATAGGCTGCTTGGAGTGCCAGCACGGCGGCGTAGCGCTCTTGGGCCTGGGCCGGGGTCTGGACTTCGAAGATGGCGTAGATGAGGCCCTTGAGGTGCACGGCTTCGGGATGGGCCGTCTGGTAGTCCATGACCATAGGCGTCCTTGATATGCTTCTGCGCATTTTGTAAGGCGTGGAAGATGCATTCGTGATGCACGGCCTGCGGGAAGACCTGAGCGATCAGCGGGCCATAGTCCTGGCGCAGGTCGGTGACGAGCACCTGGGGGTGGTAGCCCTTGGCCCGCAAGGCCAGCAGGAAGGCCTGGGCGCTGGCGTCGCTGTTGTCGGGGTAGAGGGCGATGTGCAGCAGGTCGTAGGTCCAGGCGTCCACCGCCAGATAAACATACATCCAGCGGCGCATGGCACCGGCCGGTTTGTCATTTTTGGGCACCAGCACGTACTTTTCATCGACGCCGACCACGCCGCTGGACTTCAGGACGCCAAACAGGGCCGCCACCGGCAGCAGGTCGTAGCCCCAGGCGCTGACCCAGCGCCAGGCGGTCAGGCTGGCCACGCCCAAGGCCGTGCCGGTGCGGCGATAGGTGCTGTAGCCCCAGGCATACATCTGCAGGGCCAGCAGGTGGACCTCCGTGCGGTAGGGCGAATAGGGCAGCAGTCCGGCGGGCAGCGCCGTGAAGCTCTGCGTCGGGCACTGCGGATTGGCGCAGACATAGCGATAGACTGCCACTTGCTGGACCTGGTGCTGGTCATCGTAGAACTTCTTGAGGCGCGGCCGGTGCCCTTTAGGCTGGACCTGCGGCGAGCCGCAGTTCGGACAGTGGACTGGGTCGGCACAAGGGGCGCCCGCCGCCGGCCACGGTCCCAGGAGGACCTGTTCGACCCGCCGCAGCCAGGGCTGGGCGGGCACGGGCGGTGCGGCCAGCCCTGGGGCCACCGCCGCCAGCTGCTGTAAGTCGGCCACGGTCAGGCGCTGTTCCGGCGTCACAGCCAGCCCACCCTCCAGGCGTTCCAACAGTCCCTGCACCTGGGCCAGCAGTTGGCCCACCAACCAACCATCCCGCAGTTGTAGGGCCGCGCCGCTCAGATCATAGCGCTCAAACAAGGTCTGGCGCAGCTGGGACCAACCGCTCTGGGCCCACGCCTGGGCCACTTGCGCTTGACTCACCGGCAGACCTTGGCTGCGCAGGTGGGCCTGCACCTGTGCGGGTCCCCACCAGGGAAACGTGGCACAGACCGCCACAATGCGCGCGACCCACTCCCTGGTCAGCACTTCGGCGCTGTGCAGGCTCAGCAAGTTGGCCCAATCGGCGTGCAGCCAGTAACGATACCAGCGACTGACCACCGGCTGCGGCATACCAAACCAGACGGCCAGTTGCCTCTCCGTGACAAACGGTGTGCGCCCATCGCGGGTGCGCCGCCCTTTACGCGGCGGTCCGGGCCGCTCCAGCAAGCCCAGGAACAGCAACAGCAGCCGCCTGCGAAACAGGCTGTCCCCGGCTACTTGCAGCGTGAAGTGCCCGCACAACGTGGCCTGATAGCTGCCATCCGCCTGCCGCTCGACCGTGACCCGCGGCTCGGCGCCGCCGCAGACCAGGCAGCCTGCTCCCCAGCAGCCGGGCCCGCCCGCTGCCTGCGCCCTGACCGGCTGGGCTAGCCACCCCCCAGCCTGCCCGTAACCAGAGCGCCAGGACCAGCCCGCCATAACCCAAAGTCAGCCAGCGCTGCCCCTGCGCCAGCCAATGCTCCACGTGGTACCAGCTCGGGCGGCGGCCTAGCCCCGGCCAAGCCAGACCCAAACTGCGCCACAACCACAGCGCCCACGGCCATAGCGCCAGCCAGGCGGGCCCCAGCGGCCCGCTGCCGTGCCATAAACCCCATAACAGCAGGCTGCGCAGCAGCGCAACCTGCCAGGTCTGCGCCAGTTGCAGCCAAAGCTCCGCCTGCCCGCCACTCGCTGGCTCCCAGCTAACCCTGGCACAGCTCCTGCGCCGCTGCACCATGGCAGTACCTGGACCGCCCAGCACCCACCCGGCCTGCTCTGGGACCACCTGCCCCAGGCAGGCCAAGGCCAGAATGCTGACGATCACCAGCCCATGCCCCACGGCTCCCGCCAGCAGTTGAGCTTTCCCCAGTCCTATGGTACCTTGCACGCAGCCAACCTCGCTCGGTTGATGGTTTTGCCAAGGTATATTATGTACCCTATCTGGCGGGTTGGCTTAAATTTCCCCTTTTCCCCAGCCTGTTACGCTCACGGCGAAACCGGCATTCGCCGCGGGGTGCGCGCCGGTTCCGGGGCCGGGCCGGCCACGGATACCCCCGGATGCGCGGATAGGCTCGCCGCGGCGCGCGCCCTGCCCCGAACCCGGGACACGCCCCTGACATCCGTCATTGTCCTCGGCCCGCGCCGGACCTATGCTTGGGGGTATGGCCGTGGACCTGGGATCGCAGCCGCGGCGGGTCGCCGCTTCCGCGTTCGGCAACATCGTGGCTGCCGTGTTTCTCTGGGGCGTGATACCCTTCGCCGTCGCCGCTGCCGCGCAGCAACTGCTGCCCGGTGAGCTGGTGACTTTGCGCATGCTGCTCGCCGGCGCCATCCTGACCGCGCTCGCCGGCCCAAGGCGCTTTTGGGCCGCGCTGCGCGGCCAGCCGGTGGGCTTCCTGGCACTGGCGCTCCTGGGGTTTGCGCTGCCCAATCTGCTCTTTGTGTATGCCTTGCGCTCGGCAGTGAGCATAGCCGTCCTCAATTTTGTGGGCAATGTCTATCCCGTCTGGGCCATTGCCCTGGCCTCCCTCTTCCTGCACGAGCGGCCGACCGGTTACCACGTGGCGGGCCTGGCCTGCGCCGTGGCAGGCCTCTACATGATGGCCGGCGTCACACCGGGCAACGGGAGCCTCGTGCCGGCGGGCATTTTGCTGATGCTGGTGGCTTCCGTGGGATGGGGCACCGCCTCGGTCATCAGCAAGAGCTTGATGGATCACGAGGCGCCCGCCGGCCCGGTGGTTGACGGCCGGCTCGTGGCTGCCGGACGGCACCTGCTGTCCGGCTTCCTGCTTTGCCCGCTGGTGCTATTCGAGGGCAGCCACTTGCGCCAGGCCTCGGCTGCCACGTTAGGCGCCCTGCTGGTTCTGGTCGCCCTCTCCGTCGCCAGCTATCAGCTCTACTACCGCGGGCTGGCCCATACCAGTGTGGCCAATGCCTCGCTGGTGGAGACGTTCGCTCCGGTGGTTTCGTGGGGCGTCGGCGCGGCGATTTATGGCCAGGGGCTGAGCCCGGCGCAGGCAGCCGCCGCCTGCCTTATCCTGGCGGGGACGGTGCTGGTCACCCTCCAGGCGCTGCGCGGCACGGTACGGCCGCATTCCTCCTGACTTCTCCACGCCGTTCGCCGCACGCGCTCGAATAAGAAACCCCTGTTGCCACATGGGCATTTGCCCTCCCGCCAATACCAACGCGACTACCATCACCGCCAAAGGCATATCCCCAGGGCCAAATGTGCGTCCATGTGTAACGTCGGAATCGTGCGGAATGAACCTTGCCAGAAGGAGGAATATCATGCGTTCGACGACCCTTTATCGCGCCAGCGGGTTGGCCCTCTTGCTTGGGGCCGCGCTCGGCATCATCGGCAACGTGGCGAGCTCCGCGCTCTACTCTGGCAATGATCCGCAGCAGTACAGGTCCACCGTGTGGCTGGCCCTCACGCTGCTGAGCTTCATCGGCGAGGCGCTTCTCCTGCTGGGGCTCCCCGGCATCGCCGCACGCCTGTCGCCGAGCGCCGGCCGGCTGGGGCTCGCCGGCTTCGCGCTGGCCTTTCTGGGCGGCCTCTTGCTCACGGGTGTCGCAGCCATCGAGCTCTTGATCTTCCCCTGGCTTGCCCAGGCGTCGCCCGGCCTCATCGCCAATCCACCGCTTTCATTCTTCATCTTCTTCTTTGCGGCCAGCGTCCTGTTCGGCGTGGGCGGCCTCCTGCTCGGCCTCGCCGTGATGCGCTCCGGAGCTTTTGCGCGGGCCGCAGGCGTGCTCCTGCTCGCCGGCGGGGCCCTCACGGTGCTAGGATCTGCCTTGAGCGGCAGCATCAGCAACCTGCTGGCCGCCCTCCCGTTTGTCGTCTTCGCTGCCGGCCTCGGTTGGATTGGGCATGCGCTCTCTTCGGAGGAGCGCTCCGGGTCAGCTGCGCTCATTGGCTAGCGCATGTGCAGGGAACATCTTCAGTAACGGCGTCTGTCATTCTGACCGCAGTGCAAAGCTCGGGTAAGCGAGCCAACCCACGTCGCGGCGAGCCGCCAGCGAAGAATCCGTCTCTGCGTTACCGAAAGGGCTCCCTGTTTCCGCACTAGGGAGACAGCTGCGCACGTCGATTAGAATCTGGAAGTGAACTGCAGGGGAGCGAGTAGCCCCAGGCAGCTCGCGAGATATCTTATGGCGAAGAGGAGCACAGAGAACGCCAGTAGGCCACCGCAGATCGGGAAGATGCGGTCTGCGAACCACTTCGGCAGGAAGATATCCGTTACCTGTCCGCTGGCAGCGCCGAGCTTTTCGGCATACGTCGTGAGTGGACAGCGCCAACCGTTGAGCACGAGAATGATTCCTTCGCCAATGACCAGAGCCATGGCAACCCATGTGGTCGGGGTAACGAGCCCACCAAGCGCAGAATAGAAGACGACAAGGTTGGCGACGCTGAGCGTTATGAAAATGAGCGTGTGAGCAGACTTGATTAAGGTGATCGGTCGAAGCAATTCGCCCCCTCGCAACCATCGTGTGCCGCCCCGTCGTGTCCTGCGTTTTTCGTTACGCGGCGGTTCTGCCCAGGCAGCCCCCTGCCGGCTACCTGACAGACCACCATTGCGCCACAAGTTGGGCGTTTTGCCAACTTTCGCGGGTCGCCGGATCGCCCTCGACGCCGCAGGTAACCAACCGGCACCGCAGCAGCACATCACAGCGAAACTTTAGGGGAAACCCTTGCCAGACGGCCTGCCGGGGACTATAATTTATCTGAAGTCGTTTTCTTAAATTAGGTTCCAACCGGGGGCCGCCGGCCGCGTGTTGCCGGGGCTCCTTGCGCCAACGATGGCATAGGCTGACAGGAATGGAGCATATTTCATGCGCTATCGGCAGCTTGGCAAAGACGGGTTGACCGTTTCGGCGATCGGTTTTGGGGCGATGAGCCTCGCCGGCGTGTACGGCGCGGCGGTCGACCAGGAATCCATCGCCACCGTGCAGCGGGCACTCGACCTTGGCGTTACGCTTATCGACACGGCGGACCGCTACGGCGCCGGGCACAGCGAGGAGCTGGTGGGAAGGGCGATACGAGGAAGGCGCGACCGGGTCGTTCTGGCCACCAAGTTCGGCTCTGACGGCAACGGGCGCCCCGAACGCGTCAGGCAAGCGATCGAAGGCAGCCTGCGCCGGCTGAATGTCAACTACGTTGACCTGTACTACCTGCATCGGGTCAACTTCAGCACGCCCATCGAAGAGACCGTGGGCGCGATGGCCCGTCTGGTGAAGGAAGGCAAGGTACGCCATCTGGGCCTGTCTGAAGCCGCGCCGCCGACCATCCGGCGCGCTCACGCCGTGCACCCCATCACGGCCCTCCAGACCGAATATTCACTCTTCAGTCGCGAGCCGGAAAGCGAGATCCTGCCGGCGCTGCGCGAGCTTGGCATCGGCTTCGTGGCCTATAGCCCGCTTGGCCGCGGCTTGCTCACCGGCCGGATCACGCGCTCTGAAGACATGCCGGGAGACGATTGGCGCCGCTCGGTGCCGCGCTTCGAGGGCCAGAACCTCGAGCGCAACGCGCGGCTGGTCGAGGAGGTCCGGGAGCTGGCCGGCTCCCTCGGCCTCAGCCCGGCGCAGCTGGCGCTGGCCTGGCTGTTGCACCAGGGCCAGGACATCGTCCCGATCCCGGGCACGCGGAATGTCGCGAACCTGGAGGCGAACGCCGCCGCCGCGGAGGTCGATCTCGACGAGGATGTGGCACAGAGGCTGAGCCGGCTCACCGCCGCCGGGGCGGTTGCGGGTGAGCGCGGTAACGCCGGCTACCTGGCCAACATCGACACGGGTCAGACGGCGGCGCCCAGGGAAACGCAGGGCCCCTGACGGAGGCGCACCAGGGCCCCCGGCGCGCATCGGAGAGCGGGCGGCAGGGGTATTCTGCCACGCACCCGGCCGCTGCCGCCGGCCCCTTCGCGGGGGCGCCTGGCCCTGCGCCCCTACACTGTCGCTGAGCTTCATTTCGTGGGGGCCGCCTGGCCCCCAGGCGCAACTTGTAACCGTTCTTCTTTGGCGGGGGTCGCCTGGCCCCTGAGTCTCTTACATTTCTTCTCCTGGGGGCCGGCTGGCCCCCGTGCCTTTCGCCAATCCTTCCCTTGGGGGCCGGCTGGCCCCCAGGACCCCCGCTCAAGGGGCTGTGCCCCTTGAAAACCCCCCAAGGCACGCGCGCGGCCAGGCGTCCGCCGCATTCCCCCGCGTAGCTCGCGGCGCCGCGGCGGGGTTATTTGGGCACGAGGCCACACTGATACCCCCGCGTGGCTCAGGCGAGCGCCATCATAGGTGGCGCCGCGTGCGGCCCGGCGTGAGCCATGCGGGGGGTCCGGGGGGCGTCAGCCCCGCCGGCCGGGGGTGTTGGGGGCCAGGCCGGCCCCCAACAAAGGGACTGAAAGAAGCATGCCCACGGGGGGCCGAGCCCCCAGCAAAGAAAGGGATGCGAAACCCCAAAGGCGCTGAGCCAGGCGCCCGCCGCCGCGCCTTACATCGGCGCGTCGAGCGTCTTCTCCGTCATCGGATCGAAGAGGTGCATGTTATCCATGTTCACGATCAGGTCGATCGTCTCGCCGTTGTGCACGCGCGTGCGCGGATCGACGCGGGCCACGAACTGCTTCTTGCCGGTCAGCAAATAGAGGAAGATCTCGTTGCCCATCAGCTCGGTGACGTCTACCTGCGCAGCCAGCGGCGCCGGCGTGATGCCGGGCGGGGTGTAGTTGGCGGCGTGCACATCGTCAGGCCGCATGCCGAAGACGACCTTCTTGCCCTTGCTCGGCAAATAGGTGGCCTTCTTGTTCTCCGGCACCTGGAGCTTGAACGTGCCGCCATCCACGAACAGCTTGCCGTCCTGGTCCACCAGCGTCGCGTCGAAGAAGTTCATCGAAGGGCTGCCGATGAAGCCGGCCACGAACACGTTGCTCGGGTGATCGTACAGGTTCTGCGGCGTGTCGATCTGCTGGAGCAGGCCGTCTTTCATCACGGCGATGCGACTGGCCATGGTCATGGCTTCGACCTGGTCGTGCGTGACATAGATGAAGGTAGTGCCCAGACGCTGGTGCAGCTTGCTGATCTCGGCGCGCGTCTGCACGCGCAGCTTGGCGTCGAGATTGGAGAGCGGCTCATCGAAGAGGAAGACGGCCGGATCGCGGACGATGGCGCGGCCGACCGCCACGCGCTGCCGCTGGCCGCCGGAAAGCTGTTTCGGCTTGCGGTCGAGCAGCTGGCCGATGCCCAGGATGTCGGCAGCTTCCTTGACGCGCTTGTCCACCTCGGCCTTGGGGGTCCCGCGCAGCTTGAGCCCAAAGGCCATGTTATCGTAAACGCTCATGTGCGGGTACAGGGCGTAACTCTGGAACACCATGGCGATGTCGCGATCCTTGGGCGCCACATCGTTCACCATGCGGTCGCCGATCAGGATCCGCCCATCGCTGATCTCTTCCAGGCCCGCCAGGAGGCGCAGGCTGGTGGTCTTGCCGCAGCCCGAAGGGCCGACGAAGACCAGGAATTCCTTATCCACGATCTTGATATCGAGGTCGTTGACGGCGACCACTTCGCCAAAACGCTTGTAGACGTGCTCATAGGTGACACCGGCCATCTCAGTGAGTTTGCTCCTTGCTCATGCGGGTGCCCGAAGGCGCCCAGCGCCGCAGCAGACAGAACTTTTCGGTCGGGCGGGCAGTTCTCCCAGATTGGACGGCTAGGCCGCGCCTCCGCACGTCCAATGGCCAAGATCGGGAGTGGCTGCACGCCACGGGCATCCTGCCATAACCGCTCTGCTGCAGCTGCTTTGAAGACGATGGTAACGATAGGTCGTGAAGATCACAGGGAAGTCAGGCGCGCGGCTGAGGAGCAAGCCAGGTCCTCCCCCGGACGCGGGACAAACGGGCTTGCTGCGCGTGCATTGGCCATGCATCAGGCTCAGGCCGGATTGACCACCTCCGTTCCTCGGCATCGAAGCCGGCCGGGCTGCCCTGCCCACGTCGCCCGGCAACCACAAGGTAGGGCCATTCTAACACGCGGGATACCGCTTGCCAAGCCTCATCCTTTTCCGCCGATCCATCACGGCGCTTCGTCGCGCGAGGGGTTGCGCTGCATCTGGTGCTTGCGCTATAATGTGCCCAGTGGAAGGATAAAGTCCCCTGGAGCAGAATGGAGGAGCAAACATGCGTAGGCGCACGATCGTTGCCCTGAGTGTCCTGGTCGTCCTCGCTACCCTGTTGGCCGCTTGTGCACAACCGGCTGCCCCCGCAGCCCCCGCAGCGGGCGGTTCAACCCCCACAGCCAACCTGAAAGTCGGCCTCGTCACCGATACGGGTGGCGTCAACGACAAATCCTTCAACCAGTCGGCGTGGGCCGGCGTGCAGAAAGCCGTGCAAGACCTGGGCGGCATCGACGCCAAGTTCGTGGAGTCGAAGCAGCCAACAGACTACGAGAAGAACATCGACGAGTTCGCCAGCGAGAACTATGACGTCATCATCACGGTGGGCTTCCTGATGGCCGACGCCACCGCAGCCAAGTCTCAGCAGTACCCCAAGATCAAGTTCGCCATCATCGACAACTCCTACAGCCCCACCAAGGGCGCCAAGCCTTGCGACGAGACCAAGAAGGACTGCTACAGCGATGGCGGCCTTACCAACGTCACCAGCCTGATGTTCCAGGAAGACCAGGTGGGCTTCCTGGCCGGCGTGGTCGCGGCCGGCATTAGCAAGTCGGGCACGGTCTGCACCGTCGCGGGCATGGAAATCCCGCCCGTCGTAAGGTACGTGACCGGCTATGAGAGCGGCGCCAAGTGGATGAACCCGAAGGCCCAGACCCTGCACGTCTATGTGCCGTCGTTCACCGATCCGGCCCAGGGCGGCGAAGCCGGCCTGTCCATGATCGGCCAGGGCTGCGATGTGGTCTTTGGCGCCGGTGGGAACACCGGAAACGGCGGCCTGAAGGCCGCCAATGACAAGGGCCTCACGGCTATCGGCGTGGACGTCGACCAGTACCTGACCTATCCGGAAGTCAAGGGCGCCCTGGTTACCAGCGCCATGAAGAACGTCGATGCAGCCGTCGAGAACTACCTGAAACTGGTCAAGACTGGCCAGGACAAGGCCGGCGTCCTCACGGCCAACATCCAGAACGGCGGCGTGGGCTTGGCGCCGTACCACGACTGGGACAGCAAGGTCCCGCAGAGCGTAAAGGACAAGGTCACGGCGGCCACCGCCGGGCTGAAGGACGGCTCGATCACCACCGGCTACAAGCCCTGATCTATCGGGGCTCGCCAGGGAAGGGTGCTGTGCCGGCGGTACAGCACCCTTATTTGTAGTGCGGGAGCGCAAGTTCGGCCACGAAGACCCCGCAGGGGGAAGCCTTCCAACCATTCGTGGAGTACATCCATGACACTGGCTCTGCAAGCCAGCCACGTCACCAAGCGTTTCCCCGGTGTGCTGGCCAACAATGACGTAAGCTTCGACCTCATGAAGGGCGAGATCCACGCGCTGCTGGGAGAGAATGGCGCTGGCAAATCGACCCTCATGAATATCCTGTACGGCCTGTACCAGCCCGACGCCGGCGAGATCTGCGTGAACGGCAGCCCGGTGCTGATCGAGACCCCGCACGACGCTATCGCCCACGGGATCGGCATGGTGCACCAGCATTTCATGCTCATCCCGCCCCTGACCGTAACCGAAAACATCATGCTGGGGCAGGAATCGTTGGTAGCAGTGACCAGGCCGCTCGGCGGGTTGGCAGTGCTCGACCGGCGCTCGGCTGCCCGGCGCATACGCGAGCTGAGCAGCCAGTATGGGCTCGACGTTGACCCCGACGCCTACATCAAGGACCTGCCCGTCGGCGCGCAGCAGCGTGTGGAGATCGTGAAGGCGTTGTATCGGGCCGCCGACATCCTGATCCTGGACGAGCCGACCGCCGTGTTGACGCCCCAGGAGGCGGACGAGCTGTTCGTGATCATGCGCTCGATGGCGCGGCAGGGCAAATCGCTCGTCTTCATCACACACAAGCTGCGCGAAGTGTTCGAGGTGGCGGACCGCATCAGCGTGATGCGCGGCGGCGAGATGATGGGCACGCTCCAGCCCGGCGAGGCCACGACCGACTTGCTGGCCGAGTTGATGGTCGGGCGCAAGGTCATCTTGCAGATCGACAAGTCAGAGGCGCGGCCGGGCGAAGTCCGGCTGCGGGTGGAAGACCTCCGGGCCCTGGACGATCGCCAGCACATGGTGCTGGATGGCGTTTCGTTCGAGGTCAGGGCGGGCGAGATCCTCGGCCTGGCAGGTGTCCAGGGCAACGGCCAGACCGAGCTGGCCGAGGCGCTGACCGGGCTGCGCAAAGTGGCATCAGGACGGGTGACGATCCTGGGGCAGGATACGACGCACGCGACGCCCCGCGCCGTCACCCAGGCAGGGACCTCGCACGTACCCGAAGACCGGCAGAAACACGGCCTGGTCCTGCCTTTCCCCGTCCGGGACAACCTGGTGCTGTGCAACTATTATCAGCCGCCCTTCTCGGGCAGGGTCGAGCTGGACTACGCGGCCATCGAGAGCCACGCGGCCGAGCTGGTGCGCACTTTTGACATCCGGACCCCCAGCATCATGACGAGCGCCGGCTCGCTCTCCGGGGGCAACCAGCAAAAGGTGATCGTGGCCCGCGAGCTGTCGCGCCCGGTGCGTCTGCTGATCGCCAGCCAGCCGACGCGTCGGCCTGGACGTCGGCAGCATCGAGTTCATCCACAGCCGCATCGTGGCCGCGCGCGACACCGGCGCGGCCGTGTTGCTCATCAGCGCCGAGCTGGACGAGATCATGAGCCTTGCCGACCGGATCGCCGTCATGTACAAAGGGCACATCCTCGCGACCCTGGATGCCCCAACGGCGACGCGCGAGGAGCTGGGGCTCCTGATGGCAGGCGTGACGAAGGAGGAGGCCCATGTCTAGCACCGTCACAGCCGGTACGCTGGCCCGGCCGGAGCGTGGCCGCCCCTGGTGGCGGCGCCTGCTCGACGCCATGGCCATGCCCGCGCTGGCCATCGTGAGCGCTTTCGTCCTCGGTGGCCTGGTGATCTGGATCACGAGCGGCAGCCTGGCAACCGTCGGCCAGGCTTATGCGGGCCTCGTACAGGGCGCGTTCCTCCAAAAACGCGGGCTGTCCGAGTCGTTGGTGGCCACCGGGCCTTACATCTGGCTGGCGCTGGGCGTAGCCGTCGGTTTCAAGACCGGCCTGTTCAACATCGGGGTCGAGGGCCAGTTCGACATAGGCGCCCTCAGCGCCGCGTGGTTCGGCCAGGCCGTGCACGGGCTGCCGGCCATCATCCTGCTGCCGCTGACGCTCCTGGCCGGCGCGATCGGCGGCGGGATCTGGGCGGCCATCCCCGGCTACCTGAAGGCCAAGACCGGTGCGCACGAAGTCATCAACACGATCATGCTCAACTATGTCGCATTCCGGTTCACCGAGCTGATGCTCAGCGGCCCGCTGCGGGCTCCGGGCAAGAACGAGGTGCAGACGCAGGCTGTCGACCCCAATGCACAGGTCTGGACTTTCGCCGAGATCCCACACCGGCTGCAGGACCCGCTCAACGCCCTGGCCGTCGCGCTGGTGGTCGCTTTCGTGGCCTGGCTGCTGGTGCGTTGGTGGCAGGGCCGGTCCAACGTGGCAACCCGCCGGTGCCCGCGGGGAAGCGCCGCCCGGCGCAGATCGGGATCGCCGCCCTGGCCGGCCTGGTAGCTTTCGTGGGCCTGCCGGCTCTGACCCGTGCCTGGTGGCCGTTCACCGATCCCTATGATCGGATGCACATCGGCATCTTGATGGCCATCGGCGCCGCAGTCGCCGTCTGGTGGTTCCTGTGGCGCACCAAGATCGGTTTCGAGCTCCGCACCGTGGGCGCCAACCCCTCCGCAGCGTGCTACGCGGGCATCAATATCACACGCAATATCGTCCTGGCCATGGGCATCTCGGGCGCGCTGGCCGGCATAGCCGGCACGATCGAAGTGCTGGGGGTCTCGACCTGCCGTTGCCTGCCGCTCTTTTTCTCGAGCGGCTACGGCTTCGACAGCATCGCCGTGGCCTTGCTGGGCAAAAACAATCCTTTCGGCATCCTGGCATCCGCCTTCCTTTTCGGCGCCCTGCGCAACGGGTCGGACCTGATGGAGCTGAACTCGGGCGTTTCGAAGTACGTGATCTCGCTGATCCAGGCGCTGGTGTTGCTCTTTGTGGCAGCGCCGGCGATGGTGCGCTGGCTCTACCGCATGCGAGCCGGGCGAGAGGGAGAAGAAGCACCGCTGACCCGCGGTTGGGGAGGAGGCTGATATGGCCGCCACAACCGAACCCTTGGCCCGGCGGCGGACCGGCGGGGCGCCCTCCACATCCTGGTGGGTGACGGCGCTTTTCGTCGCCTTCGGCCTGACGGCGGCCTGGTGGCTGCTCAACCTGGTCATCTCCGGCCGCTGCGAATCGAAGTGTGTGGTCGATACGCTGAATCAGACGCTGCGCGAGGCCACGCCGATCGCCTTCGCCCCGTTCTGCGGCGTCGTCTGCGAACGCGCGGGCGTGGTCAACATCGGCATCGAGGGCCAGATGCTCACCGCGGCCATGGTCGGCTACGCCACCAACCTGTTCGTCTTCCAGGCGCTGCAACGGACCATGGGACCGACGGCGGCCGGCGATCTCAGCCGCTGGCTGGCCGTGCTCGCCGGCATGGCTTCCGCGTTGCTGCTGGGGGCACTCCACGCATGGGCTTCGATCCGCTTCAAGATCGACCAGATCATCAGCGGCACGGTGATCAACATACTGGCGCCGGGCGTCACCGGGTACATGTACCGGCAGTTCCTGTCGCAGAACCTGCCGGCCGGGCCGGGCACATTCCCCATCTTCAACTTGCCGCTGCTCTCGCAGATCCCCGTGATCGGCCCGATCCTGTTCCAGCAGAAGCCGCTCACCTATATTATGCTCCTGACGGCCATCGGGATCCACCTCATGCTGTTTCGCACACGCTGGGGCCTGCGCTGCCGGGCGGTCAGCGAGCACCCGTTGGCAGCCGACACGCTGGGCATCAACGTCATCCGCACGCGTTACATCAACGTGCTGGTCGGCAGCCTGATCGCCGGGTTGGGCGGCGTGTGGTTCACGCTCGAGGCGGTCGAACGTCTTTAGCCCGGAGATGACGAACGGCCTGGGCTTCATCGGCCTGGCAGCCATGATCTTCGGCAAGTGGACGCCGTTCGGGGCCATGCTGGGCGCTTTCATCTTCGGCCTCGGCAACAGCGCCACGGCGACGATCTCCATTTTCCGGCCCGATATCCCATCGCAGATCCCGCAGATGCTGCCCTATCTGTTGACCATCATCGTGCTGACCGGGGTCGTTGGCCGGGCCGTGGCACCGGCAGCCGACGGCAAGCCGTACGAGAAGGGCCAGTGAGGGCGGGCTTGTTGATCCTGGAACTCGTGTTTCTGGAGCTGTCGCAGGCAGGGTGCGAAGACGAGTGAGCATGGCCTATCGTGACTTGAGAGCGTTCCTGGCCCGCCTGGAAAGAGCGGGCGAGCTGGTGCGGGTCAGCGCACCGGTCAGCGCAACGCTGGAGATCAGCGCCATCGCAGACCGGGTCGCCAAGGGGCCGGCAGTCTCGAACAAAGCGTTGCTCTTCGAGAATGTCGAGGGCTCGGCGATCCCGGTCCTGATCAACGCCTTCGGCTCGGCCCGGCGCATGGCCTGGGCCCTCGGGCGTGGAAGACCTGAACCAGCTGGCCGACGACCTCGGGGCCTTGCTCAGGCCGGACCTGCCGCGCGGCCGGCCCCGATGCTCGACAGGGCCGGCGAGCTATGGGGTGCGCTGCGGAGCGTGGGGCTAAGGCCGCACCTGGTGAGCCATGCGCCGGCCGAGGAGGTAGTGCTGGCCGGGGAGCAGGCCGGCCTGGCGGAACTGCCGATCCTGCAGTGCTGGCCGAAGGACGGTGGGCGCTACATCACTTTGCCGACCGTCATCACCCGCGACCCGGCCCGGGGCATCCGCAACGTCGGCATGTATCGCCTGCCGGTGCAGGACGACCACACCCTCGGCATGCACTGGCAGCTGCACAAGGGCGGGGCCGAGCCAGCGGGTGGCACAGGAGATCGGCGCCGCCTGCATGCCGGTGGCCGTGAGCCTGGGCGGCGACCCGGCCACGATCTGGAGCGGCTCGGCCCCATTGCCGCCCGGTATCGACGAGTTCCTGTTGGCCGGTTGGCTACGCCGCAGCCCGGTGCGGCTGGTCAAGTGCGTAACGCAACCCCTGGAAGTGCCCGCCGACGCCGAGATCGTCATCGAGGGCTACGTGGACCCGGCCGAATCGGGGCCCGAAGGGCCATTCGGTGACCACACGGGCTACTACACGCCCGTTGACGTCTACCCCATCATGCACATCACGGCGATCACCCGGCGCAAGGCGCCCATCTACCCTGCCACTGTAGTGGGTCGCCCGCCCATGGAAGACTACTGGATGGGCAAGGCGACCGAGCGCCTCTTCCTGCCCTTGATGCGCCTGTTCCTCAGCGAGATCGTGGACGTTAACATGCCGGCGGAAGGCATTTTCCACAACCTCGTCCTGGTGAGCATCCACAAGCGTTTCCCCGGCCACGCCCGCAAGGTGATCGACGGCCTATGGGGATTGGGCCTGCTCATGCTCGCCAAGTGCATCGTGGTCTTTGACGAAGAGGTCGACGTGCAGAACACCGCCGAGGCCTACTGGCAGATGTTCGGCAACGTCGATTGGGCGCACGACGTGATCATTCAGGAAGGCCCGACCGACGCCCTCGACCACGCTTCGTATCGCTTTGCGTATGGTGGCAAGATCGGCATCGACGCCACGGCAAAGGGTGCGCGCGACGGCTATCCTCGCGCCTGGCCGGAGCAGGCCGTCATGCCCGAAGCGATCCGCGATCTGGTGGCCAGGCGCTGGGAAGAGTACGGGCTGGGAGAGCTCTTGCGGAGTCCCGGATCGTGATCCGAAAAGCAAGATCTTTCTGGACCTGGTCAAGTTCGAACATACCATCTTCGCCTTGCCCTTTGCCTACCTGGGCATGGTGCTGGCGGCCCATGGCTGGCCCGGCTGGCCGAAGTTCTTCTGGATCACCGTCGCCATGGCGGCGGCCCGTACCTTCGCCTTCGCCGTGAACCGCCTCGTCGACCGCGCTTATGACGGGCGCAACCCGCGCACCCGCAACCGCGCCCTGCCGCAGGGGGCCATCGCGCCGCGACCCGTCTGGCTCATGGCCGGCGCGGCGCTGGCCGTGCTGGCCATAGCTGCCTGGCAGCTCAACCGGTTCGTGCTCGAGCTGCTGCCCGGCGCCGTCATCTTCCTGGCAGGCTACAGCTACACCAAACGTTTCACCTGGGCCAGCCACTGGGTGCTGGGCATCACCGATGGCATGGCCGCGCCCGGTGCCTGGGCCGCGGTGACCGGCTCCCTGAGCCATCCCGCGCCCTGGCTGCTCTGGCTGACCGTCACCTTGTGGATGGCCGGTTTTGACATCATCTACGCCTGCCAGGATACTGAGTTCGATCGGGCGGAAGGCCTGTTCTCCGTGCCGGCCTGTTTCGGCAACGCGCGGGCTCTGCGCTGGGCCAGAGTCAATCACGCCTTGACCCTGCTGGCGCTCGCCGGCGTGGGCCTTTCCCTGCACCTGGGCCTGGCTTTCTGGATCGGCGCGGCGGGCGTCGCCGCGCTGCTGTGGTGGGAAAATAGCCTGGTGAAGCCTGACGATCTCAGCCGCCTCAACCTGGCCTTTTTCAACGTAAACGGCTACATCAGCGTGCTGATCTTCGTTGCAGCCTGGCTTGGGCTCCATTTCTGAGTTGCCGGGTCTGCGGGCGGGCCGGCCCTGCCATGTGCGGGCCACTGCCTCGCAGGAGCGCCCCGCCCCGCCGCCGTTGCGGGCGGGGAAAGCGCAAATGCATCTTGGAGCAAGATGAAAAAAGGAGGTTGGTATTCTTGCATAAACCCTATCGCGCCGCCATCCTGGGCGCCCTGCTGATCCTGGCCACGGCTGTCGTGCCGTCCTGCTCTGCCCCTGCCTCCCCGGCCGACGACGCGCATCTCAAGATGGGGCTCTTGCCCATCCTGGACGTCATCCCTTTGTACGTGGCGGACCAAAACGGCTACTTCAAGGACCAGGGCATCCAGGTGAACTTCGTGACGGCCAAAAGCGCGCAGGAGCGTGACGCTTTGCTCCAGACCGGACAGATCGATGGCGTCGTCAACGACGCCGTGGCCGTCGGGCTGTTCGACAAAGAGGCGCCCAAGATCAAGATCGTGCGCACAGCCCGCATCTCCTATCCCAACGCGCCGCAGTTCCGCATCCTGGCTTCGCCCAACGGCTCCATCAAGTCCGTGGCCGACCTGAAGGGCATCCCGATAGGCATCAGCCAGAACACCGTCATCCAGTACGTGACCGATCGCGTGCTGCAGGCGCAGGGCCTGGCGCCGGCCGACATCGATGTGATCGAGGTCACGGCTATCCCCGTGCGATTCGAGCAGCTGATGAACGGCAATCTGAAGGCGGCCACCCTGCCCGACCCCCTGGGGCAGGGCGCCCAGGCCGGCGGCGCGCGCCTCATCGCCGACGATTCGGCGTTCCCGCAATACTCGCAGTCGTACCTCAGCTTCCGTGTGGAGACGCTGCGCGACAAACCTGGCACGGTCCGGAAGTTCCTGGTCGCCTGGGAAGAAGCCGTCAAAGAGTTGAACGCGCACCCTAGCAAGTATCAGGATGTCCTGATCCAGAAGGGCAATGTGCCGCAGTCGATCCAGGGCACCTTCAAAATGCCGCCCTTCCCGGCGAAGAGCCTGCCCACCCCGGCGGAGATGGCCGACGTCGTCCAGTGGATGCGCGCAAAAGGCCTGATCGCTCGCGACATCCCGTACAGCGATATGGTGGACTCCTCGTACCTGCCCCAATGATCCAGATCGAGGGCATGACCTTCGCCTATCCCGACCGGCCGCCGCTCTTCGAGCGCTTCAGCTGGGGGGTGGCAGCGGGCGAGGCGTGGGCCATCATCGGGCCGTCGGGTTGCGGCAAGAGCACGCTCCTCTACCTGATCGCCGGCTTGCGCCAGCCGCAGGCCGGCCGGGTCCTGGTGTTGGGCCATCCGGTCGCCCGCCCGCTCGCCAGCACCGGCCTGATCCTGCAAGACTACGGCTTGCTGCCCTGGGCCACCGTATGGGAAAATGTGGCGTTGGTGATGCGCATGGGCCACTTCTACAGGCACAAGAGGGCTGCCGGCAGCGGGCCGCGTCCCTACCCGCGGGCCGGCATCACGCCCGATCAGGTCGATCGGTGGTTGGAGCGCCTGGGCATCGCCGGGCTGCGGGACGCGTATCCGGCGCAGATCAGCGGCGGCCAGCGGCAGCGCACGGCCATCGCCCGCTCCCTGTTGCAGAACCCCAACCTGCTGCTGATGGACGAGCCTTTTTCGTCGCTCGACGCCCTGACGCGTGAGGACCTGCAACAGCTCACGGCCGAGCTGCGCCGTGAGACCTCGGTCACCACGCTGCTGGTGACGCACAGCATCGACGAGGCCGTTTACCTCGGGCAGCGCATCCTCGTGCTGGGCCGGCCGCCGGCCTGTGAGGCGCGCGTCATAGAGAACCCCGAGGCCGGCTCACCGGGCTACCGGGGCCGGACCGGTTTTCTGGAGCGCTGCGGCGAGCTGCGATCCGCCCTCGACGTCCTGGCGGAGGAAGGCAAACGCCATGCAGCGGCGTGACCTGGCGCTGGCCGCCGCCGGGCTGCTGGCCGTCTGGGAGATCGTGGCGCTGATCGTCCACGTTGACGTGCTGCCCGATCCCGTTGCGGTGGGCGTGGCTTTCGTGCACGCCCTGCCGAACGGCCTGGCCTGGCACTTTCTGGTCAGCGCCTGGCGCGTGGTCGCCAGCGTGGTCCTGGCGGTGGCCACCGGGGTGCCCGCAGGGCTGGCCCTGGGGCAGAGCCCGCGGCTGAACCGGCTGTTCTCGCCGATCATCTATATCCTCTACCCGATACCCAAGATCGTGTTCCTGCCGATCATCCTGCTCTTCCTGGGCATCGCCGAGCGCTCCAAGATCTTCATCATCTTCCTGGTGCTTTTTTTCCAGATCCTGGTGGTGGTGCGCGACGAAGCCAGCGCGCTGCGCCCGGAGCTGATTTACTCGGTGCGGTCGCTGGGCGCGGGCCGGAGGGCGCTCTTCCGCTTCGTCTACTTGCCGGCCACCGTGCCCGCCGCGCTCACAGCGCTGCGTATCAGCGTGGGCACTGCCATCGCGGTGCTGTTTTTTGCCGAGTCCTTTGCCACGACGTCCGGCCTGGGCTACTATATCATCGTCGAGAGCTGGGGGCGGCTGGCCTATCCCGAGATGTACGCGGGCGTGGCGGCGATGAGCCTGCTCGGCCTCTTGCTCTACTTCGTCGTCGATCGTCTGCAGCGCTGGCTGGCGCCGTGGATGTTCATCCGTGGGTAGGTGAGCCGAAAGTGGAAGACCCCAGGAGCGTGCTGCCGCCGCCGCCCGAGAAGCGGGACTACGTCCGTCGTATGTTTACGGCGATCGCGCCGCGCTACGACCTGATGAACCGGCTGATGACCTTCGGCCGCGACCAGGCCTGGCGGCGGGCGGTCGTGGCCCTGTGCGCGTTGCCCCCCGGCGGGAGGCTGTTGGACGTGGCGACCGGGACCGGCGACCTCGCCTTCGAAGCCCTGCGGCGCGCTCCCGCCGGCCCTCCGGGGACAGGCCCGGCGCGGGTGGTGGGCCTCGATCTGGCGCGGGCGATGATGCTGCGCGGGCGCAGCAAGCACCCTGGGCTCGCTTTTCCTCTCAGCGAAGGCGATGCGCTGGCGCTGCCGTTCCCCGACGGCACTTTCGATGCCGTCTGCTCCGGCTTCATGATGCGCAACGTAGTGGATATCGCGGCCGCCTTCGCCGAACAGGCCCGCGTGGCCCGCCCGGGCGGGCGCGTGGTCTGTCTCGAGATCACGCGCCCTGCGGGGCGGCTCTTTCGCCGGTTCTTCGATCTGTACTTCTTCGGCGCCGTGCCCCTGATCGGCGGCCTGCTCAGCGGGCAGCGCGAGGCGTACACCTATCTGCCGCAGTCCACCAGGGCCTTCCCGGACCCGGCTGCCTTGCGGCGGATCATGGAGAGATCCGGCCTGCGCGACGTGCGCTATCGGCTGGCGATGATGGGGACGGTGGCATTGCACTGGGGGGTAAAGTAGATGGGAGAGCCGGCAAAGCGCCTGGTGGTCGGGATGACGGGTGCATCGGGCCAGATTCTACGGCATCAGGCTGCTGGAGGTCTTGCGCTCGACGGCGGACGTGGAGACGCACCTGGTGCTGAGCCCGGCCGCGCGCATTACCATGGTCGAGGAAACCGACTGGGCCCCTCGCGATGTCGAGGCTCTGGCCTCCACGTCCTACCGGCCGAACGATATCGGCGCGGCCATCGCCAGCGGCTCATTCCCGACCGCCGGCATGATCGTCGTCCCATGCAGCATCAAGTCGCTGTCGGCGATCGCCAACAGCTACGCCGACGACCTGATCGCACGCGCGGCGGACGTCCAGCTCAAGGAAGGGCGCCCGCTCGTGCTGGTCGTGCGCGAGACGCCGCTGCATCTCGGCCACATCGAGCTGATGGCGCAGGCGGCCCGCATCGGTTGCATCATCTTCCCGCCGGTGCCGGCGTTCTATAGCCGGCCCCGCACCATCGACGACATCGTCAACGGTCTGGTGGGGCGGATGCTGGCCCGCCTGGGTTTCGAGAACGACCTGTATTATCGCTGGCTCGGCATCCCCAGGAAAAAGACGGCTGAATGATGGCCGACCCGGCCGCGCTGGCCCGCATCGCCGATTTTCTGGCAGCCCATTCGACGCTGGCGCTGGCCACCGTGGACGGGCTGGGCCGGCCGTGGGCGGCGGCCGTCTTCTACGCCCATGACGAGCGGCTCAACCTCTACTTTCTGTCCGAGGAGCGCACCCGGCACGGGCAGAACCTGGCGGCCGGCCCGGATGTGGCGGCGACGATCCAGAGCGACGGGCAGGATTGGCAGTCGATCCAGGGCCTGCAGGTGCGCGGCCGGGCCGCCCGTGTGCCCGCAGGCGAGCTGCCGCACGCCGCTGCCGTCTACGGCCGGAAATACGCCTTTGTCGGGGCCTTGCTGGCGGGGAGCCAGGGGCCGGAAGTGCTCGCCGGGCCGCTGGCCCGGGCGCGCTTCTACGTGCTGCGCCCTGATTGGCTGCGCCTTACGGACAACACCGTGCGGTTTGGCTACAAGCTGGAGATCGATCTGAAGACGTAACCAGGAGTCGATCCAAGGGCAAGATTGCGGCGCTGGCGCACTGGCTGCAGCCGAAGGCGCCAGCGACCTCGCCCCAGGCGCCGCGGCGGGCCAGCCGCAAGGCTGAAGGGCGATCAATAATGGTAGCGGCACTGGAGAAAGTCGATACGATTGCCGCTGACGAGGTACACCAGGCGGTGTTCCTCGGTCAGGCGACGAGACCAGGTGCCCGGCAGTGTACGCTTGAGGGGCTCGGGCTTGCCGACACCCTGGAACGGGTCTCGCAGGATGGCCTCGACCAGGTCAAAGGCCCGCAACGCCACCTTATATTCCGCCTGGACCCAATAGCGCAGGTCCTCCAAGAATTCGGGTTGGAAGACGGCCAGATAGCGCTCAGGGCTCAAATCCCACCTCACGCTTGAGCTCGTCTAGAGTTTGAGGCATCCCCTCCTGAGCGACAGCACGTGTGTAGGCAGCCAGCAGTCGTTCGGCGTTGGCGGGTGAGCGCAGCAGGTGCGCGGTCTCTTCAAGACTGGCCAGTTCGTCAGCAGGGATGAGAGCGATGGCGCGGCGCCCGCTGTCGTTTAACGATGACAACCTCGTTGCCATCGGTCACGCTATCAAGAAAGGAAGCCAGGCTTCGCCGCAAGGCGGTGTAAGTCGTGTGAATGGTCATATCGCATCTCCTCACATATGTACAGCATTACTGTACTTCCCCTCGAGTTGCTTGTCAAAGTCGCGCTTGGCGTCCTCCGTCCTGATCCCCTGGCCTCGCTGACGGACAAGCACGAATATTATGGCAAGCACGCCAACCCCAACGCGACCTGATCGCTAGGGTTGGGACAGTCGCTCGGCCCAGTTGGTCATTATGCGGCTTTCACCTGCTTCGTCTATGAGCATGGGCGCGCTTGCTCCATCCGGCCCTTCCATGGATAATCAAAGGGAAGGCAAGTGGTGCCAGGGTTGGAGGCCGCGGTAGGCGCCGGGGGACGTGAATGGCCACAGAGCAAATGACAGTCGAGTCGATCCGGCAGAGCCTGGAGCCGGTTTTTCGCCGGCATGGGATTCCTCAAAGCCGTCCTGTTCGGCTCCCGGGCTCGTGGCGAAGCTTCGAGGCACAGCGACGCCGACCTCATCCTGGTGCAACACACAGCGAAACGTTTCTTGGAGCGCTATGAAGGCCTTCTCCGCGAGCTCAACCTGGCGTTGCCGGGGATCGCGGTCGAAGCCCTGATCTACACACCTGAGGAGTTCGAGCAGATGCGCCAGCGCCACTTTGTGGCCCGAGCGCTGCGCGAGGGGATCGTGCTGTATGAGTCAGACTGAAGACCGTTATACCGCCGAGCGCTGGCTTGTCACAGCTTCAGACGACTTGCGCGCCGCCAGGACGCTGCTCGATGCGGAATTTTACGCGCACGCCTGCTTTATCGCCGAACAGGCCGGCGAGAAGGCTGTCAAGGCGTTGTGGTACCTGATCGGTGAGGAGCCCTGGGGTCATTCTCTGCAGAAGCTGGTCACGGAGTTCCCCGGCCGCCCAGGTCTGCCCAATCTTCCAGATTGGGTTGAGAAGGCAGCCGCCCTGGACAGATTCTACATCCCTACCCGCTACCCCAACGGGCTGCCTGACCTGACGCCCGGGCAAAGCTACTTTCGGCCGGATGCCGAGGGTGCTATCGTACACGCAGCCTACCTTCTCGATCAAAGCCGGCGCTGGCTGGATGCCTATCCCCAGCCCGGCCAGCCTGGCTGATTGAAACGCCAGGAACGGCAGAGGACGACTTGCAGAAACAGGAAGGGATAACTTTCCGGCGCGGCGCCGAGGACGCGGCCCGGCTGGGCCACCCGTCGTACGTCTGGCGCGCCGGGCAGGAGCGCCGGCTGGCCCTGGTCAGGGGCCATGTACGCCTCGAGGGCACGCGCGCATCCTGGACGCCGGTTGCGGCGTCGGCGCTTACACGTCGCAATTCTGCCGCTGCGGCGCGCTCGTGACCGGCATCGAGATCGATTTCGCCGCGGCCGCGCAGGCACACGAGGGAATGGGCAATAAGGAAATAGGGAACAGGCCAGCGCCGTCCCGGCCACGCATCGTCGTGGCGCCGGTCGAGGAGCTGCCTTTCGGCGACGGCAGCTTTGACGTAGTCTTCTCGCACGAGGTCATCGAGCACGTGCGAGACGATCGGGCCGCCGCCCGCGAGATGGTGCGCGTCGCCGCGCCCGGTGGCAAGATCGTGATCTTTGCCCCCAACCGGCGCTACCCGTTCGAGACGCACGGCCACTACTGGCGCGGGCGCTATCACTTCGGCAATACCCCGTTCATCAACTGGCTGCCCGATGCCCTCCGCGACCGCCTGGCGCCGCACGTCCGCGCCTACACCGGCCGCAGCCTGATGGCGCTCTTCGCCGACCAGCCCGTGCAGCTCGTGCACCACAGCGTGATCTACCCGGGCTTCGACAACGTCGTCGCCAGCCGCCCCGCCCTGGGCCAGGCCTTGCGCCGCGTGCTGTATGCCCTGGAGCATACGCCCCTGCAGGCCTTCGGGCTGAGCCACCTGCTCATCCTCTCAAAGCTAACGTAATCCCTCCATCCGAGCTGCGCCCCTGTGTTCCCGTTGGTGGGCGGCTCGCCGGCCTGCCGGTCCCGGCAGCCTTCAGCTGAAGGCCCGGCGTAGGGCACGCGCCCACCGTGGTCAATGGGTACCTCTGAAGACAATGCCCGTCCACTGCCCGGCAGCACATTTGTTAGTGACGTCCGCGTTCCATTCCTGCGATTTGGCCGGTGGCGGCGGGGTACCGCTTGGATCAAGGCTCAGTCCGTACGTCGGTACGTTGGGAGGGCATGCTACGACGTAGATATCGTATTCGCCGGTGCAGGCTTGTGGGTAGCTACAGGGAGCAAAACCCCAGTTACCGTTGCCTGCGCCGCCGCTCCCTGAATACTTGATTTCCCGCGGCCCGTAATAGCCGATATAGACACAAACGCCGTTCTCCATTGCGCTCGACGATATCGCGCAGATAAGGCTCGCGCTCGAAATCAGTCCGCGGTCTCTCGCTCAGCGGCACCAGGCGCAGCAAGCGCTCGCTCAGTTCGTCCAAGCGCCTCTCGATGCCGGCGAACTCGACGCTCATGCCCCGTTCCTTCCAGGATGGCCTGTCGCTGGATCCGCAAAAAAGGCAAGAAGTCCCCGTAGCGGCTCAGCACGTCCGCCTCGTACTCGACGCGCTCTGCCGGATCACGCTGGAAGAGGATCTCGCCTTGAGCAATGACGGCGTACGCCAACTCGACGGGCGCCCGGTTGAGGATGACCAGATCGACGGCAACGCCCTCGAGCCCGGCGGAAAAGAGGCTTGCAAGCTGCGACCGGCTGCGTGCCACCGGCGCGCCAGGAGCGAGCAGCACAGCCAGGTCAGCATCGCTCAGCGGCCCGACCTGGCCGCCGGCCAGCGACCCGAAAAGATAGACCAGGCGCACTTGCCCCTGCCCGAGGGCGGCGTCGCTGATGCGCCGCTTGAGACCTTCGACATCCAGCCTTGACATCGTCAAACCTCGTGTGCATTATACCACGCTCCCTGCCTGGCCGCTCGAGGCCGTCGCACGAAACTCTGGGGGTGTGGCGTCCGGATCGCGTCGGCAGGTCGCGCGCCAACTGCCCGAAACAAGCACGCCGGCGTGCTCGTTTGCCAAGCCTGCCTTCTTCTGCTAACATGCCTTGTGACCCTATGAATCGCAGTGAATTGATCCAGCGCAGGCGTCGCCAACGACGCGCAACTTCTGGGCCGCACATCGGAAAATGGACCCTTCGGTTGGGGGCCGGTTGTTTGCTGGCGATCCTGGCCTTTGTTGGCTTCCTCTTTTTTGGCGCCACTGCCTCGCTCGCCGGTGTGTATGCCTATTTCGCGGCAGGGCTTGCCTGACCCCAGTGCCATCCAGACCCAACAATCCACGTACCAGACCGTCAAGATTCTACGATCGCACAGGCCAGCATCTGCTCTACGAATCCATCGATCCCCGTCCTTACCGAGGCGACCGCACCTATCTGACCATCGATCAGATACCTATCCTGGCGCGTGAGGCGACCATTGCCCTCGAAGACCGCAACTTCTACACCAATCTCGGTGTGAACTTCAGCGGCCTTGGACGCGCCCTCGTCAATGATCTGCGCGGCAACGCCGTGCAAGGCGGCAGCTCCATCACCCAGCAGCTGGTCAAGCTCACCTTGATCGACCCCAAGGACCGCTACCGCCCCCTGGTTTCCCGCAAGATCCGGGAAGTGATCATGGCCCTGGATATCACCCGCAAATACCCGGGCAAGCAGGGCAAGGACCAGATCCTGGAATGGTATCTCAACCTGATCTCCTACGGCAACGCGGCCTATGGCATCGAGGCCGCCTCCCAGGTCTATTACAACAAGCCGGTGTCTGAACTGGGCCTGGACGAGGTCGCCGTGCTGGCGGCCATCCCGGAGTATCCGGGCTTGAATCCCCTGCAGGCACCCGCCGACGCCTATCGTCGCCAGCGCGCCGTGCTTCAGGCGATGGTGGATGCCGGCTACATCACGGACGCCCAGGCACAGAAGGCCACCCGCTATTTCAACACACCTTTGCTCAACGACCTCGTTGGCCAGGGCTTCCTGACAGACCAGGATCTGCCGCTGGTGGCGACGGGCGACCGGCCGGCCACTGCCCGGGCGCTCAATGCGATGGTCAAGGCCGGCATGCTCACCCAGGCCGAGGCCGATGCCGCCAAGAAACTGCCCACAACGCTGTGGCAATACACGCGGGAAAGCGCCGAGCAGCGCTATCAGATCCCGCCCGACGCGCCGCATTTCGCGCTCTATGTCCTGAACCAGATCGAGGAACAGTACAACACTGCCGAAGACCCCTATTACATCTGGGAGAACGGCCTACAGGTCTATACGACGCTGGACTGGAACCTGCAGGCGTATGCGGAATGCGTAGCGCGCAGCCACATCGCCGCCGTGCAGATGAAGCAGCCCAAGGCGTGCCAGGGAGGCCTGCAGAACCTGCCGGTCATCCCGCAACTACAATCTCCGGGCCAGCAGTACGATCATCAGATGACCAACGCGGCCGTGGTTGCCATCCGCCCGCCGACCGGCGAGGTGCTCGCCATGGTCGGCAGCCTGGACTATTTTGACGATAGTATCGACGGCCAGGTCAACGTCGCCGTCTCGCCGCGGCAACCCGGCTCCTCGTTCAAGCCTTACACCTACCTGACGGCTTTCGAGTCGGGCAATTATTCACCTTCGACCTTTGTGATGGACGTTCGCACAGTGTTTCCCGACGCGATCAACGGGCCTTACGTGCCCGAGAACTACGATCGCACCTACCATGGGCCGCAGCTACTGCGCTGGGCGCTGCAACGCTCCTACAACATCCCCGCCGTCTGGCTGATGAGCCAGGTCGGCGTAGGCAACGTCATCCGGACTGCCCGCAAAGCCGGGGTCAGCAGCCTCGACAAGGAGCTCAGCTACTATGGCCTGGCGCTGACGCTGGGCGGCGGCGAGATCACGCTGTTGGACCACACCTATGCTTACAGCGTTTTCGCCAACGGTGGCATCATGGCCGGTCAGCCCGTTCCAGACGACCAGAAGCGCCCTGGCTACCGCAACCTCGACCCGGTCTTCGTGCTCGAGGTGCGCGATAAGGACGGCAACACCCTCGAGCGCTACGATAAGCCGACCACCGAGCGCGTGTTCGATCCGGCGCCCGTCTACATGCTCGACAATGTGCTGAGCGACCCCAGCCCTCGCCCGGTCGCCTTCGGCTCGTACGCCGATTACCTCGTTCTGCCCGACCGGCCGGTGGCCGCCAAGACCGGCACGACCAACGACTACAAGGATGATTGGACGCTGGGCTACACGCCACAGCTCGTGGTAGGGGTATGGACGGGGAACAGCGACGATCACCCGATGGCCCAATCGACGGGCTCCCTGGGCGCGGCGCCGATCTGGCACGCCATCATGCTAAAGGCGATGGCCGGCCAACCGGTGCAGACCTGGCAAGAACCGCCCGGCATCCAGCACGCCACCGTCTGCGTCCCGTCGGGCCTGCTGCCAACCCCTGACTGCCCGCAGACGACCGACGACATCTTCCTGACCGGCCACGTGCCAACGCAGAAAGATGACATGTTCCAGGCCTTTGAGATCAACAAAAACAACGGTAAGCTGGCATCGCCCTGCACGCCGCCGGACGCGGTCGTGCGCAAGGTCTACCAGATCTTTCCTTCCAACGCGGCCGACTGGGTCCGCACCCAAAAGGACTTGCCGCAGCCGCCCACAGATGAGGATGGCCCGTGCAGCGCGGTGGCGGCCTCGACCGGCGACGTGGCGATCACCGGACCGATCATGGGCGGCTCGGTGCGCGGGACCGTGCCGATCACGGGCACGGCGCGCGGTGCCAACTTCCACGCTTACAAGCTGGAGGTGGCGTCGCAGAGCAAACCCGACGAATGGACGCCAGTCGGCGGCACACACAACAACCAGGTGACCAACGGCCTGCTGGAAATATGGAATACGACGGGCTTTGACGGGCTCTATCACCTGCGACTGACGGTGATGAAGAACGATGGCAGCGTCGAAACCACGAATATCCAGGTGGTCGTCAACAATGCGGCGCCCAAGGTGAAGATCATTCACCCGGAGAAGGACGCCTCGGGCAAAGACCCCGAATACGTGATGGAAGAGGACGAGGTCGTCAACATCACGGCCGACGCCCAGGACACCTGGGCGATGGACAGGGTGGAGTTCTATCTCGACGGCAAGCTGATCGGCGAGACGACCCTCGCGCCCTACAGCATCGCCTGGACGATCACGATGGCCGGCGATGGCCCCGAGACCCATACCATCACGGTGAAGGCGTTCAACAAGGCCGGCAATTCGACCCAGAGCGATCCAGTGACGATCATCGTCAAGCACAAGCCCCCGGCCACGCCGACGCCAACGCCGACGCCAACAGCCACGCCGGCGCAGTAAACCGGCTGCAAGACAAGCGATGCCTCACATTCTGCTTACGAATGACGACGGGTACCAGTCGCCGGGGCTCAAGGCCCTGGCCCACGCCATGGCCCGGCTGGGCCAGGTGACGGTCTTTGCGCCTGACCACAACTGGTCGGCGGCCGGGCACACCAAGACCATGCACAAGCCGCTCCGGATCGACCGGGGACACACCGAGGACGGTTTGCCCCTATTCACCACGACCGGCACGCCGTCAGACTGCGTGGGCTTGGCGCTGCTCGGCGTGGTGCCCCAGCGCCCCGACCTGGTGGTGTCGGGCATCAACCTGGGAGGGAACCTGGGAGACGACATCACCTACTCGGGCACGGTGGCCGGCGCTATGGAGGCTGCCGTGGCGGGGCTGCCGGCCATCGCCGCTTCCCAGGAGCTTCCCCAGGCCGGCGATGCCGATTTCGAGTTCGCCGGGCACGTCGTGGCTGCCGTCGCCGCGCACGTTCTGGAGCGTGGCATGCCCTCCGGCAGGCTGCTCAACATCAACCTTCCGGCGTTGCCCGGCCATGCGATGCGGGGCATCCAGCTGACGCGGCTTGGTCGCCGGGTCTACCGCGACATCCTGATCGAACGCCTGGACCCCCGAGGCAGGCCGTATTACTGGATCGGTGGCGACCCGCCCGCCGGCGAGCCCGAGGAAGGCACTGACCTCGGCGCTCTGGCGCACGGTTACATCTCGGTCACGCCTTTGAACATGGACATGACCGATCGCGCACAGCTGGCCGAACTGGCCCACTGGGACCTGCATCTGCCAGACGGGCGGGAATAGAACATGAGCTTCAAGCCTTGCGATAACCCTGATCGCTGGAAAGGCATCCTGCTTGTCCTCGGCATGCTCCTGCTGGATGTCCTCTTCGTGCGTGTGGTCTCTGTCCGTGGCCCAGACGCCGCCAGTTACCTGCTGGGCCTATGCGTTCTCGCCAGCCTGCCGATCCTGATCTATGTCGCCTATCGCACGCATGGCGCTTTTGCTCTGGAGTACTGGGTCGAGCGAGATGGTGTGACCGTTGTCTGGGGGCCGATGCGCCAGGTGGTGCCGATGGGAGAGATCCTCCGCATCCAACGGGGGGCGGACCTGGCCAACGAGGCGCCGCCCCGGCCCTGGCATTTTCCCTGCCCGGATTGCCGCTGGATCGCCAGCAAGCAACTGGGCCGCGTGCGGGGCTACGCCACTCGCCCCTTGCCCGAGCAAGTCATCCTGGTCACTGCCAGCGGCAACTTTGGGCTCTCGCCATCCGATCCGGAGGCTTTCATCAACGCCCTGCAGGAACGCTATCGTCTGGGGATCGCGCGCCCCGCTGCAGGCCCAGGTGCAGCGGCCCCCCCTCTGGACGTGGGCGCTCTGGCGTGACCGGCAGGCCCTGGCGCTCATCGGCCTGGGCCTCGCGGGCGTGTTGCTGTTGTTTGGCGCCTTGTGCTTCCGGTTCCCGGCGCTCTCGGCAAACCTGCCACTGCACTTCGACGCCAACGGTCTGCCTGACCGCATTGCCGGCAAGACCGAGCTGTTTGCGCTGCCGCTGATCGGCCTGTTCGCCTGGGGCGCCAATGTGGTAGGCGGCGTGTTGATCTATCGCCAGGTGCAGCGCCAGGGTGCCTATCTGCTCTGGGGCGGCGCGGTGGTCGTAGAGCTCATCGCGGGCTTCGCGTTGAGAAACCTGATGCGCTGGTAGCAGCGCACGCGGCACGGTGAAGGACCTCGCGAGTTCGCCAGCGCTTTCTCCATACAGGGACTTCGGGGCAAATTGCGACAAAAAGAGGGCAAAGAGTGATCGTGAGCACGGCAAGCGCACCATTGCCCACGGGCATGGCCATGCAAGGGCCGGCGGAGGAGGTGCTGGCGAGCATCATCATCCCGGCATACAATGAAGAGTCGCGCCTGCCAAGGTCGTTGAACAGCGTGGTAGAGTACGCGCAGAGCCGTCCGGGTTGCATGGAAGTGCTGGTGGTGGAGAATGGCAGCCACGACCGCACGACGGCGATCGCAGAGGACTTCGCGGGGCGCTACCCTTTCGTCCGCGTGTTGCACAGCGCCAAAGGGAAGGGCGCGGCCGTGCGGGCCGGCATGCTGGCCGGGCGGGGCCGCTACCTCTTCATGTGTGATTCCGACCTGTCCATGCCTATCGGCGAGCTCGACAAATTCCTGCCGCCCATGCTGGAAGGCTACGATGTGGCCATCGGCATGCGCGAAGGGCCGGGAGCCCACCGCTATGGCGAGCCGGCCTACCGGCATCTCATGGGGCGGGTCTTCAACCTGATCGTCCGCGGGATGGCCATCCCGCAGTTCCCGGACTCACAATGCGGATTCAAGAGTTTTCGGCGCGAGGTGGCCCTCGAGATCTTTGCCGATCTGACCACGCTCGGCTGGAGCTTCGACGTCGAAGCGCTGTTCATCGCCCTGCGCCGGGGCTATCGGGTGGTCGGCGTGCCCATCGATTGGTACTTCGACGGCGATAGCCGGGTCAGCGCGGTCCGCGACACGCTGCGCATGCTGTGCGAGGTGCTGCAGATCCGCCTGAACGGCTGGCGCGGCGTCTACGAACGGCCCCGCGCCGCCGGCTGAGCGCCTCGCCTGCACCGAAGGCAGAGCGCCCTCCTCCGAGCTTGCCCCGCGACACATTGGCCCCTCTCACATATCGCTAACGCCCCGCCAACGTATTTCTAACGCGGGCTGCGGCATACTGGAAGCTGGAATCGTTCGAAAGCGGAGCCTCCCCGAGGGGAGAGCTTCGATCATGTGTTTAAGTGAGCGTCATTGGAGAGGGATCATGCGTTTAGACCGGTATACTCAACGAGCGCAGGAAGCCGTCCTCGCGGCCCAGGAGGCGGCCACCCAATACAATCACGGGCAAATCGAGCCGGCCCACCTGCTGCTGGCGCTTTTGGCACAGCCGGAAGGGGTTGTGCCGGAGGTCATCCAGCAGATGGGGCTCAATCCGGGTGCGCTGCAAAGCCAGGTCGAGGCCGACCTGGCGCGCCGGCCGAAGGTTTACGGCTCGAACGTGCAGCCGGCGCTGAGCGGCACCTTGAACCGCCTCCTGCAAGTTGCCTATGCCGAAGCCAACGCCATGCACGACGACTACGTCAGCACCGAGCATTTTCTCCTGGCGCTGGCCGGCAAGGAGGGCGAAGAGGCGCAGAAGTTCCTGGCTCGCCAGGGCATCACCCGCGACAAGATCCTGGCGGCCCTGACGGCCATCCGCGGCTCGCAGCGGGTGACCAGCCAGAACCCCGAGGGCACCTACAAGGCGCTGGAGAAATACGGCCGCGACCTGACGCAGGCTGCCCGCCAGGCGAAACTGGACCCCGTCATCGGGCGCGATGAAGAAATTCGCCGCACGATCCAGATCCTGAGCCGGCGCACCAAGAACAACCCGGTGCTGATCGGCGAGCCGGGTGTGGGCAAGACCGCCATCGTCGAGGGCCTGGCGCAGCGCATCGTCCGTGGCGATGTGCCCGAAGGCTTGAAGGAAAAGCGGGTGGTCGCGCTGGATATGGGCGCGTTGGTAGCAGGCGCCAAGTACCGCGGCGAATTCGAGGAGCGGCTCAAGGCGGTGCTCAAAGAGATCTCGGAGTCGGCCGGACAGGTCATCTTGTTCATCGACGAGCTGCACACCGTAGTGGGCGCAGGCGCAGCGGAGGGCGCCATGGACGCCAGCAACATGCTCAAGCCGATGCTGGCGCGTGGCGAACTGCACGCCATCGGCGCGACGACGCTGGATGAATTCCGCAAGCACATCGAGAAAGACCCGGCCCTGGAGCGACGCTTCCAGCCCGTCCTCGTAGACGAGCCTTCCGTCGAAGATACGGTCTCGATCCTGCGCGGGCTCAAGGAACGCTATGAAGTGCATCACAACGTGCGCATCACGGACGCGGCGGTGATCGCCGCTGCTATGCTGTCGCATCGATACATCGCGGACCGCTTCCTGCCCGATAAGGCCATCGACCTGATCGACGAGGCTGCCAGCCGCCTGCGCATGGAGATCACCTCCGACCCGGCGGAACTGGACGAAATCAAGCGCCGCTCCGTCCAGCTCGAGATCGAGCGCCAGGCGCTCAAACGCGAGAGCGACGAAGCCAGCAAAGTGCGCCTGGCGACACTGGAGCGCGAGCTGGCGGACCTGCGCGAGGAGACAGCAGACGCTGCGCGCGGCTGAAGAGTGAGCGTGAGCTCATCACTCGCGTGGCCGAGCTGAAGCAGCAGATCGAAGGGACGCGGGTCGAGATCGACGACGCCCAGCGCCGCATGGATTACGCCCGGGCGTCAGAGCTGCAATATGGGAAGCTGGTCGAGCTGGAGCGGTCGCTCAAGGCGGCCGAGGCGAGCCTGCAAGAGATGCAGGGGCGCGGCATGCTCTTGAAGGAAGAGGTGGCTGCCGAGGATGTGGCCGAGGTCGTAGCCTCCTGGACCGGCGTGCCGGTCAGCAAGTTGCTCGAGGGCGAGATCGAGAAGCTGTTGAAGATGGAAGAGCGGTTGCACCACCGCGTCGTGGGCCAGGACGAGGCCGTACAGGCCGTGGCCAGCGCCGTCCGCCGCTCACGGGCCGGGCTGCAAGACCCGAACCGCCCCATCGGCAGCTTCGTCTTCCTGGGGCCGACCGGCGTCGGCAAGACGGAGCTGGGCCGTGCCCTGGCCGAATTCCTGTTCGACGACGAAAACGCCATGGTGCGCATCGACATGAGCGAGTACAAGGAACAGCACACGGTCAGCCGCCTCATCGGGGCGCCGCCCGGCTACGTGGGTTACGAGGAAGGCGGCCAGCTCACTGAGGCCGTACGGCGCAAGCCCTACTGTGTCGTGCTCTTCGACGAGATCGAGAAGGCGCACCGTGACGTGTTCAACATGCTGCTGCAGGTCTCTGGACGATGGCCGGCTGACCGACGGACACGGGCGTACGGTGAACTTCCGCAATACCGTCATTATCATGACCAGCAATATCGGCAGCCAATATATCAATGATCCGGGCCTCACGGCCGAGCAGCGCTCGGAGCGGGCCATGGACGCCCTGCGGGAACACTTTCCGCCCGAGTTCATCAACCGGGTCGACGATATCATCGTCTTTCGCGCGCTGACGCGGACGGATCTGGTGCAGATCGTAGACATCCAGCTGCTGCGCATGCACAAGCTGCTGGCCGAGCACGGATTGAAGCTGCGCATGTCGAACCGGGCCAAGAGTTTCTTGGCCGAGGTCGGCTATGCCCCCACCTATGGGGCCCGGCCGATCAAGCGGGCCATCCAGCAGTACGTGCAAGACCCGCTGGCGCTGGAGATGTTGCAGGGGCATTTCGCCTCCGGCGACACCGTCGTGGCGGATGTGGCCCCGGGCGCCGGCAAGCTGATCTTCAGCAAAGAGGTCGCAGCCGAGCCTGTCGCCGCGTGACGCTCCTATCTCGAATTGCTGACGCAGGTCATGGTCACTCTGGCGCCGGCATGCTATGGTGCAGACATAAGGCCGTCCGCAGGACGGGCTGTAACACCGACGCGGAGGTTCCGAATGGGGACGACGGATGCTACTTTGGAAGCGATGAAGCTGGCGCACCGGCGGCTGGCGGAGTACCAATACGCGGTGCCCAAAGTGCACCGTGGCTATGCCGGCCAGACTCTGTACGTAAACGTGGGGAGCGGGCAGATCGAGGCCCGGCCGGTGACCGAAGAGATGAAGCGCGTCTTTATCGGCGGCAAGGGTTTCGGTCTCTGGCGGCTCTGGCAAGCCGTAACGCGCCAGACCCGCTGGGATGATCCCGAGAACGAGATCGTGATCACCACCGGCCCGATCTGCGGCACCCCTTCCTATCCCGGCACCGGGAAATCGCTCGTGGTGGCCATCTCACCGCTGACCGAGATCGTTATCGACTCGAATGTGGGTGGCTACTTCGGCCCGTTGCTGAAATTCTCCGGCTGGGACGCGCTCGAGCTGCAGGGCAAGGCCGAGCGCGACGTGATCGTCTTCATCGACGGCGATGCCGGGCAGGTCTTCATCGACGAGGCGCCGCTGGAGGCGGTCAACACCTACGAGGTGGCCACCCAGCTCACCGAAATGTACGCCCGCGATGATGCCGATCGGCGGAACATCTCGGTGGTCTCGGCCGGCCAGGGCAGCGAGCACACGCGCATCGGCTGCCTGAATGTAAGCTGGTTCGAGCCCCGCCGGGGCATCGTGCGCGTCAAACAGGCGGGGCGCGGCGGGCTGGGCACTCTCCTGCGCGACAAGCACGTCAAGGCCATCGTCTGCCGTTTCACCGGCATCAAGGCCGATTCCAACGATCCGGCCGACATGGCCCGCATCCGCAAGGTGGGCCAGCGCATCAATCGCGAGATCAACGAGCTGGACGATCAGCAGAACCGCATGCGGCGGGTGGGCACGGCGCACCTGGTCGAGATCATGAACGACTATGATCTCCTGCCGATCAAGAACTACCGTTTCGGCGCGCACGAGGATTCCCGGCTGATCGACTCCAGGGTCTGGGATGGGCTCTTCACGCAGGGCATCCTCGACTCTTGTTTCTATGGCTGCACCATGGCCTGTTCGAAGGGCGATGACAAGGTCTGCCTGCGCACCGGCCCGTGGCAGGGGAAATGCGTGTCGGTGGACGGCCCCGAATATGAGACCGTCGCCGGCTGCGGCTCCAATCTGGGCATCTTCGACCCGCAGCCCATCCTGGAGCTCAACTTCTATTGTGATCATTACGGCGTAGACTCGATCTCGTTCGGCACGCTCACGGCTTTCGTGATGGAATGCTACGAGGCCGGCGTGCTGGACCTGGCGAAGACCGGCGGGCTGGACCTGCACTTCGGCAACGCCGCCGCGGCGCTGGAGATGCTCCACCAGATGGCCAGGGGCGAGGGGTTCGGGTTGATCGCCGGCCTGGGCACTCGCCGCATGAAGGACTACTTCGCGACCCACTTCGGCGCCGACCGGGCTTTTCTGGACGACATCGGCATGGAAGCCAAGGGCCTGGAATACTCCGAATACGTCACCAAAGAGAGCCTGGCGCAGCAAGGCGGCTATGGCCTGGCCAACAAAGGCCCGCAGCACGACGAGGCCTGGCTGATCTTCATGGATATGGTCAACAACCAGATCCCGACGTTCCAGGATAAAGCCGAGGCGCTGCATTATTTCCCGATGTGGCGCACCTGGTTCGGGCTCAACGGGCTGTGCAAGCTGCCCTGGAACGATATCGAGCCGGCAGACAACGCCACGACCTCCGAGCCGGCGAAGGTGCCCGAGCATGTAGACAACTACGTGGCTCTGTTCTCGGGCGTCACGGGCCTGGAAGTGACGAAGGAAGACCTGATCACCATGTCAGAGCGGGTCTACAACTTCCAACGCATCTTCAACTTGCGGCTGGGCGGCGGCACGCGCGCGCACGATCGCATCCCCTATCGCTCGCAAGGGCCGGTGACGGTCGCCGAGTACGAGAGCCGGGCCGAACGCTACGATAAACAGCTGCGCGAGAACCTGGCGCTCGACCCTTCTGCCATGACCACGCTCGAGAAGGTCATCGCCCTCAAGGCCTACCGGCAGGCGCAGTACCAGAAGCTATGCGATGCCGTCTACCGCCGGCGAGGCTGGGACGCCGACGGCGTCCCGACCCTGTCGAAGCTGCACGAGCTGGGCATCGATTTCCCCGACGTAGTCGAGCTGGTCAGAGAGCATGATTCGCGTCAATCAACAGTATGAGGTAGCGTGGCGCCCAGGCATGACCGTGCAGGACGTGCTCGACGCGCTCAAGTTCAGTTTCCGCATGATCGTGGTGCGGGTGAATGGCCAGCTCGTGCTGCGGGCAGATTTCGGCAGCACCCCCGTGCCGGATGGTGCCGAGATCCAGGCGATCCACCTGACAAGCGGCGGATGATGACAGGTCTTGCCCCGACAGCGAAACGCCGTTATCCGAACTTATGTTCTTGACAAAGTGCCCGACTTGTGGTAACCTGAGCATCATAACGACCGACGCGACAAGTTTGATTCGAGCACACGCACGAAAGGAGATCACGCACATGTCTTACCAGAAAACCATCGTCGTCGGGAACGTCGGCCGGGACCCGGAGATGCGCTATACGCCGAGCGGGGTCCCGGTCACGTCTTTCACGGTGGCTGCCAACCGCCGATGGACGAGTCAAAGCGGCGAGCAGCAGGAGAAAACCACCTGGTTCAGGGTGACCTGCTGGCGCAAGCTGGCCGAAACGGCGGCCCAATACCTGCAAAAGGGCAAGCTGATCCTCGTTGAAGGTGATATCGAAGCCCAAGCTTACACCGATCGAGAAGGCAAAGCCAGGGCCACCCTCGAATTGACGGCCACCAACTTGCAGTTCCTCGGTGCCCGCGGCGAAGGGGCCCCGGAGGCTGCAGCAGCCGGCCATGCCGTGGCGCCCGGCGCGGCCAATGATGAGTTCGCCGGCGGCGACGAAGGCGAATTGCCGTTCTAGGGGGTTTCGGATAGGTTCCTGGCTGTTTTCATTCGTTTGACAGCGGGCCATCGGCATGGCCCGCTGTCGTGTTTTTCGCCGCGAACTGTTGACGCCATCCTGCATTCGCCTTATACTTACTCAGATGTGGAGTAGCTTTTCTTTTCGAGAGGAGAGAGCCCGGTGCCGGAACTGGCAGGGATAGTCGACACGATCAGGGAAGAGTTCGCGGCCAAGAACCAGGTGCGAGATGTGACGCTCAACCGCAGCCGCGAGCTGGTCCGTTTCTGCGCCCTCAGCGTGCGGGCGATCCACCGCCATGACTGGGACGATGCCGTCCGCTTGCTCAAGACGGCGCGCGAGGCAGCGGCCGTGATGGCGGCCGATGTGGCCCAGTATCCTGATCTCTACCACATGGGCTATACCCAGGACGCGCTCAAGGAGCTGGCTGAGGCCCATTTGCTGTACGCTTTCGTGCACGGCAACGAGCCGCCTGGGCCCGCGCAGCTTGGCATACCTGCCCCGCGTATCTCAACGGCCTGGCTGAGGCGGCCAGTGAGCTGCGGCGCTTCATCCTCGACCTGATCCGCCGCGGCCAGGCGGCAGAGGGCGAGCCGTACCTGGCCACGATGGACGAGGTCTACAGCCACCTGATCACGGTCAACTTTCCCGAGAGCCTGACGGGCGGGCTGCGCCGGAGCACCGATATGCTGCGCCCCGTGCTCGAACGCACCCAGGGTGATCTGACCGTCGCCGTGCGCCAGGAAAAGTTGCAAACAGCGCTGCGCAGCTTAGAGGAGTGGGCGGCACGCCGTTCCTCGGCGGCAGCAGGGGAATGACGGAGGCGGTCGTGTACCAGGCACCACGTGGCACGCAGGATATCTTGCCGGCGGACCGGCCCTACTGGCGTTTCGTCACCGAGCAAATGCAGGCCGTGGCCGCGCTCTTCGGCTATCAGCAGGTGGATACGCCCATTTTCGAGGAGACGGGGCTCTTCGTGCGGGGTGTCGGGCAAGGCACCGACATCGTCAACAAGGAGATGTACTCCTTTCAAGATAAGGGAGGCGCCGACCTGACCTTGCGCCCGGAGTTTACTGCCAGCATCATGCGGGCTTACATCGAACACGGCATGCATGTCTGGCCACAGCCGGTCAAGGTTTTCGCCATCGGCCCGATCTTCCGCTTCGAGCGGCCCCAGGCCGGGCGCTTTCGCCAGCATCACCAGTTCGATTGCGAGGCGCTGGGTGAGATGGACCCGGCCGTCAACCTGGAGGTCATGTCCCTCGCCTGGACGCTGCTGGCGCGGCTGGGCTTCCGCGGGCTCAACTTCCAGTTGAACTCCACCGGCTGCCCGAAGTGCCGCCCTGCCTACCGGGCCCGGCTGGTGGAGTACTTCCGCAACCACGAGGATGAGCTCAATGACGTGGATCGCCGCCGTCTGGCGATCAATCCTCTGCGCCTGCTCGACTCCAAGGAAGAGGCCGTGCAGCCGCTGCTGGATGATGCGCCACATAGCGCCGATTATCTCTGTGAGGAATGCGCCACGCACCTCAGCACACTCTGCGCCTACCTGGAAGCGCTGGCCATGCCTTATCGCATCAATTTCCGCCTGGTGCGCGGGCTTGACTATTATACGAAGACCGTTTTCGAAGTATGGGCTGAGGGCATCGGAGCGCAGGCGGCCGTTTGTGGCGGCGGGCGGTACGATGGCCTGATCGAGGAGCTCGGCGGCCCGCCTACGCCGGGCATCGGCTTCGGCATGGGCATCGAGAGGGTGATCCTGAGCTTGCGCGAGCAGGGAGTGCAGCCCCCAGCGCTGCCGGCACCTGCCGTCCAGGTCTCGGCGCTGGGAGACCTCGCCCGTGTCCCGGCGCTCAAGCTGGCGCGTGACCTCCGTGATGCCGGGATCGGGGCCTTGCTGTCTTTCGGCCAGCGCAGCCTGAAGGCCCAGCTTAAGCGCCGGACAAGACCGGGCTGGCCTATACCTTGATCCTCGGCGATCAGGAACTGGCCAGCGCAACGGTCCTGGCGCGCGCCATGGCGACCGGCGAGCAGACGGCGCTGCCGCAGTCCGAGATCGCCGGCTGGTTGCGGGCCAGGCTGTAAGCGATGGCAAGCGAACACTCCATCGGTATCCTGTATCATCCCATGAAGCCGGAGTCGCTGGCGCTGGCCGAGCAGATGGGCGCATATCTCCGCGATCAAGGTTGCCCGTTTTGGGCCGGCTCCGCCTGGGACGAGCCGCAGGCACTGGCGCACTGCGAGGGGCTGTCTGCCCTCATCACCCTGGGCGGGGACGGCACGATCTTCCGCGCCGCCCGCGCGGCCAGCCCGCATGGCGTCCCGATATTGGGCTTGAGGCTGGGGCGGGTCGGCTTTTTGGCCGAGGTGCAGCCCGACAACTGGCGTGAGCCGCTGGAACGGCTGCTGCGCGGCGATTTCTGGCTCGAAGAGCGCATGCTGCTGGACGTGGCGGTGGCACGCGGGGGCGAGTGCGCGCCGGCCTTCAACCATTCCTACCGCGCCCTCAACGATGTGGTGGTCAGCCGCGGTGGCCTGGCCCGGCTCGTCAACGTCGAGGCGTGGGTCAACCACAGCCACCTGACCAACTACCGCGCCGATGGGGTGATCGTGGCCACGCCGACCGGCTGCACCGGCTACGCCCTGGCCGCGGGCGGGCCCATCCTGCCGCCCGAATTGAAGAATATCCTGCTCATTCCCATTTGCGCGCACCTGAGCTTGGATCGGCCGGTGATCTTATCGCAAGGCTCGACCGTTTCGCTGCGCGTGCAGGCTGACTACCCGGCAATCCTCACGGTCAACGGCCAATTCGAGATCGCGCTGGCCGAAGATGACCGGGTGGACATCAGGGCCAGCCAGGACGTCTGCCGGTTCGTGCGCATGCAGGATCGCGCGTACTTTTACCGCACTCTGATGGACAGGTTGCGCTGGCAGGTTTGAAAACGAGGGCCGGTGCCGTCTGACCGGCAAGTGGGCGCGACGAGAAAAACCTATGACTCAAGACCAGACCACGATTAGCACACAGTCAGAACAGATCGATACCGGACCAGAAAACGAGACGGTATTCTGCACCTATCATCCCGATCAGCCGACGGTGTTGCGCTGCAACCGCTGCGGGACGCCCATCTGCTACCGGTGCGCCATACGCACCCCGGTGGGCTATCGCTGCCGCCAGTGCGTTCGCAGCCAGCAAGCCGTCTATTTCAACGCCCACGCGTCCGACCCTCTGGTGGCGGCCGTGGTCGCCTTCGTGGTTGCCGCTGTAGCCGGTGCCCTCGCGTGGGCGCTGCTTGGCATTCTGGGGCTCCTGTTCGGCGTGATCCTGGCCATCTTCGCCGGCCCGGTTGCCGGCGGCGTCATCGCAGAGGCTGTCCGGGCGAGCGTTGGGCGGCGTCGCTCGCGGAATCTGAAGTGGTATCGCGGCAGCGGCAAGCGTGGTGGGGATCCTGCTGGTTGCCCTGGTGCTGGCATTCGCAGGGGCGCCGCTCGTCCTGGCGCTGATGCGCCTGCCCGTGATCTTGATAGGGCACCTCTACATCTTGGTCTTTGCGGTGGCTGCCGCCAGCACGATTTACCCGCGGCTGCAATAGGTGCCCGCCTGCCCTTTCCGCCGGAAGGGCTGCTGACTCCACGGCCTGCCTGCGGCGGGCCTCACCCCGGCATCGGTACAGAATTTGACTGAAGTTACGTCGGAAGCCATAGTTGCGGAGCGTGACCGGATCGGGACCTTCGGCGCCTTACAGTTCCGCAACTTTCGGCTGTGGTTCATCGGCCAAACCCTCTCGATGATGGGCACCTGGATGCAAAGCGTAGCGCAAGGCTACGTGGTCTTTCAGCTGACCCATTCAGAATTCGCCCTGGGAGCGGTCACTTTCGCGGGCTCGTTGCCTACCCTCTTTCTCATGTTGTTCGGGGGCGTGGCCGCCGACCTCATCCCCAAGCGCCGGCTGCTCCTGATGACGCAGACCACCATGATGGTCCTGGCCTTCGTCCTGGCCGGCCTGGCCATCAAGCCAGGCGTCCTGCAAGTCTGGCACGTGGTCGTGCTGGCAATCTTGTTGGGCTTCGCCACCTCGTTCGATGCCCCTGCCCGCCAGGCTATGGCCGTGGAGATGGTCGAAGACCGCCGCTACCTGATGAACACCGATCGCTCTCAACTCGACGATATTCAACATGGCCCGCGTGGTCGGCCCCGCGGTGGGCGGCGTCGTTTTGGCGGCCGTGGGCGCTGCCTGGTGTTTCGGGTTGAACGGACTCAGCTTCGTGGCCGTGCTCGCGGCGCTGCTCATGATGCAGTTCCCTGCCGCCCCAGCCATAACGGTCCGCGCCGCCCCCGTGATGTCGCAGCTGGCCGAGGGCATCGCCTATGTGTGGCAGAACGTTCCGGTGCGTGCAACCATCATCATCGTATGCATCTCCTCCATCTTCGCTGCCTCCTACAGCGTGCTGCTGCCCGCCTACGCGCAGGACGTGATGAACGTGGGAGCGGTGGGCCTGGGCGCGCTCAATGTCGCGGTGGGCGTGGGAGCGCTGGTGGGCTCGCTGGTTGTCGCATCGATGGCCCATTTCGGGCACAAGATCTTCGTATTCGCTGCCGGCGCTATCGTATCCCCGGCGGCGTTGGTATTCTTCGCCGGCGCGCCCGGGCTGCCGATTGCGTTGGCCTGTCTGGTCGTGGTCGGCCTGGCGATCGTCGCGCAGAACGCCATGGCCAACACGACCATCCAGATGCTCGTGCCCGACGACCTGCGTGGGCGCGTGATGGCAGTCTACATGTTGACGTTTTTCGGCACCGTGCCGTTCGGCGCGCTCCAGGCCGGCGTGCTGGCCCAGGCCTTCGGCACCCGGATAGCCATCGGGGTCGATGCGGGCATCACCGTCCTCGTGGCCGCTCTGGTGCTCGTGACGGCACCCGCGTTGCGAAAACTAGAATATTAGTACTATAATCGAGATATGCTTGCGGAGCTGCGAATTCGCGATCTGGCAATCATCGACGAGCTGGACCTCACCTTCGGGCCGGGTTTCAACGTGCTGACAGGCGAGACGGGCGCGGGCAAGTCGATCATCATCGATGCCGCCGGGCTCTTGTTGGGCGATCGGGCCTCACAGGATATCCTGCGGGCCGGCGCGGCGCGCACCGAGGTCGAGGGGACCTTCCTGCTCTCCCCCGGGTCCCTCGAGCGCCTGGCGCCCATCCTGGCAGAAAACGGGCTCGAAAGCGACCAGACGGAAGCGCTGACCCTGTCGCGTGAGGTGCGGGCGAACGGGCGCTCGGTGGCCCGCGTGAACGGCCGGGCGGTCACCAGCGGGCTGCTATCCGACATCGGCGGCTTCCTTTTGGACATCCACGGCCAGGGCGAACATCTCTCGCTGCTGCCGGAGCAGGAGCACCTCGGGCTCCTCGACCGTTATGCCGGCCTGGAGAGGGAACGGGCCGCCCTGGCCGCCCTGGTGCGGCAGGTCAGGCAGGTGCGCCACGAGCTCGCGAGCCTGCGCCAGGATGAGCGCGAGCGGGCGCGGCGCATCGACTTGTTGAGCTTTCAGGTAGACGAGATCGAGGCGGCGCGGCTGAGGCCCGGCGAGCAGCAAGAGCTCGAGATCGAGCGGCGGCGGCTGGCCAACGCCGAGCAACTGGCGTCGTTGAGCGGCGAGGCCGTCGCCGTGTTGCAGGAAGGCGGCACCGAGCAGATGGGCGCGCTGGATGCCCTGGGGGCCGTCGAGCAGGCGCTCGACCGCCTCACGCGCATCGACCCGAGCGTGCAGTCGCTGGCCGATCAGCTGGCCGAGGCAATCGAACTGCTCAACGACCTGGGTCGCGCCCTCGAACGTTACCGCGATCAGGTCGAGTTCAACCCGCAAGGTCTGCAACAGGTCGAGGAACGCTTGCAGCTGGTCCGCAGCCTCCAGCGCAAGTATGGGGAAGGCATCGGCGAGGTGTTGGCCTACGCCGACAAGGCTGCCGGCGAGCTCGAGAAGATCAGCCATGCCGAGGAGCGCATCGGCGAGCTGGAGGGCGAAGAATCCCGCCTGCTGGCCACACTGGGCAGCCTGGGGGCCGAGGTGTCGGCCATGCGCCGGAGCGCAGGCGAGCGCATGGCGCGTGCGATCGAAATGGAGTTGGCAGACTTGCAAATGGCCCGATCACGCGTCGCCGTGCAGATCACGTGGTCGCCGGACCCTGCCGGAGGGGCTCCGGTGGCCGCGGAAGCCGCCGGGCGCGCCGGGCAGCAACCCGGCCGCTACGCTTTCGATAGCTACGGCCTGGATCAGGTGGCTTTTCTCGTCTCTGCCAACCCCGGCGAGCCCCTCAAGCCGTTGGCCCGGGTAGCCTCCGGTGGTGAGACGTCGCGCCTCATGCTGGCCCTCAAGACCGTCCTGGGCCGGGCCGACGAGACGCCCACCCTCATCTTCGACGAGATCGACATGGGCATCGGCGGCCAGGTGGGGGCCACGGTCGGCCGCAAGCTGTGGAGCCTGACGGCGGCCGGGGATGGCAAGGAGCAGCGCCACCAGGTGCTGTGCATCACCCACCTGCCACAGCTCGCCGCCTACGCCGATGCGCATTTCCATGTGGTCAAGCGCGTTGCCGGCGAACGTACGCTGACTGCTGTTCGTTGCCTCGAAGGCGAGCCACGCATCATCGAGCTGGCACGCATGATCGGCGCCGACACCGCGGCTGTGCGTGCCGGCGTGCACGAAATGATGGCCGAAGTCGAAGACGTCAAGAGGAATAAATGATCAACAAGCAACGTGTTCTACAGACTTTCCTGGATCTGGTCGCGATCGATAGCCCCTCCGGCCACGAGCAGGCGATCGGCGAAGAGCTGATGCGCCGCTTCACTGAGCTTGGCGGACAGGTCGCCCGCGACGAGCACGGCAACGTCATCGCTCGCTGGCCCAACGGCCACGGCGACTGGCTGCTGCTCAGCGCCCACATGGACACGGCAGGCCAGGACACGGGCATCAAGCCCCAGGTCCGCGAGGGCATCATCTATTCGGACGGCACGACGATCCTGGGCGGCGACGATAAATCCGGCGTGGCGGCGATCCTGGAGGTGCTGATTTCGCTCGAAGAGGCCAAACTGCCGCATCCCCCGCTGGAAGTGGTCATCAGCGTCGGCGAAGAAGTCGGCCTTCTGGGCGCCAGGCTGCTCGACAAGGGCAAGCTGCACGCCCGCCAGGGCTATGTGCTGGACGCCGGCGGCCCGATCGGTACCATCGCGGTCAGCGCGCCCAGCCAGGACTCACTGGCAGTGACGATCATCGGCAAGACCGCGCACGCCGGCAGCGAGCCTGAAAGAGGCATCAACGCCATCCGCGTGGCGAGCGAAGCCATCGCCGCCATGCCGCTCGGGCGCATCGACCCCGAGACCACCGCGAACATCGGCATCGTCCAGGGCGGCACGGCACGCAACATCGTTCCCGAGCGGGTTTGCATCGTCGGCGAGGCGCGCAGCCGCAACAGCGCCAGGCTCGAAGCCCAGACTGCGGCCATGGTGCACGCCTTCCAGGAAGCAGCGGGCCGCCACGGCGCCCGTGCCGAGATCGAAGTCACACGCACGTACTCGGGGTACTGCCTGACCGAAACCACACCGGTGGTTGCCCACGCCGCGGCTGCGGCGCGCCGCCTGGGGCTCACACCCTTCTATCACAACAGCGGCGGCGGGGCGGACGCCAACATCTATAACGCAGCCGGCATGTCTTGCGCCGTGCTCAGCACCGGCATGGCTAACGTCCACACGCCGCAGGAGAGCATCGCCATCTCAGACATATTCAACGCCGCCCGCCTGCTGCAGGAAATCGTCACCACATGAAGAGAATAGGGGATGGGCCACTGGCGGGCGTCTCCTGCTCACCATGCCCTATGCCCTCCACCGCATGCGCGCATTGATCACAGCCTGGCGTGCAACCGTCAGCTTCTACAACGAGCTCCTCTTCTCGATGGTGCTCTGCCTTCTGTGGTGGGCGACCGGCGGGATCTTCGTGGGGCTTGCCGTCTTTGTCGGCTACGTGCTGCTGGCCGGCGGGTTGCGTTCCCCATTCTGGCTGGCGCCGCTGATCGCCATTCCCGCCGGCCCGGCGAACGTGGCCCTGGCCAGCGCCGCGCGCCAGGTGGCCCGCGATCTCCGCGTCGATCGCGGGTATTTCTGGGACGGCTTCCGCACACACTGGCGCCGCGCCCTGGCCCTTTACGCGGTCGCCATGGCCATCATGGCCCTGCTCCTGCTCAACATCCAGTTCTATGCTTTTCAGAGTGCCGGCTTGTTGCAGGCTCTGGCAATTCTCTGGGTTTACCTGGCCGCCCTGTGGTGCGCTGCGACGCTCTGCCTGCCGGCCATCCTGGCGGGTCTGAAGGGACCGACCCTGCCGGGCGCCCTGCGCACCGCGGCCCTTCTGGCTTTCGCCAACCCGTTCTACGGGTTCGTTCTCGTCTTGCTTGCGCTGCTGCTCACCGCCGTGAGCGTGGTGTTGGTCCTTCCGCTGCTTCTCGCCTGGCCCTTCCTCATGGCGCTTCTAGGGGAACATGCGCTGATGCTGCTGGTGGAAAGGGCAGGGAAAGCGGGCGCACGATAGCAGGCTATATCAGGGGCCGCAATGTACGCATAGCTACATAAGCGCGCTTAGGGGCTAAGTAGACTATAAATTGGCTTTGATCGGGGTTGGGCAGGGCTGGCAGTGCCCAACTTCGGTCGGCCAATTCTTTGGCTAGAACTGGAGCCCCACCAGGCAGGACCAATTCTAGCCAGATTGCTTAAAGGGGCGCCGGTTGGCAGCTGTCCATCGCGGGCGACGGCCGGCCGGCACCTATCGGGGTTCGGCGTGGCCGTCGCGAAGGAGACGCTGCACGAGGGCGCGGACCTCGCTCTCGAGCGCAGGCAGCGCCAGGCGCGCCGGGATGAAGTGCAGGTCTTGGATGTGCCAGTACTCCACCCGCTTTTCCCAGCCGGGGAAGTCCGTTACCAGGTAATCGCGATGTTCCTCTTCATCCAGAGCAACGACGAGATCGGCGCGCTCGAGATCCTCGGGCTGCAATTGCAGCGGGAAGCGCAGCGGCCGGTCCAGCCGCACGCCCTCCGCGAGGAGGGCCTCGAGGGCAGAGGGCAGGACCGGGCCCGCCTCGTGCGCCTGGTAGGCGGCGAACCCTCTCGAATCGGCCTGCCAGTTCAGCCCGGCCTCGCCGGCAAGGTGATTGAACAACAACTCTGCGAAACGGCTGCGATAGTAGTTGCCGGTGCAGAGGAAAAGAACCTGATGTGTCATGCCCGACTCCGGGCAGGATAGTATATCGCCCCGCCGCATCTGTCAAAAAAAGCGGGGCCCTGGGGAACCCAAGCATCGCAAGGAGGAAGTTCGATGTCTCGTGACGTCACACCCGAGGCGCCCCGTGCGCTCGCCCAGCCTGAGGATTCGCTGGTAGGGGCGCTGCACGCCTCTGGGGCCCACGGCCCATCCGCGGGAGCGTTGCAGTTGTTCGGCCAGTTCATCGGGGCCTGGGACCTCGAAGTGGCGCGGCCTCGACCGGATGGGCTCTCCGATCGCCGTCAGGGGCGAACTGCACTTCGGCTGGATACTCGACGGCCGTGCGATCCAGGATGTCTGGCGGGTGCCGGCAGACGGCGGCGACGCCGGGCGCATGCGCGCCTTTCACGGCACCACCATCCGCTTCTACGACCCGCAGCTTGGCGCCTGGCGCTCGACGTGGCTGGACCCCTTGAACGGCCGGGTGCGCCGCTTCATCGGCCGGCCTGTCAACGGCATGATCGTGCTGGAAGGGCTCGACGACGACCCACGGGAACGCTGGACCTTCCGAGACATCACGCGCGACAGCTTCCTCTGGAGGGGCGAAGAATCGAGCGACGGCAGTCGCACCTGGAAGATAGTTGAACGAGATGCACGCCCGCCGGAAAAGCGCATGAGACCCGCGCTCTAGCCGAGCGCGCGGATGTAGCGCTCGGCCGAGCGTGCGACGGCCCTTTTGGCATCGTTGGCCACGACCCGGCCCCACCAGGCGCCGTAGATGCGCTCAAAGGGAAATGGATCGACGGCCGCGACGATCCGGCGCACGGCGGCGGCGTTGAGGGGGATCTTGTTGGGGAAGCTATACATGAAGCTCACCCAGCGCCGGTCCTGCGCCACGTCGATGATATCCCCTGTCAGCAGCGCCCCGCGGCCACCCGCCCCCGCCGCCCAATGCAGGACCGTGCCGCCCGGGAAATGCCCGCCGCAGCGCACGAGGGTCAGGCCAGGCCCCAATTCCAATGTGTCGCCGTTCCAGAAGCAGATGGCCGGATCGGGCCGCATGGCCCATCGGCGATCGGCCTCGTGCAGGTAGACCGGCGCATCGAAGGCCCGGCTCCATTCGATCATGGACGAGTAGTAATGCGGGTGTGAGATGGCGATGGCACGGATGCCGCCTTGCGCCCGCAAGGCCGCCACGGTCCCTTCGTCCAGGAGGCTGATGCAATCCCAAAGGACGTTGCCGTCGGACGCCTTCACCAGGAGAGCGCGCTGCCCGATGGCGAACTGCGGCTCCGTGCCGATGCCCACCAGCCCGGGCTCTTCCTCGGCGATGCGGTTGGTGTGGGCCCCGCGCAGCGCGTCCAGGGTCGTCCATTGCTGCCCGCCCCAGCCCACGTACTGCCGCTCGTCCTCACAGATGGGACAATGCTCGGGCGGCGTTTCGCCTGGCGCAAACTGGGTGCCGCACGTCGCGCAGATGTATCCGGTCATCTCTAGCCTCCCACCTCTCGGTCTCGTCAAGAGGCTAATGCTGGACGCAAGGATTGTCGGTAGGAGCGTTTACGGAGTTGACGGATCGCCGGCTGAGGTGTATCTTGACGAATCACATGGGTTGCCGCAAACCTCCGCGGTCAACTTGCACATCGTCCACGCGATCCGCAAGAGCTCGCCCGACGGTTATGTCACCTCGTTGGACGATGGCAAGATGAGCCAATCGCGACAACGCCAGGGACGGGCAGGGCTCCGGGCCGTGGGCACGCTGATCATCGTAGCACTGGTTGCGCTCGCCACCGGCTTCCTGCTCCTGGGCGGCCTCGCCAGGCCGGAACGCGGCGCTTCCCTGCTATCCGGCTCGCCGCCCGGCACCCCCAGCGTGGATTCGCCGCTGCCCTCCGCCACCCCCGCGCCGGGTTCCCCGACGTAAGCGCCCACCTTCGGACCGGCTACCGTGGAGGTCTGGCTCACCAGGAGGGCGTGGGCCTTCGAGACGCAGGTGGCGAGAATGCAGGCCACGCCCGCCCCGGTCACGCCGGGAACACCGGCCCTGATGCCGGTGCCCAACCTGTGGGCGTTGATTACTCCGGGGCCCACCGCCTTCGCAGTGGACCCGCAGCTTGACAGGCCCCTGGTGCATATGCAGGCGACATTGTCGGTAGCGGTGTCTGTCATTCTGAGCGTGTATGCAAGCCGGCCTCCGCCGCGGCGAGCCCCCAGCGAAGAATCCGTCTCTGCGTCACCGAAAGGGTCCCCTGATTCTGCACTAAGTACACTCAGATAAGTTAATCGGGTATACTGGGAGCCGGAGGTCATCATGCGACAAGCCATCCGACTCCCTGATCTGACATCGGCAGCGATCCAGGAACTCGATACCCTGTACCGCAGCACACGGGATGTCCGCCTGCGAACCCGGGTGCAGATGATCCTGCTGGCTGCCGAGCAACACTTGGTCGCCAGCGAGATCGCCAAGATCGTGCGTACGGACCCGGACACGGTGGTCGCCTGGCTCAAGCGTTACCTGGCGGAGGGCGTCAACGGCTTGGCGGACCAACCTCGCCCCGGCCGGCCCGACAAGGTGACACCCGAGTACCGGGAGCGGCTGATGCAAGCGGTACGCCAGCGCCCTCGCAGCCTGGACCAATCGTATTCGACCTGGACGCTCCAGCGCTTGGCCGACTACATGGCCGAACAGACCGGCATTCGGGTCGAACCCGAAACGGTCCGGGTCTATCTCAAGGCGGCTGACATCGTGTTGAGTCGGCCCCAGCACACGATCACCAGCCCCGATCCGGAGTACGTTGTAAAAAAAAGACGATTGAAGACACCCGAGACCAGCTGAAGCCGGGCGCTGTGTTCTACTATGCCGACGAGTTCAACGTCAGTTGGCTGCCGACCCTGAAAGCGATGTGGAGTCCCAAGGGCCAGCAGGTCATGATTGCCACGCCGGGACAGCCCAAGACCCAGTATGGCATCGGGGCGGTCAACTATCACACCGGCGAGACGGTGGTGATCGTACGCCGCCATAAACGACGCCGTCAGATTGCCGAGTTGTTGCAGGCTTTGCTCGACAAGCATCCGCACGAGACGGTGTACGTGGCCTGGGACAACGCCTGTACGCACGAAGATGATGAAATCGAAGCCGTGGTCCGCGGCGCAGCAGGGCGGTTGGTGCTGTTGTACCTGCCCACCTACAGCCCTTGGCTCAATCCCATCGAAATGCTGCGGCGGTACTACCGCAAGGAAGTTACGCACTGTGAGCTCTTCGCGAGCATCAAGGCCCTGATCGCCGAAACCCTGGCCTTCTTCCAAAGATGCAACGAGACACCGTCTAAAGTGCTCTCGGCCATCGGGTCTAATGCCGCATGATTTGTCTGAATGTACTTAGGCTCCGGCCACGTCACGAGGCTGCTCGCGTTCGACAGCCCCATGGCGTTCTACACCTCGAACTGCTGGTTCGTCGATTCCGAGGGCGGGTTGGCACGCACCGAAGTGTGCGCGGGGGCGGACCGCGCAGCCGACTTCAATGACGTCTCGCAAGGAGCGCTCTCCATGAGGGTCGAAGCCTTACCGCCGCTAGACACCGCCGCGGTCGCCAAGACGCACCCGGGCGGCGATTTCGAGACGCCCACGAAGGACGGGCCGGTGACCATCACCGGGGCACTGGGGGAGCGGGTGATCCTGCAGTCGACTGACGGCGCAACTTTCTATTTCGACGTACCGGCCCGCCAGTTCGTGCCGTCGCTGGCCGCGACCGTCACCCCGCCGCCTTCTGCGACCAGCCCGGTGTCGCCGCTGGCGACGGGGACGCCTGCGCCGTGAGCCGGGCGCGGAGACCCGCCGCCGACCGCGTCACGGGCCCGCGCCGGCAGGGCCCCCGAGGGACCGCGCCCGGCTGGCGGCAGCCACGACCAGGCCGCAATGTTAACACACCTTGACTTGACAACATCCCCCCCCCGCTATGATCGACGCAGGTGAATTTCATCTCGTGACCGCGTGAGCGGGCCGGGTGCCTTACCCGGCCCGCCGTTACACTTCCCGTATCCCTGCCATAACCCTCCACAACCAGAGCCGGGCGCGCCAACGGGCTTCGGACCGATCTCCCGCTGGCCTACCGTGTGGCGCCGTCGGTCCCAATGCTCGACCCATCTCGCACGCCAGCCGGCGCCGGCCTCCCGGCCGGCAGGGAGAGGAAGATGCACACCACGCGCCGAACCCGGATATCCGCGCTCACGTCGTGGATCGTTCTGTTCGCCTCGCTAACCCTCGTCGTTCCCGCCGGTGCGCGAGCCCTGGCGCCAACTGCGGCCGAGTCGCCGGCTGGAGGCTCCTCGGCCCCGCATGCGTGGTTGCCTCTCATAGTGAACTACTTCCCCCCTCCGGCCACGATCTCGCGCTACATGAGCCTTGCCAGCCTTTATGGATTCACCCCGGGCTACAATCTGGGCCGCAGCCGGGCCCAGACCACACTCCCTGGCCAAAATATCGTGATCATACTGGACTTCCTTTACCCCTACACTGCCGGCGACGGGTGGGAGCCTGAGGACGGTGTATTCCTCAGGGAGGATCGGTCGGTGTTCGAGTCCGAGGAGGACGTCGGCGAGACCGTCTATGGGTTCATCAATGGGTTCATGGCCGGGGGCTAATACCCCGCGGGCTCGCACCTCACGGTCGCCATGGGCGTAAACAACTGGGACTTGAGCCCGAGTGGCACCGCCTACGTCACGGCCGAGCACGCGACGAGCTGGGGGGACGAGGTCGTCGCGGTCGCGGACTGGGTAAACAACGAGGGCTGGGGGGGCGACGTTGACGTCTGGGGAGGGATGGACGCTGAGCTCGCGTTTAACAGCGGTCAGGCCACGCGCACCTGGGCCCTGAACTTCAGCAACGCCGCCGACGACTTCTATCTCGACTTCGGCGCGTGCGAGAACTGCACGTCCTGCAACACGCCCGGCCAGTCGATGGGCCCCTTCCCACCCAACTTTCCGTATGAGTGGACCTGCGAGGAGCGCTACGACGTAGCCTGGGGCGAACCGAATACGTATCCGACGACCGGCATGCCCATGCCGGAGATCTACAATACGGGCGGAGGCAACGCGACGCAGTGGTACACTCTCAGCCTGCTCGGCCACCAGAACTACAGCCAGGGCCAGCCGGGCACCCCCGGCTACGTGGATGGCGCCATCGGGTTCATCGGCGCGCTGACCCAGTCCAATGCGTGCCAGGAGGTCGGCTGCCAGGCCGGGACGAATAACGATCCCAACACGGGCTTCGACCAGCTGTACTCGGCGCTCCTGGCCGACCCACGAACGGTCCCGCGGAACAACCCCTATCCTTTCATGGTCTGGTCCAGCGATATGAGCTGGGAAAAGTAGACCAGGAGGCTATGATGAGACTTGAGCCCGAGGGTCGCAAACCACTGAGGGCCCTCCGCGACGTGCTGCTGACCGTCCTGCTGTTGGCCGTGGCCTTTGTCGCCTGGCGCTTCGTGTACTCGTCGGCCGGCGCGGTACGCGGAGGGGCCGGCATTTCGCCCCTGCCGACCGCAACGGAGGCGGCCCCCGCGACGCTCACCCCAATCCCCGCTGCTACGATCCAGGCGATGTTGACCAGGAGGGCAAACCTGATCAGCGTGGAGAAAACGCGGCGCTCCCCGCTCTACACCCCGCAGGTCACGACCGACTGGGCCAGGCTGCGCCGGGAAGAGGCGACGCTGGCAGCCAAGCCGCGGCCGACCCAGGCCCTTCATACCGCCTTCCCCGGCCAAACGCTCGCCGGCGCAGGGTGGCTAGGGAGAGGGCTGCCAACGTACTACAACAGCGGGTTCGGGGTCACGAACCTATGGCACGAGGTCAGCGCGGGCGGAATGGTCAACACCGACGTCATCGCCGGCGGCACCTACGCGGACCCGGCCCGGGCGTCGCCCGGCCCGCAGGGCCTGCTGGTCGTGGAGGTGTGGCAGATGGCACAGGACCGGCTGAGCGACAGCATGGTCTACCAGAAAATGTTCCTGACGCCTACCGCTTCTGGGGAGGTGACCATCACGGGGGCGCAGGGGGAGCGGGTGATCCTGCAGTCCACCGGCGGCACGGTCTTCTACTTCGACGTCCCGACGCGGCAGTTCGTGCCGTCGCTGGCCGCCACCGTCACGGCGCCGCCGCCCACGACCGGTCCGGTGTCGCCGCTGGCGACGGGGACGCCTGCGCCATAGGCTGGGCAGGGGCACGGTTTCCCGCGCCGGGAGGTACGAATGGGCTGGCTGCAGCCATGGCACGGCTCGCGTTCCGCGTGACCCGGTTGCGTCTCTGCCCGACGGGGTGTGATCATTGACGCGTCAGGCGGGCGTTTGGATCGCGAAGGATGCGCATGCGGGCCACCTGGTGGGCCGGCTCCAGCTCCTCGACCGCAGCCGCAAATGCCGGGGCTCGCACTTGTTCTGCTTCCTCCTCGAACGTTCTCAATCGTCGCATGTTAGCCCTCCAGCAGCTCTACCATCCGCCGTTCGGCCGTAAGGATCACCTGCGCCGGCGCTTTCTGGCCCTTCTTGCGAAAGGCGTGAAGCAAGCTGTCGCGCTCAGGCGTCCATCCGCTCGACCGGGTGTCTCAGCACCGTCTTCAGCTTCTCGGGGGCGGCGCGCCGCGGGTCGCCCAGGTAGATCTCATGGTGCTGCCTCACCATCCGGTAGCCGCTCTCGCGTCGCGAAGGCTTCCATTTTATCGACCGTGGCGGGCTCGGCATCATATGGCCCCACGTGCAGCATCTGCACGGCGAGCCCCTCGTGGAAGCGCTCGAGCCGCAGCTGCGTCAGGGCCGGGCTTTCGCCGCGCTTCTTCCGCAGCTGGGCCAACCCCTCCTCGAACATCCCGCCCGTCACCAGTTCGGGCTGCAGGATCATGGCCTGCCAGCACCAGTTGTCCTTGCGCCCGATCTGGAATTCGCCCCCCTCTACCCACCACAGCGCTTCCAGGGCCATCACCGGGTAGTCAACCGGGTCCTCCTTGCGCTGCTTGGCCATGAACTTCAGGGTGTAGGAAATGCCGTACAGGGCCTCCAGAGCCTGCGCGAAGGCCGGTGAATTGCCCGGCTCGGCGCCGGGCTCGATCCGGCCGCTCAGCGTGGCGAACTGGAACTCAGGCACGTCGACGATCTCGGCCTTCTTTGCCGATGGGGAGTAGAAGCGCTTCAGCTCTTTGCGCAGATCGAGTTGTTCCATAGTTCCTCCTTCCTTGCCCGGGCAGGGCACCAGGTCCTTGCCAGATCATGGTACGCGCGAGCGATACGGCGCGATCCGCCGTGCAGGTACGGCAACCATTATATCAGACCCGGCTGCTCCCGGGCCTCGCCCGGCGGGATGCGGGCCTCTCCGCCGCATGACCATGCACGTGACTTCACATGACCCAGGATGTGCCGCCGTTGTGACCTGAGGCACTGCCCTTCAAGGCGCCGTCGGGGTTATCCTGTAGTTGTACTTCGCAAGAGAGACGATCCGCACAACCGGGAGGAAGCCATCATGAAGGTGCTCGCTGTCAACAGCAGCTTGCGCGGCGAAGGTCAAAGCCGCACCGAGCTGATGCTCACCCATCTGGTCCAGGGCATGCGCCAGGCCGGCGCCGAGGTCGAAGTGGCCAACCTGCGCGAGAAGAAGATCGGCTACTGTCGAGGCTGCTTCACCTGTAGCAGCAAGACCCCCGGCCGCTGCACGCTGCAGGATGACATGACGCTGGAGCTTTACCCCAAGTGGCTGGAGGCCGACATCTGCATCTACGCCACGCCTTTGTTCCATTGGACGGTCAACGCGCCGATGAAGGCCTTCATCGAACGCACCTGGCCGGCCCACGAGCCGTTCTTCGTGCAGGCCGCCGACGGCCACTGGCATCATCCCGAGCGGCACCACCTGCCCGCGGCGGTCGTGCTGTCAGTAGCCGGCTTCGCGGAAGACTGGGTGTTCGACGAGCTCTCGCATTATGCTCATTTCCTGTTCGGCGTCCGCCGGGATGGCGGATTGCTGGCGGAGATCTACCGCCCCAATGCGATGATGATGGGGCACGCCGGGGCCGGCAAGGTGCAGCAGATCCTGGAGGCCACAGAGGAGGCCGGCCGGGAACTGGTGGCCAACGGATCGGTTTCCGCCGAGATCCTGGGGCGCATCCGGCAACCCCTGGCCAGCCTTGAGACCGTGGCCCAGATGGCAAACGTGTTCTGGCAGAACTGCGTTGACGAGGGGGTCACGCCCAAGGTCCTCGAGGAGCGAGGACTGCCGCCACGGCCACACAGCATCGAAGGGTTCCTGGCGCTTATGGAAACCGGCTTCGACGCGGCCACGGCGGGCGATTCCAGGGCGTTGATCCAGTTCGACTTCGCGGGCGAGACCACGGGCGCCTGCTACCTCGACATCGGCCACGGCCAGATCGGCGGGCACACAGGGCCGGCGGCCTCCCCGGACCTGGTGATCCACGCGCCTTTCGAGGTCTGGATGGATGTAGTGACACGGAAGCTCGACGGCGGGCAGGCTTTTATGACCGGCCGGTGCCGCGTCGAGGGCAACTTCGGCCTGTTGATGCAGTTCAGCCATTGGTTCGGGCCCTCGGCGCACGATGGGAAGCCGTCCGCGGGTAGCAGGCAACCATGAAGAGATATGAGCGCAGGACCGGCAAGTGGCTGCCGCTGGTCGGAATCCGGGCAGTTTGATACGATCCTGGTGCATATGCAGGGGGACATCGTCGGTAGCGGCGTCTGTCATTCTGAGACGTTCATGACCTCGGGCGGTCATGTGGCATGGCGAGAAACCGCCTGCCTGTCATTCTGAGCGGGTCTGTCCACGATCACTGTCGCCGGCGAGCCACAGCGAAGAATCCGTCGTCAGGGAGTTTCTTAGAAGCGAGTAAGCAAGCCGGCCTGCGCCGCGGCGAGCCGCCAGCGAAGAATCCGTCTCTGTGTCACCAAAAGGGTCCCCTGTTTCTGCACTAGGCCGCGGAGGGCTGCGGGCCGTTGGAGGGCCCCAGGCCTTGCGTGGCCGATGTGGAGGTTGTCATGGCACAAGCGTTGGTCGGTTTCATCCCCTGGGTGTTTTACTGGGTGCTTTCGGGCGCCGGGCAATGGCAGGCCGCGGTCCTGGCGGGCCTGGCGGCCGGCCTCGGGCTGGTGAGCTGGCGCTGGTTCCGCAGCCGCAGCTTCAAGACCATGGAGATCGTGACGCTGGCTTTCTTTAGCGCGCATGCCGTTCTGTCCGTGGCGCTCGGGCTGTCGTTCATGCGCACCTACGACGCGGTGCTGGTCGGCGGCACGTTGGCGCTGATGGCCTGGGGTAGCCTTCTGGCCGGCTCGCCCTTCACGTATGAGTACGCCCGCGAGAGCTACCCGCGTGCTCTGGGACCTGCCGTTGTTCCGCCGGACGAACGAGATCATCACCGCGGCCTGGGGCGGTATCTTCTTGCTCAACATGGCGCTGGGCGGGCTGAGCCTGGCCCTGCCGGCGGCCAGGCTCTGGCTCGCGGCCATCCTGCCCAACCTGGCGGTCGCCGGGGGCATCGCCTTCTCAGCGAAGTTCCCCGGTTTCTACTGTGCGCTGTGCCATCCGGCGCCAATTGGCCGCCCGCGACCCATGGCCGGCGCCCACTTTCGCGAGCGAGCGGCCGGAAGGCGAGAACGAGCACGACGTGATCGTCGTCGGCTCCGGCATCGGCGGGCTGACGGCAGCCGCGCTCCTGGCCGAGCGCGGGCTGAAAGTAGCGGTCTTCGAGCAGCATTATCTGCCCGGCGGCTACTGCACGGCCTGGCCGCGCAGCGTGAACCGCGGCGGGCCCCGGCTGCGCTACGTTTTCGATGCCGGCGTGCACGACGTCAGCGGCCTCGGCGAGCACGGCCCGGTGCGGGGCCTGCTGCGCCGGCTCGGCGTCGAGGACCGCCTTTCCTGGCAGCGCATGGATCACGAATACATCCTGCCTGACGGCTCCCACCTCAAAGTCCCGCGCGACGTAAGCGAGTTCGTCTCGGCCCTCGCCGGGCGGTTCCCCGGCGAGGGAGGACACATCGCGGCGTTCTTCGACGAGATGAGCGCCATCTATGGCGAGATGTACGCCGGCTCAGGGGACCAGGGCGACATGCCCGGCCCACCGCGTACCGTCGAGGCCACGCTGGCCTTCCCTGCCAGCCATCCTCACATGATGCGCTGGATGAACGTGCCCTTCGGGCAGATGCTGGATCAGTACTTCCAGGAGCCGGGCCTGAAATCCCTGCTGTCCGTCCTGACCGGCTACCTTTCTGACGATCCGGCCTCGCTGACGGTAGGCTCCATGGCCCCGATCTTTGGCTACTATTTCGAGGGCGGCGGCTATCCTGTCGGAAGCTCACAGGCCCTGGCCGACGCGCTGGTCGAGGCCATCCGCCGGCACGGTGGCGAGGTGTACTTGCGCACGGCCGTTCGCCGCATCCTGGTCGAGGGCGGCCGGGCGGTAGGGGCCGAGGTCGCCGCC
>CAWEHT010000154.1:0-10310 GCA_963808455.1 uncultured Chloroflexia bacterium | reverse complement strand
GCCGGCCGGTCCCAGCGCCTCCCAGCGCATTTCGCCGTAGGACGGCACGGCGCGCCCGATCTCCACCAGGACCGCGGCGGCGTTGGTCACATTCCACGGCCTGGCGGCCGGGCCCGGCACCTTGGCGCCCCGCCGGCGCTTGCGCTTCCATTCGGGCTCTGCCGAATCCGCCGTTCTGGCGGGCGCTGCTGCCTCGGATACCTGCCACCGGGAGGCCAGGGAGGCAAGGATCTCCCAATCCGGCCGGCTCTCGCCCACCGCACGGATGGCAGCAGGGCCGCGCTGCACTTGCCGCTCGAGGTTGGTGTAGGTACCGTCGTGCTCGGCCCAGCTGCTGGCGGGCAGCACCACGTCGGCAAGCTGCGCCGTGGCGGTAAGGTAGAGGTCCTGCACCACCAGGAAATCCAGGCCGCGCAGCGCTTCGGCCACCGCCGGCTCGGCCGCCGGGTCCCCACCCATGACGTACAGGGCGCGCACGCCGCCGGTGATCATCTGGCGATACGACTGCCCGGCCCCGGGAGGCAGTTGGGCACCCCAGAGCCGCCCGAGCGCTTCGCGCGCCCGGCGTCGGAGAGCGGCGCCTGGCCGGGCAACGTGTCGGGCAAGAGCCCCATATCGCGCAGGCCCTGGGCATTGCCCTCCGCCGGGACGTAGGCCACCCGGTCGGGGTGGCCCAGGCTGGCAGCCAGCGCCTGCAGGGCGGCCACGGTCGCCGCGCCGCGCTCCCCGCCGCGCCGCCTGCGGCCCGTACAGGAAAAGCGGGCGCTTTGCCGCGGCCAGCAGGTCGGCGGCCGGGTCCAGGGCAACGCGCGGCAAGCCGAGCTCTGCCTGCCAGCCGCTCAGGGGTATAGGCCCGAGCCGGCCCCATTCGTCAGGGGCGGCCGCGCGACGCCCGCCCTGGCCGGCCTCGCGCCACGTGCCAGCAGCAGCGCGCTCAGACCGTTGATCACGATGCTCTCGTTGCCCGGCCGCACGGGCAGGTACGCGCCGGGGAAGCGTGCCGCGTCGATGCGCCGGGCGTCGATGATCAGGAGTTTGGCGCCACCACCGCGTGGCAGCCCGCTTGACGAACAGGTCGAGGACCGGGGCAATCTCGTTGGTGTCCACGCCGGCCAGGACGATGAGATCGCTCTCGCGGACGCCCACGATGGACGGCAGGCCGGCCGGGGTGGCCCTGACGGCGGAGCCGCCCTCGAAGTCGAGGTTGTTGCTGCCCAGCACTGCCCGGAAGAATTTCTGGAATAGATAAGCGGCTTCGTTGCTGGTGTAGCCGCCGGCGACGCCGCCGATGGCGGCGCCCCCATAGTGCTCGCCGGCCGCCATGAGCCGCTCCGCAGCCCTGTCCAGCGCTTGATCCCAGGTCGCGGGCGTGCAGCTTGCCGTCGCCGGCGTGGATCATAGGCGTGGTCAGGCGGGAGGCCTTGTCGTCCATGAACTGGTGCAGGAAACGGCCCTTGTCGCAGATCCACAGGTCGTTCACGGCGTCGTTCTCACGCGCCACCACGCGGCGCAGCTCGTGCACGCGCTCATCGAGCCGCAGGTTACAGCCCACCGCGCAATGCAGGCAAACGCTCGGCGTCGCGTTGATCTCCCACGGCCGGTAGTGGAACCGGCTGGTGCGATCCGTGAGCGCTGCCCACCGGGCAGAGGTCGATGATGCTGCCGGAGGTGTGAGCATCGACGGGTTGGCCGGGGAAAACATCGATGACCGTGCGGTCGCCGCGCTCGAAGAGGCCCAGCTGAGGCTTGCCTTCCCACTCCTGCAAGTAACGGATGCAGCGCCAGCACAGCACGCAGCGCTCCTGGTCCAACATGATCAGGTCGCTGACGGGATAGTGCTTGCGGCTGTGCCGTTTGGGCTCGACGAAGCGGCTCAAGCCCGGCCCGAACTGCATGGTCTGGTCCTGCAGTGGGCACTCACCGCCCTTGTCACAGATGGGGCAGTCGAGCGGGTGGTTGATCAACAGGAAGCCCAGGACCGCCTCGCGTGCTTTGCGCACTTGCTTGGTGTTGGTGCGCACGACCAGGCCTTCGCTGACCGGGACGGTGCAGGAGACGTCGAGGCGGCTGCCACGCGGCCCGACGAACTCCACCATGCACATGCGACAGACGCCGACCGGGTCAAGCCGGGGGTGCGAGCAGAAGATGGGGATCTCGATGCCTGCCGCCCGCGCGGCATCGACCAGCAGCGTGCCCGCTGGCGCCGTGATCTTCTGGTCATCGATGGTCAGGGTGACTGTGTCAGCCATAAACAGCCTCGAAAAAGTGCAACTGACTCACCTCGCCCGCAATGGGAGGAAGAAGGGCCGCTCTTCCGGCAGCTGCGCGCTGGTGAGACCGGACGGCGCTGCCGGCGTCGGGCCGGTAGCTCGGACGGACGGGCAAGACCGGTCGCTCGCGCGTGGCGGCGATTGTGGCCTCGAATTCGGGCCGGAACCTGGCGATGTTGCTCTGCAGGCCCCACACAGCCGCAAACGAGAACGGGCAGAAGCTCTTACCGGCGATCATGTCGGCGATATAGAGCATGAGCGCGATATCGTCGGTGCGGCCCTGGCCGTTCTCCACACGGTGCAGGATCTTTTCCAGCCAGCCGGTGCCCTCGCGACAGGGTGTGCACTTGCCGCAGCTCTCTTCGTGATAGAAGGCCAACGTACGGCGGGCCACCTCGACCAGATCCTGGCCCTGCCCGATGACGATCACGCCGGCCGAGCCCAGGCTGGAGCCCTGCTTGGACAGCGACTCGTTGTCGAGCGGTGTGTCGATCTGGCTGGCGTCGAGCAGCTGCATCGAGAGGCCGCCGGGGATCACCGCCTTCAGCTCGCCGGCCTCGGCGGTGAGGCCACCGCCGTAGTCATAGACGAGCTGGCGCAAGGACGTGCCGTGCGGCAGCTCGTACAGCCCAGGGTAGCGCACCTGGCCGCTGAGGCAGTAAAGGCGGAAACCGGGGCTCTGGGGGCTGCCCCATTTTTTGTACCAATCGGCGCCGTAACGCAGGATGTGCGGCACGTTGCACAGGGTCTCGACATTGTTGACGATGGTGGGCTTGCCGTAGAGGCCCGCGACCGCCGGGAAAGGCGGCTTGAGGCGAGGCTGGCCGCGATAGCCCTCCAGCGACGAGAGCAACGCCGTCTCTTCGCCGCACTCATAGGCGCCGGCCCCGCGGTGCACCAGGACCTCCAGGCGCTTGCCGGTGCCGAGGACGTTCTGCCCGAGGAAGCCGCCCGCCCGCGCCTCGGCGATGGCGCCGTTCAGGCGCTCGGCGGCGAAGTAATACTCGCCGCGGACGTAGACGAAGACCTGCTCGGCCTCGATCGCGTAGCCGGCCAACAGGATGGCTTCGAGGAGCTGGTGCGGGTCATACTCCATGATCATGCGATCTTTGAACGTGCCGGGCTCCGACTCGTCGGCGTTGACGACCAGATAGCGGGGATAGACGCCCGCCGGAAGAAAGCCCCACTTGTTGCCGGCCGGGAACCCGGCGCCGCCGCGCCCGCGCACGGCCGCGGCCTTGATCTCGTCGATCACCTGGGCGGGCGTGCGCTGCGTGATGCCGTCCACCCCCCCGGCGATGACGCCGCGCGGGACCTCGTAGCCGCCGCCGGCGAGGTACGACGCGATCGTGTGCGAGCCGGCCGCTCCCACCCGCCGCAGCAGGTAGTTGGTCTCGCCGCTCCCACCGTGGTGCGACGGCCCAAGCGGCCAGCGCTTGGTCGTGGCGAACGCATCCCCGCCCTCGATCAGGCTCAGGGCGGCCTCGATCTTCTCCGGCGAATCCAGCTCTTCGAAATAGCGAACCCGCCCGGTGGCTTTCTTGGTGCACATGAACATGGGGGCGGCGCTGCAGGCACCCAGGCACTCGGCCGGGCCCAGCGTGAAGCGCCCGTCGGCGGTCGTCTGGTTCAGGTCGATGCCGAGCCGCGCTTCCAGCGCATCGACCAGCTTAGCCGAGCCACGCAGCATGCACGGCACGTTGGTGCAGACCTGAATATGGTACCGGCCCGGCTGGTTCCGGTGATGCAGCATCTCGTAGAAGCTGGCGAACTCCTCCACTTCGTTCGCGGTCATGCCAAACAACGCCGCGACTTCTGCCAGCGCCTCGGACGGCAGCCAGCCGCACTCGCGCTGGGCCACATAGAGGGCCATGCCCAGCGCCGACCTGGGCCGGGGATAACGGGCCTGCAGCGCCCGGATCTCCGCTTTTGCCTGCTCAGACAGCACAAACGCCTCCATACTCAATCACCCGCCCCCTGCCTAGTGCAGAAACAGGGAGCCCTTTCGGTGACACCCACGCGGATTCTTCGCTAGCGGCTCGCCGCGGCGCAGGTCGGCTTGCATACCCGCTTCTAAGAAACTCCTGATACGGATTCTTCGCTGTGGCCCGTCGTTGACAGTGATCGTGGACAGACCCGCTCAGAATGACAGGCAGGTGGTTTCTCGCCATGCCACATGACCGCCCGAGGTCATGAACGTCTCAGAATGACAGACGCCGCTACCGAAGGCCTTCCCTGCACATACACTAGCGGTTGACGTCGCCCAGGATGATGTCGATCTGCCCGACGACGGCGACGAGGTCCGAGATCAGCTGGCCGCGGGACATGACGTCGGTGGCCTGCAAATTCCAGAAGCTCGGCCCGCGCACGTGCACCCGATAAGGATTGGCGCTGCCGTCGGAGACCACGTAGTAGCCCAACTGCCCGCGCGGGCCCTCGACCGCATCGTACACTTCGCCAACCGGCGGGGTGAATCCTTGCGTCATCAGCTTGAAATGATGGATTACCGCCTCCATGCTGACGTCGAGCTCCTGGCGCGGGGGCAAGACCATCTTGCGATCGTCGCTCTGGAAGGGCCCTTCCGGCATGTCTTTGAGCGCCTGGGCGATGATGCGGACGCTCTGGCGCATCTCTTCCAGCCGCACCAGGTAGCGCGCCATGTTGTCGCCCTCGGTGGCCGTAGGGACCTCGAAGTCGTACCGGTCATAGCCGCTGTAAGGGCGTGACTTGCGCAGGTCCAACGGCATGCCGGCGGCCCGGATCATCGGCCCGGTCACGCCGAGCGCCAGGCACTGCTCGACCGAGAGCCGGCCTACGCCTTCCATCCGGCCGCGCCAGATGGGATTATCGGTCAACATCTTCTCGTACTCGTCGAAGCGGCGCGGGAAGTAGTCCACCACGTCCTGCACGCGATCCTTGAAGGCCGGCGGGACGTCCTGGAACAGGCCGCCCGGCCGGATATAGGAGAGCGTGATGCGCGCCCCGCAGACCATCTCGAAGATGTCGAGGATCTGCTCGCGCTCGCGCAGGGCGTACATGAGCAGGGCGTGGATGGTGCCCGAGACGTCCATGGCGTGCGTGCCGAGCCAGAACAGGTGCGAGACGAGGCGCTGCAGCTCGACACAGATCACCCGGATGGCCTGCGCCCGCGGCGGCACCTCGACGCCCATGAGTTTTTCGACCGCCAGGCAGTAGCCCAGGTTGTTGCTCATGGCCGACATGTAATCCATGCGGTCCGTGTAGTAGGCGAAGTCCTTGTAACGGATGCTCTCCGCCTGCTTCTCGAACCCCGAGTGCAGGTAGCCCAGGTCCGGGTAGGCGTGCACGATGCGCTCGCCATCGGTCTCCACGATCACCCGGAGCACGCCATGCGTGGCCGGGTGCTGGGGGCCCATATTGATGACCATGTGCGTGTTGGTGTCGAACTCCTTGGGCGGGGTCCAGGGAAGCGACCTGGCCTCCAGGATCTGCTTGCCGAACGACTCGAACTCTTCGTCGTCCCACGTCATGGAGTAAGGCACTTTCTCGCCGCCGCGCGGCACTTCTTTGCGCAGCGGGTGGTTGGGCCAATCGTACGGCAGCAGGATGCGGCGCAGGTCGGGATGGCCCTCGAACTTGATGCCCATCAGGTCATAGCACTCGCGCTCGGGGAAGTTGGCACCCGGCCAGGCCGGTGTCAGGCTCGGCACCACCGGGTTGGCCCCGCCCGGCGCCGGCAGCTCGAGCCGCAGGCGCTCGCCCCGGCCCGGTGCGAACAGATGATAGATCATGCAGAAGCGCGGCTCGCCGGGGGGCAGGCCGGGATACTTCAGGCGGTCCACCGCCGTAACGTCTTCCAGCTGGACGAAGCGCTGCTCGGGATCTTCGCGCAGGAAAGTGATCATCGGCACCAGGTCGGCACGGTTGGCCAGGACAACGGCGTAATCGCCGCGGAATTCCCGGACCTGCTGGATGCCTTGCGGGTAGCGCTGGCGCAGCCTGCTCACCACCGGCGGGACCGGCGCGTCGGGCGCGAGCACCCGCCTGCCATCCGTGCGGGCCTGCCCGGTAAAGTGCGCCGTGAACATCACTTCGCTCATGGTCTCATCCTAATCTCGCAGGCCACATCCCGGGCCCGCCCTTCAAGCCGCGCGCGCCGGCGCGGCCACGGCGGCCGGCGCCGCCCGCGAGCTGCGGTCGCTGAACTTCTCGGTGCTGATCTTCTTCTGCAGAAGGGTCAGCGTGTAGAAGAGCGCTTCCGGCCGCGGCGGGCAGCCGGGCGTGTAGACGTCAACCGGGATGATCTTGTTCGACGCCCTGCACGACGGCGTAGTTGTTGAAAGGGCCGCCGTCGCTGGCACAGATCCCCATGGCGATGACCCACTTGGGCTCCAGCATCTGATCGTAGAGAAGCTTGATAGCGGGAGCCATCTTGTTCGACACCCTGCCCGACACGATCATCAGGTCGGCCTGCCGCGGCGAGCCGCGAAAGACCTCCGCGCCGAAGCGGGCAATGTCGAAGCGGCTGGCGCCGGAGCCGATCTGCTCGATGGCGCAGCACGCGAGGCCGAAGAGCAAGGGCCACACCGAATACTTGCGTGACCAATTGACCGCTTGCTCCAGCGTGGTCGTTACGGCGAGATTTTCGTTGAGCCGTTCCTCCAGCCCCATGATCCGGCTACCCCCTCTGTGAGCTTTTTCCGCCCGCTATTGCCATTTGAACGCGCCGCTCTTCCACGCATACGTGAAGCCGACGAGCAGGATGACGATAAAGATGCCCATCTCGATCAAGCCGAAGGGCCCGAGCTGGCGCAGGGCCACCGCCCAGGGGTACATGAGGATGACCTCGACGTCGAACAGGATAAAGAGCACGGCCACCACGTAATACTGGACGGGAAAACGCCGGCGCGCATCGCCGTAAGGCAGCATGCCCGTTTCATAGGGCACATTCTTGGCCGGGTTATCGCGCCGGGGGCCCAGCAGCACGGGCGCGCCCATGGCGATGCCGGCGAAGCCGGTGGCGATGATGAGCATGACCAGGATAGGCAAATAACCTTCAGGCATCGTCCGCTCCGATGAGACCAAACTGGCACGGGAAGGAGACCGGCGCAGGATATTGCAGGATGCACGGGGAGCACACGTTGCGATGAGGGACCCTCTGCATCCGTGGCTGGCCCGTGGTCGGCAGACGCATCTTGCCTCTCACACCAAAGGCGCCCTTCTTTGGGCACGTCCAGACAGCGGGCCTATTATAGCGTGAAAGCAGTCGCGAAAGTATGTTAGCCAGGTTGCCAGTCGGGGAGGAAAAGTTCATTTTGGCGCAAAAGGCAGGCGCCGGGCCCGGCGCCTGCCTTGGGGGCTTCGCGTTATTCTTGCCGGGGGCCGGCCTGGCCCCCGGCAAGAATGCCTCAAGAAGCCAGGGGGCCAACCGGCCCCAGATATCTCATCTTACCTCATCAGGCGGCGTGCGAAGCCTGGCGCCCGTTGCCTGAAGGGGAAGCTGCAACAGAGGCCAGCTGCGCCATGCCGTTCGCCAACTTGTGCGCAGGCTGTGCCTGATTCCAGGCGCGCTCCGCCAGGCTGCCTGATGGCTCCGCATGCCGGGCCGGTTCGGTGCCGGCCCCAAGCCGGAAGCCGCTGACCGCCTGCAGCAGCCCGTCGGCCAGCGAGGACAGCTCCTCGGCCGAAGCCGCGACTTCCTCGACCTGGGCCGACAGCTCTTCGGCCGTGGCCGATACCTCCTGCACCGAAGCCGAGTTCTCCTCGGCGACTGCGGCGACACTCTCCATCGCCTGCGCCACCTCGCCGATCGAGCCCGTCATCTCCTGGGTGGCTGCCAGATTCTTCTCACCCACGGTGAGCACCCGCCGCGCCGACCCGGCCACCTGAGTGGCCAGCTCCTGTACCCTGGCCGCAGCCGCCTGGATGTTGGCCGTCGACTGGCTGTTCTGCTGTGCCGCCGCCAGGATCTCCTCGAGCGCCTGGCCCGCCCCGCGCGCCCCCTCGACGCCCCGCGCCACGTTGGCCGCGCCTTCCTCCGTTGCCTGCACGGCCTCCTCGGTGCCCCGCTGCACCGCCCGCACCAGCTCTGCTATCTCCCGCGAGGACCTGCCCGATTTCTCGGCCAGCTTGCGCACTTCGTCGGCCACGACCGCAAAGCCCCGCCCCTGCTCCCCGGCCCGCGCCGCCTCGATGGCCGCATTCAGGGCCAGCAGGTTGGTCTGGTCCGCGATGTCCTGGATCGTGCTCACGATCTTGCCGATCTCCTCCGAGCGCTGGCCCATCTCCCGCACCCGCTGGGCCACCTGGGCGGTGCTCTGGTTGATGGCCTCCATGCCCTGGACCGTGCCCTGCACCGTGGCAGCGCTGACTTTGGCGGCCTTGACGACCTGGCCGGCCGTCGCTGCCGTGATTGCCGCAGCCCGACCGGCTTCCCCAATCGTGTCTTGCAGCTGATCCATGGCCTGGTTGGCCTCGCGCAAGGAACGGGCCTGGTCCTGGGCGCCGCGGGCGATCTCCTCGATCCGGCGGGCGATGTCGTCCATGGAGGCGGTGACCTCGGTGGTGCTGCTGGCCTGGCTGGCCGTGCCCTGCGCCACCTGCTGGATGGTGGTCGTCACCTGGCCGGTGGCGGAGCCCGACTGCTCCGCTGCCGAGGCCAGCTGCCCACTGGCCCCGGTTACCTGGGCGGCGCTATCCGCAATGTGCCCCACCAGCTCGCGCAGGTTGGCGACCATTTCGGCGCATGCGATCCCGAGCTCGTCCTTGGCCGACTTCGGCTCAACCTCGACCGTCAAGTCGCCCGCCGCGATCCGGCGTGTGATGTCGGCAGACTCTCGCAAATAGCCGATGATACCCGTGAGACCGCGCCCGAGCGCGCCCAATTCGTCGGTGCGGCCCCTGATCGCCTTCTTGGTCTCTTCGCTCATGTCCCGGTTGAGATCGCCCACAGCCATTCTGGTTTCCGCCAGCAACATGATCCCCAGGACAGGGCAAATATCGCGGCTCAGGACGAGGGCAGCACCGGCTCCAAACAGCAGGGCGAGGACGAGGAATCCTAGGATCAAGTCGCGGGACCGAGTGAAAACCGCTGCACCATCCAGATACGACTGCTTCGCCATGCCGTCGTTGATCTGAACGAGCCTATCGACGTCGGCGGCCACGGCGTTCGCCGGAGCCTGCCCGCCGGCCAAGGCCTGTGTGGCCCCGGGGTCGTCATTCTTGAGGGCCGCGGCCTGGACAGTGTCCACGACGGCCTTGAAGACCGTATAGTCCTGTTGCAGCGAGCTGTATGCGTCCCGACTTTCCTGGGTCGTGATCAGCTTCTCAAAGTTGGCCATGTTGGCGCGCAGGTCGGCGTCCAAGGCTGCCACCTGGCTCGCCTGGGCCTGCTTGTCGGCCGAGGTCTGCGCGAGGATTGTCTGGCCGCCGGCCGCCCGCATGGCGTACAGATCGGCCTTGACTTCTTTGATGTCGGAATTGGACTGCAGCCGGTTGAGGTAGATGGTCTGGAGACTGCTGTTCAAGTTGCTTGTCGCCAGGTAGCCCGCCGCGCCGACCGCGGCCGTGAGCGCCAGGACCAAGACAAATCCGATGAACAACTTACCCCGAATGTTCAGTCTCATGTCTTTTCTCCTATAGATGGATCGTCAGGGGATGTTCCGTCGAGAACCTCATGGCTCGACGCGGCTCAATGAAGGGTTGACGTTCGTGCAGGCGTGAGTTGCATCACGGCGCGGGCTACGCGTCAGCCTCGGCGCGATCTGAGCAACCTGCCGGATGCCGCCGGATGCAGGGGCGGTTTGACCCCCATAGCCCAGCCTCAGGCAGCGGCGGCTTGCCTGCGCTTCTCATCCCTTGCAGCGGTTTGCTGCGCAGATGACGACCCGTCTCAGGGCCCGACCTATAAGTCCAGCTGAATGTTAGATTGGTGCGATCTATTGGACATTGTGGGGAGCGAGGTGCGAACCGGCTCGGCGCAGAACCTCTCGAGCCCAGGACCGACCCAGGAGCCGGCGGTCAACGGGGCCTCCAACCAAACACGCATCTAACGTTAGATCT
>CAWEHT010000153.1:0-3425 GCA_963808455.1 uncultured Chloroflexia bacterium | reverse complement strand
CGATTTGTTGAGGCTGCCGAGTAGTGAGCTGAAGCGCTTGCGCGGCAACAAGATCAGTCTGGTTCCCCAGAACCCAACCACGGCGCTAAGTCCTGGTATGAGAGTGGGCCAGCAGTTGATGGAGGTGATGCGGGAACATAGCTATTGCGCCAGTGCCGAGGAGATACGCCGGCGAACGATCGAGCTGTTCCGGCTGGTAAGCCTGCCGGCGCCCGAAAAAACCATCCACAAATATCCGCACCAACTCAGCGGTGGCCAGCAACAGCGCGTCGTGATTGCCATGGCGTTGGCATGTGCGCCGCAAGTCCTGGTACTCGATGAACCCACCACGGGGCTGGACGTGACCACGCAGGCGCAGATCCTGGACCTGCTGGTGGAGCTACGTACCCGCTACGGCATGGCCATGTTCTACGTGACACACAACCTGGGTGTCGTGGCACAGATTTGCAGCCGCATCGGCGTCATGTACGCCGGCCAACTGGTGGAAGTGGCGCCCAAGTTCGAGCTGTTTCAGAAGCCGCTGCATCCATACACTCAGGGTTTGATTGCGTCTGTGCCGCGCATCCATGCGCCCTCGCGGGATCACTCCCTCTTGCTGCGTGGCCTGCTGTGCCGATCCGAACTCCCGCCAGGCTGCCCGTTCGCCCCTCGCTGCGCGTTCGCCCAGGAGCGCTGTTTCATCGAGGCGCAACAGCTCGTGAACGTGGGACCGGACCATCAAGTGGCTTGCTGGCATTGGGCCGACGTGCCCGAGCTCGCAAAGCGTGTTGCCGACTCCGGCCAGTCGGACGAACCCGTAGCCCTTGTCGATCTGGCGAAGAAGACACCGCTCATTACGGTAGAGGGCCTTGCAGCCGGATACCAGTTCAGTCGCAAAGGGCTTAGCTTCAAGCGAACCCCGCGTATGATCGTAGAGGGTATCGAGTTTGAAATCCGGGCGGGTGAGACATTCGCTCTGGTGGGCGAGTCGGGCAGCGGCAAGACGACGGTGGCTATGGCGCTCAGCGGATTTTTGCCCTACGTCGGCGGCAAGGCGATCTTCGGCAACGATGTTGACTTGACGGTGCCCTTGGACAGAAGGTCGAGCGAGCTGCGGCGCGAAGTGCAGCTCGTCTTCCAAAACCCAGACGCCTCTCTGAACCCTCGCCAACGTGTGTCGCAGATCATCGGGCGTCCGCTGGAAAAGTTCTTTGGCTTGACGGGCGCTAAGCTGCGTGCGGGAGTGCAGAGCCTGCTGCAAGATGTACGACTCGACGGCAGTTACTACAATTGTTTCCCCGACGAGCTAAGCGGTGGTGAGCGGCAACGGGTAGCGATTGCTCGCGCCCTGGCAGCCCAGCCGAAGCTGCTGCTATGCGACGAGGTTCTATCTGCGCTTGACGTTTCGGTACAAGCCAACGTGCTCGAATTACTGATCGACCTGCAGCACAAACGCGATATTGCATTCGTCTTTATCTCGCATGATTTGGCAGTTGTACGCTCACTGGCGCACCGCGTCGGTGTGCTTTATTGGGGAACTCTATGTGAAGTCGGCAAGGTGGAAGAGGTCTTCCGGCCACCGTTCCACCCCTACACTTACCTGTTGTTGAGCGCAGTGCCCGAAGCAGACCCCAACCAGGTGATGCCCGAGGTGCGCAGGGATGTCGGCCTGGTCACTGAGGATGCGAAGACAGCCTGCCCGTTCACGCCTCGCTGCCCCTGGAGGCTATCGCAATGCGAAACCGTGGCGCCGCCATGGCGCCACGCCAGCCCGACCCACAGGCTTCGCTGCCACTTGTCGCTTGCCGAGATGGGTACCCACGACGTCTGGAAGGATCGATTTGAGGGGAAATAGGCTTGCCTGCGGAGGGAGCCACGCTCCTAGAGAGGAGGACACAGCATCGGGATACGGGTTCAAGCAGGTGTGTCGTCTTTTGGCATTGGTGCCATCAAGCTCCCCGTAGAGGAGGAATCAGATGAAGACCGTTCGGTTCTTGTCCGTGTTGGTTCTTCTGAGCATGGTCATTGCCGCGTGCGCCAGCCAGCCGGCTCCCGCGCCGGCAGCACCCGCACCTACCCAGGCACCGGCAGCGGCTGCACCCACCCAGGCTCCGGCAGCGGTCGCACCCGCACCTACGGAGGTGCCAGCGACAGCCGCTCCCACCCAGGCGCCCGCACCGGCAGCGACGGCCGCTCCCGCCGCAGCGGCTACCGGCGGCCAGTGCGTTAAAGTCGCTATCAACGACCCCTGCGGACAGGCAAACTCGCTGGACCCCAAGAACCAGCCAGGCGGCGAGTGCTCTACCATGGTCAACCAGGTCTATAACCGGCTGGTCGATATGGACAGCCAGTTCGTGGTCCACCCAGACCTGGCCGATAGCTGGGAGACGAACAGCGATGGTACCCAGTGGACCTTCCACCTGCACCCGGGTGTGAAGTTCTCCGACGGCAAGCCCTTTACCGCGAAAGATGTCGTCTACACATTCAAGCGCCTGCTCGATCCGAAAGAGCAGTCCGAAGCGGCCTCACAGTTGACGTTCATCGACCCGAACGGTATCGCGGCCATCGATGACAACACGGTGAAGTTTACCCTGCCCAAGGGGGTGGCCGAGTTTCCCGCCCTGATCACCATCAAGGGCACCTGGATCGTCGAAGACGGCGCGAGCGACCAGGACATCGCCTCGAAAGGCATTGGCACCGGGCCTTTCATTGCTGTGGACTTCCAGCCTGTGCAGACACCACACAAGTTCGTCAAGAACCCCAACTACTGGAAGTCGGGGCTGCCGAAGGCCGACTGCCTCGAACTCTACACCATGTCCGAATCCACCACCATGAACGCCGCCCTCCAGTCGGGCCAGGTGGATCTGGTGCAGCAGATTGATCTGGCAACTTTGCCCACGCTGCAGGCTGACCCGAACATCCAGATCCTCAAGTCGGGCGCTTCGACGTCGCTGCTGCTGACTATGTGGGTCGACACGCCGCCGTTCAATGACAATAAAGTCCGCCAGGCCCTCAAAGACGTCGTGGACAAGAAAGCCATGGTTAACACCGTGTTTCTGGGCAACGGCGTGATCGGCGATGATAATCCGATCGAGCCCAGCCAGCTCTCCGCCTGGCGACCTGAAAAGGACGTCCCGAACCGGAGCCTGGACGAGGCCAAGCAGTTGCTGGCCCAAGCCGGCTACACCTCCAGCAATCCACTCAAGGTGGATCTGTACTGCTCGAACACAATCCCCGGCATGGACACCATGTGCATGCTTTACAAGGAAGAGGCGGCAGACGCTGGCGTCCAGGTGAATGTGGTCATGGGTCCGGCCAGTGAGTACTGGGACAACGTATGGCTGAAGCAGCCATTCGCGGCTTCGGCGCACGTCGAAAGGGACCCTGCTGAGGGGTTGGCGATCTCCCAGCTGTCAACGACCAAATACAACGAGACACATTGGTAC
>CAWEHT010000152.1:0-5673 GCA_963808455.1 uncultured Chloroflexia bacterium | reverse complement strand
GCCAGATTGCTACGCCCCAGTGCTCGATTCCAAACCAGTAACCCAGCCGGCCCCAGCCAGTCATCACCTCGTTGACGATCAGCAGCACATTGTGCCGCGTGCAGATGTCGCGGACCAACTGGAAGTAGCCGTCTGGTGCCGGCACGCCGCCGAGTCCCGAGCCCGAGACCGGCTCGGCGATAAAGCACGCCACGTTCTCTTCCCCGGTCTGATGGATGAGCGTTTCTAACGCACGCGCACATTTCAGATTGCAACGGTCGCGTGTTGTCTCGTACGGGCAACGATAACAATACGCTGGCGGGACATGGGGCTGATTGACGTACATGGGGTAGTAGATGCGCCGCCGGGGTGTGCTGCCATGCACGCCCGCCACAGCCAGGTTGTTGCCGTGAAAACCCTGCCAGCGCCCGATCACCGCCGACTTGGACGGCTGGCCTTGCGCAACAAAATATTGGTGCGCCAACCTCAGGGCCGAATCGATGGCATCGGTGCCGGTGCAGCCGAACCAGGTCCGACAATTTTTTCTGCAGACCGCCAGGCGCGCACTCGCTAACCAGCTCACCCAGCTTCAACAGAGGTCCGTTTGAGAACAGGTGCGGCGCCGCAAACGAGACCTTCTTGCCCTGCTCGTACATCGCCTCGACCACACTTTGCACACCGTGGCCGATATTCACCACGCACGACGACCCAGAAGCGCCGTCAATATAGCGTTTGCCTTCGTCGTCATACAGATAGATACCCTCGGCGCGCTCGATCACCGGAATAGGAAAATTCCATGAACGATGGACGACCAGGCGTTGCAGATTCTTGTCTACCATGTAGCGCTCCCAATCAGATACGGTACAGCTCGGCTGCGTTGTCGTGGGGATAGGTTCCATAAAGGTGCGTGGCCTCGATCATGGCTTTGTAGTTTTCGGGCTTCACCGACGAGTGGATTGTGTTGCTCGACATGAGTATGTATCCGCCGTTAGGCCCGGCCTTGCGAATTGTTTCCTTGACCGTCTCTACCACTTCGGCCGTGGTGCGCTCGCTGAGCAATTCGCCGCAGTCTATGTTGCCGATCAAGCAAACCCGGTCACCGTACTTCTTCTTCACTTCACCAATGTCCATACCGGCCACCGGTTCCATGGGGTTAATGGCGTCCACGCCGGTGCCCACGATCATGTCGAGCAGGGACCATAGGTTGCCGTCGCTGTGCTTGACGCAGAAAGCACCCTCTTCCTTAACTGCTTGCACCACACGAGCCAGCCGAGGCAGGATAAACTGCTCGTAAGTCTTGGGTGACATCATCGGCCCCGAATTGTAAGCTACGTCATCGCCCAACATCACGATGTCAGCTCCGGCCCGCACGGCTCGCCGGGCCAATACCACAGCGAATTCGCACGACAGCTCGATCACCTCGTGGGCAAGAAGCGGGTTTTCGACAAAGTCCATTAGCAGGTTGTCGAGCCGGCGCAGGCAGGCAGCCCACATGAAATCCGCCCGCTGGCACCAGACGATAGCCTTCTTGCCCTTGAAACGCTTCACATAATCAGGCAAGCCGCCCAGTCGCCATGGCGCGTTCGGGTCAGGCGGGATGTAATGCTTGGCGTCTTCCAGAGTCTTGATCGGACCGTCGATGGGCGCCTTGTGCTCGTCGGTAATGCCGTACGTCACGCCCCATTCATCTATCAGTGTCTTGTCGTCGATGGGTGTTTCCCGGAACGTGCCCTCAAAAATGAAGTGTGCGCTGATGGCATCCAGTCCGGCCGCTTCGACGAAATCAGGCCAGGTCGCCCCGGGCACAATCGCCTGGTAAACCTTGGGATGGATCCACCATTCGAAGTGGGGGACACGGTCCGGCACCTCGCGCCGCAGGGCGGCAAAAACGCGTTCGGCTGAGTTCACGGTCTTTCTTTCCTCTCTTTACACTGTTAGAGCCCTTTCTCGCGTTTCGGCCAGGGCTAGCTGCAGCACACGCTCGAGTTCGGCTTCGGCGCCAGCAGGCAGCAGGGCGGGCTCTGCTTTGGCCAGGATCTCCTGGACACGTTCGTGGGCCACCTCGGTGATCGACTTGGCGCCGCGTTGCTCCCACTGCTGAATCGACTGCCGCCGGAATAGGTCCGGGAAGAACATTTCCTGCCTGAAGTTTTGCAGCGTGTGCTCTTGCATCAAGTATTGTCCGCCGTGCCCGACCTGCCGGATGACGTCCAGTGCCAGTGTCGCGTGGTTCACCGTGATGCCACGCAGGACGCGCTTCACCATGAGCGCGAGTTCGTCGCAGATGGCAAGCATCTCCAGCGAGCCATATAATCCGCTGGCCAGCGTGCCCATGGTCTGTGTCAGGTTCAGCCCCGCCAGTCCGTTGAGGAGCATGCCCATCATGGCCTGCGAGGCTGCCTCGGCGTCCGGCAGCTTGGCTTCTGAGCCAGCACCCGTATTGAAGGTCGGCAGGCCGTACATGCGCCCCAGCTGGCCTACTGCTGCCCGGCCTATGGCCTGTTCGACGCTTCCGTAGGTACACTGTCCGGTGGCCATATCCATGGCTGGCACGTGAGGCGCGAAAATGAACGGGATACCGGGCTTGATCAGCTGCGACATCGCCAGGCCGAAGAGCGTCTCGGCGCTTGACTGGACCAGGTCTCCGGCCACGGTAGCCGGGCCTGTCGCTCCCATCATCGGGCCCGGCGAGTATTGGATTGGGACATCATACTCGGCAGCCGCGAAAATTCCCTCCTGATGATGCGTCACTTGCAGAGGCGACACGGGCGTCACATAGGCGATCACCCAGGGCCTCCGGCGGAATTCCTCCTCGCTGCCCGTTGCAGCGGCCGCCATTTCCAGAAAGCGACGCGTGCTGCGCAGCCCGACCGCGCTCACAATCACCGGCTTGGTCGTGTTGCGAAAAATGGCGTCATACTCATGAAAAAAGACGTGCTCCACGGGTACGTCACGCGCCGAGCACAATGCCATAATGAAGTTGACGTTGGGCAGCGCCTGACCTACTCGCGTCACAGCGATCATGTCGGCCTTGGTAGGCGAACGCGGCCGTCCCAAGTCGTAATCGTATATGAATGGCTCGGAGGTACCGCCCAGGCCAAAGTAAGCCCGGCCTTCCTCCACCAACAGATCAAAGGCCGGATCGCGACCGTGGACAGTGAGCCCATGTGGTGCCGAGTTGAGGGCTGCCTGCACCATCTCACGCGGCACGCAAATCACGCGCCGTTCCCGGTCCACCGGAGCACCGTGCCGTGCGAAGAGGTCAAGGATCAAATCTGATTCGCTGAATACGCCTACGTCCGCAAGCAGTGCCAGCGCGGCCTCGTGCACGGCTTGCAAATCTTCTGCGGCCAAGATGTCGAGCTGACCGCCCCTCGGGTTTGCCTTCATTCGGCGAGCCTCCTCCGGTCACGGGTCTGGTGAAACGCACGCCGGGCAGAGTCTGTGGCCTAGCGGCCGCCGTGCTGAGCCTGCCGGCCAAGGAGGCGGGCAAGGCCATCGGTGAACAGATTGAGTCCGATGACCAGCCCTGCGAGTGCAGCTGCCGGCGCCAGCGCCACGAAAGGCGTAGCCGTGATGGAAGCGCGGTTTTCGGAGATCATCACGCCCCATTCGGGAGTGGGAGGGCGGATGCCGAAGCCGAGGAAGCCCAGCGACCCAATCAGAATTGGAGCGTACCCGGCGCGCACGCCGAACTCAACCAGCAAAATACCAGTTGCGTTGGGCAAGAGCTCGCGCCATACAATGGACCAGGCCGACTCTCCGCGGGCCCGTGCCACGCGGACGTAATCTCGGGTCACCAGGTCCCCAGCGACCGAGCGTGCCATGCGAGCGATGCGCGGGGTGTACACCAGCACCACAACCCCGGTCAGCAACAGCCTGCTGCCGGCCCAGTCGGGCCCGGCGGCTGCGATCACCAACAGTCCAAATACAAGGAACGGAATGCTGATGAGCAACTCAAAGAAGCGCATCAAGATGAGGTCGATCCAGCCACCGACGAACCCGCTGACCAGGCCGATCAGCCCGCCGAGGGCCACGGCGATGGCCGTGCTGGACAAAGCCAGAGACAGTTCCACACTGGTGCCAAGCACGACGCGGCTGAAGACATCCCGCCCGAGTTGGTCTGTGCCAAACCAATGCCGGGCGCTGGGATGTGAGAATGGGGCTGCAGTGCCGACTTTCGCGAAGCCGTATGGCGCCCAGAACGTAGCCGTCAGCGCGACTAACACGTATACAATGAGAATCGCACTGCCCATGAGGAGAGTTGGCGGGAGGCGCCGGAGGCGTGCCAGCACGCCCAGCTTTGTGGGTGGCGCAGCGGCAGCCTCTGGCTTGGCCGCATCCAAGCTTGTTGCAGTCATCAGCTAGTCCTCAAACGTGGGTTGAGCAGGACCCCCAGAATATCTGCGACCAGATTCGCCAGGATATATATCGCCGACACAATGAGTGCTGCCGCCTCAATCAGTGGAGCATCGCGACGGAACACGGACTCCACTAACAGCGAACCGAGGCCCGGATAGGCGAAGACTTGCTCGACGATGACGACACCACCGATCAGGTAAGCCAAGTTGAGGGCGGTCGCGTTCAAGGCCGGGACGACGGCATTGGGCAAGGCGTGAGAAAAAACGACACGCCGGGTTGACATGCCCTTCAGGATCGCCATACGCACATAGTCTGCATTCAATACTTCGATCAGGTTGTCGCGCAAAACGCGAATCGCGTAGACAGCCATCGCGATCGCCAACGTGATCGCCGGCAGCGTCAGCGACTGTATTTTGTCGGCCAGCGTGGGAGCCTGGTCGATCAGCGACATGACCGGGAATGCTCTGATGGCTACCGAAAACGTCAGCAGAAGGAGCGTGCCTACAACAAACTCGGGCAACGACAGGCCGATCAGTGTCAGAAACGAGATGATGTGATCCACGGGCCGATCTCTAAAGACGGCCGCCAGCGCAGCCATGATGCCGCTGATAGGAATGTAGAGAAGAAAGGCATAGAGCGCCAGCAAGAGCGTATTACGCAGGCGGGGCGCGATGATCTGCGTAACCGGTGTGTCGTTCGTATATGCCTTGCCCAGGTCCCCCTGCACGGCATGGATCAGCCACTTGGCGTAGCGCTCCGGTGCAGGCCGGTCCAGGCCCAACTTGGCTCGGAAGAGTTGCTTTGCCTCCGGGGTGGCATACCTGCCGAGCACACGTGCTGCCACATCGCCGGGCAAGATCTCACAGCTCCAGAAGATGAAGGCCGAGACCGCCAGCAAAGTCACTAAAGCCAGGGCGATGCGCGAAAAAATCAATTTGGGAAGCATGTCAGACTCCGGCGTTCGAGCAAGCCCTCGACATCCCCGGATGGCGCCGAAAGGCCCGCTCATCTGGTGCCTGCTCGATGGAGCAGATCCTTGCCATCGAGCAGGCAAGTCGGCCCGGGCGAGAACCGATCCTGCCCGGGCGGCAATATGTCAGCGGGTGCAGGTCAGCTGGCTGAAGTCGACATGAGCGATCTGGACGTGCGGCGTGTAGCCCGAGCAATTCTTGCGAATCGCCGCCAGCAGGAACATCTTGCCCTCGAAGATATCCCCACCTTCCGTAGTGATCAACTTCTCGGCCTGCTGGTACAGCTTGAGGCGCGCGGCTGCGTCAACCGTGGTGTTGGCTTGCGCCAGCAGAGCGTCATAATCCTTGCGGTACCAATCTT
>CAWEHT010000151.1:0-4929 GCA_963808455.1 uncultured Chloroflexia bacterium | reverse complement strand
CCACGTACCTGATTCTGCGCTAGGAGCCGACCGGGAACCCCGAGGCAGACGTCGAGTTCCCCGTCTCGTATTTCACCACGACCCACTCTGCCTCGACGATATCAAGTTGCCATCGGCTGCTGATCAACTGCCGAGTTCCGCGGAGCCCCTCGGGCGCGCTCGTAGGCGTGCGCCTCACGTAGGCCTCGTCTCCTGCTGTGTTGCTCCAGGCGGCTGCTGACGCACGGCCAATCGGGCTCAGGGCCCGTGGGAGGGAGCTCTGCGCGGCCCTGGCCGTGCTGCTTTCGTGCGTTTTCGCGTTGGTTTTCGGCGCCGAGTTCCGTGGTCCAGACGGCCACCACGCGCTGCACATAGCAGGGGCTCATTCCTGGCCGGGCCGACCGCGGATACCCACGGATGCGCAGATAGGCCCGCCGTGGCGGGCGGCACCCGTACACTGCGGAGCGCCTCTCGGGGGACAGCGGCCCGATCCGTGGTCGGCGGGCGCCTTGCCCCCACTTGCGCCGCTGAATGGCCAGGCCTGTTCGACGGCACCTTGCGCTAGGCATATTGTGTTCGCTGCGCGGTGGCGAATGGCGGAATCGTGAGGGATTGGGGGGACGTGTGGTCCGGCCCAGCTGCGAGGTTCAGGCGCCGCCTGGGAAGAGCAGGACCGCGGCTCTTCCCAGGCGTGGCATCTCGACTGCTGGCTGCTACGCTGTCGCCAGCTCGGCCATGCCGATGTGATTAGCTACCTGCTCCACGAGCTGGTCCAGGTCCAGAAGGATCACCAGCCGGTCCGGCAGCTTGGCCACACCCCGCAGAAAGCCTGTCTGCTGCAGGCTCAACATCGCCGGTGGTGGCTCGACCGCTGCGGCCGGAATGCGCAACACCTGCGATACGGCATCCACGACGCACCCGACCGTAGATGTCGCCCGAGATCACAACCACAATGCGAACTTGGCGGTCTCCGCCGCTGCAGGCAGAGCGAACCTGCGCCCTTTAGATTAACGATGGGAGTGACCCTGCCCCGCAGGTTGATGATTCCCTCCACATACGGCGGCACCTCGGGCACGGTAGTGATCTTCTGCATGCGGTCGATCTCCTGGACCCGCCCGATGTCCACGCCGTAGGATTCGCCGTCGAGCTCGAAAACCACGAACTGCTGCTCACTGAGTTGTACTTTGGTCGCCATCATCTTGCCTCAGCGTTCCCCGTGCCGGGAATGATAGCCATTGCCCGAGGGGGCGACGGGTACCGGTGCGGCTTGCGGCATGGTGCTTGCTGCCTTGCGCCGGTGGCCCGCCTGGGCCTTCCCAGGCTCCGTCAGGCTGCGAGAGGCCGCTGTGTGCGGAGCCGGCCCTGCGCCTGAGCCGGCCTGGCCTGCGCCCGTCAGGGTGAAGGTGCCACCGCCCGTTGCAATTCCTCGGCCAGCGCCTACAGCTCCTGGGCCGAGGCTGCGACTTCCTCGACCTGGGCCGACAGCTCTTCGGCTGTGGCCGATACCTCCTCGACCGAGGCAGAGTTTTGCTCCGAGACCGCGGCCACGCTTTCGATAGCCTGCCCCACCTCGCCGACGAGGCTGTCATCTCGTGGGTCGCGGCCAGGTTCTCTCACCCACGCTCGCCACATGCCGCAGCGCCTCCACCTGCGCCGCCAGCTCGTTGACCCTGGCCGTGGCCACCTGGATATTCGCTGTGGACTCGCTGTTCTGTTGCACCGCCGAGAGGATCTCTTCCAGCGCACGGCCCGCCCTCGCTGCCCCTTCGACGCCCTGCGCCACGTTGGCGACGCCTTCCTCGTCGCCGCACCGCTTCGTCGGTGCCCTTCTGCACCGCCGGACCAGTCCGGCTATCTCCCGTGAGGACGCCCCGGTCTTCTCGGCCAGCTTGCGCACTTCGCCGTCGTGGCCGACGAAGTGCGCAAGCTGGCCGAGAAGACCGGGGCGTCCTCACGGGAGATAGCCGAGCTCGTACGGGCGGTGCAGAAGGGCACCGACGAAGCGGTGCGGGCGACCGAGGAAGGCGCCGCCAACGTGGCGCAGGGCGTCGAAGGGGCGCGCGGGGCGGGCCGTGCACTGGAAGAGATCCTCTCGGCGGTGCAACAGAACAGCGAGTCCACGGCGAATATCCAGGTGGCCACGGCCAGGGTCAACGAGCTGGCGGCGCAGGTGGCGGGTGCGCTGCGGCATGTGGCGAGCGTGGGTGAGAAGAACCTGGCCGCGACCCACGAGATGACAGCCTCGATCGGCGAGGTGGGGCAGGCTATCGAAAGCGTGGCCGCGGTCGCTGACGAAACCTCTGCCTCGGTCGAGGAGGTATCGGCCACAGCCGAAGAGCTGTCGGCCCAGGTCGAGGAAGTCGCAGCCTCGGCCCAGGAGCTGTCCGCGCTGGCCGAGGAATTGCAACGGGCGGTGGGCACCTTCACCCTGACGGGCGCAGGCCAGGCCGGCTCGGGCGCAGGGCCGGCTCCGCACACAGCGGCCTCTCGCAGCCTGACGGAGCCTGGGAAGGCCCAGGCGGGGCCCGGGCGCAAGGCAGCGAGCGCCATGCCGCAAGCCGCACCGGTACCCGTCGCCCCCTCGGGCAATGGCTACCATTCCCGGCACGGGGAACGCTGAGGCAAGATGATGGCGACCAAAGTACAACTCAGTGAGCAGCAGTTCGTGGTTTTCGAGCTCGACGGCGAATCCTACGGCGTGGACATCGGGCGGGTCCAGGAGATCGACCGCATGCAGAAGATCACTACCGTGCCCGAGGTGCCGCCGTATGTGGAGGGAATCATCAACCTGCGGGGCAGGGTCACTCCCATCGTTAACCTGAGGGCGCGGCTCGCTCTGCCTGCAGCGGCGGAGACCGCCCAGAGTCGCATTGTGGTTGTGATCTCGGGCGACATCTGGGTCGGGTTGGTCGTGGATGCCGTATCGCAGGTGTTGCGCATTCCGGCCGCAGCGGTCGAGCCACCACCGGCGATGTTGAGCCTGCAGCAGACAGGCTTTCTGCGGGGTGTGGCCAAGCTGCCGGACCGGCTGGTGATCCTTCTGGACCTGGACCAGCTCGTGGAGCAGGTAGCTAATCACATCGGCATGGCCGAGCTGGCGACAGCGTAGCAGCCAGCAGTCGAGATGCCACGCCTGGGAAGAGCCGCGGTCCTGCTCTTCCCAGGCGGCGCCTGAACCTCGCAGCTGGGCCGGACCACACGTCCCCCCAATCCCTCACGATTCCGCCATTCGCCACCGCGGCAGCGAACACAATATGCCTGAGCGCGAGGTGCCGTCGACAGGCCTGGCCATTCAGCGGCGCACAAATTGGGGGCAAGGCGCCCGCCGACCACGGATCGGGCCGCTGTCCCCCGAGAGGCGCTCCGCAGTGTACGGGTGCCGCCCGCCACGGCGGGCCTATCTGCGCATCCGTGGGGTATCCGCGGTCGGCCCGGCCCCAGGAATGAGCCCCTGTCTATGTGCAGCGCGTGGTGGCCGTCTGGACCGCGAAACACACGAAACCAACGCGAAAACGCACGAAAGCACGCGCCAGGGCCGCGGAGGAGCTCCCTCCCACGGGCCCTGAGCCCGATTCGCCGTCGTCGCAGCCGCCTGGAGCGACGCAGGCGGGACGGAGCCTACGTGAGGCGCACGCCTACGAGCGCGCCCAGGAGCTCGCGGAACTCCGCATGATCAGCAGCCGATGGCAACTTGATATCGTCGAGGCTGAAGAAGTGGGTCGTGGTCGGGAGTCAGAACGGGGAACTCGACGTCTGCCTCAGGCATACGTGGCTCCTAGCGCAGAATCAGGGTACCCTTTCGGTCACGAAGAGACGGATTCTTCGCTGGGGGCTCGCCGCGGCGGAGGCCGGCTTGCATGCCCGCTTCTAAGAAACTCCTGGTACGGATTCTTCGCTGTGGCGCGTCGTTGACAGGACTTGTTGGCACGGCCGCTCAGAATGACAGTCCAAAGGTTTCTTGTGTGCCACATGACCGCCCGCGGTCATAAACGTCTCAGAATGACAGACACCGCTACCGACAGTGTCGCCTGCATATGCACTAGCGCGGTCCGGCGGGAACAACGAACTCCGCACCGGGCGGCCCATATCAGGTCAGAACTTCATCGAAGGGCACAGAGCCGTTGAGCGCGATGCGCTTCTCGGCGATCTTCACGTACTCGGGGCTGATCTCGATGCCGGCATACTTCCGGCCAAGCCTTTGCGCCACGAGCCCAACTGTGCCCGCCCCAAAGAAGGGGTCCAGGATGAAGTCGCCCGGGCGGCTGCCGGCCAGAATGCACGGCTGCACCAACGCCGGTGGAAACGTGGCGAAGTGGGCTTCCTTGAGAGGCGACGTCTTCACCGACCACACCGATCGCTTGTACCGCGTTCAGCACAGTGAACCGACTGGCCCGCCAAAGGGATTTGCAAAGCATTAGCCTGCAATAGTATCCTCACACCTCCTTTCTTGCCAGATTTGCGGTATATGGTATAATTACACAAGCCGCCATGATGGGGTTCATGTGACTACAGCAATCGACCTGGCTTACATCGCTGGCCTGATGGACGGAGAAGCTTACATAGGGATCAAGAACGGCGCGGGCTTATAGGTGCCAAGGCCGGAGCAACCCGAGCTATCATGCTCGCGTGCAGATTCGCATGGTTGATGAAGCCGCGATCCGCTTCATTGCCGAGACGTTGGGCGGTTGGTACTACGCCGAAAAGGCCCACGGTCACAAGGGGCGGCCGCTCTTTTGCTATCAGGCATCGGACAAGTCCGCCGAAACCATATTGCGCCAGGTGCTTCCCTACTTGCGCGTGAAGCGGCATTCCGCTGAGGCAGTGCTTCGCCTGCGCTATGTGCAAGCTGACAGCAGAAAGCATCGCACTAAGATCACCGGCTACCGCGGACTTCCCGAATGGGTACGGAACGCATCGCCAAGTCCCGAACCTTGCCCTTAGCGATGAGGT
>CAWEHT010000150.1:0-7984 GCA_963808455.1 uncultured Chloroflexia bacterium | reverse complement strand
GCCCGCGCCGCCGAGTGGATCAACCCCCAGGTGAATTTTCCCTCCGCGAATGATGTTCAAGTCAATTATACTGCCGAGATCATTGACGTAGGCGCTAAGATAGTCATGCCGATGCGTCGTCGAGGCGCGCAGTGCCTGCTCATAGGGAATTCGCTTCACCCCCGCCAAGCGCGCTTCCAGCAATTCATTTGCTTTTGACTCTATCCAGCCGGTGACGACGGTATCTGCCGGACCACCATTAGGCGGATTGTATTTGAAGCCGCCGTCATGCGGCGGATTATGCGAAGGCGTGATGACAATGCCATCGGCCAGTCCCTCTGCGCGACCCCGATTGTAAGCCAGAATCGCATGAGAAATTACCGGAGTGGGAGTATATTCATCCCCTTGGGCCAGCATCACTTCTACGCCATTGGCCGCCAAGACCTCCAACGCGCTGGCACAGGCCGGTATGGAAAGCGCATGCGTGTCGATGCCAAGATAGAGCGGGCCGACGATTTTCTTTGATGCGCGATAAAGACAAATTGCCTGGGTGATCGCAAGGATATGCCATTCGTTGAATGCCAGTTTAAAGGAGGAACCGCGATGCCCCCGGAGCGTCCTACAAATGGCACCGAGTTTCCGAGCACGGCTACAACTTCGTGAGCCTCGACTTCGATACAGGCGAAACAACGAGTCGACCTCCGGCGGTGGAGCGACAGCCGCAACGAGTCGGTCAGGGATCTCGACTCCACGGGCGACGAGCTGGATGGCGAGATCACCCTCCCGTCCCACAGGAGGCCTCGAGCGGGCCCGCCCATCGGCCACCGCGGCGGAGTCGGCGATCCAGGCGGCAGCCGCCGGCCACGGCGGCACAAGGCCCTGGCGCCGCGTCAACGCCACCAGGCCGGCGGCCGAGCCCGGGCGTATAGTCGGCCACGACGAGATGGTCACCCGCCTGGGCGCCGAGCTCCGTGAGCACGATATCGTCAACGTGGTGGGGCTGCCGGGCGTCGGCAAGTCAACGGTGGTCTCGGCGTACGCCTCATCGGCGGAAGAAGGACAGGACGAGCCGCGGCTCACCACTGCGTGGCTCGGCCTGTCGGACGACACGCTGTGAGGACATCGTAGGCACCGTCCTCGACGTCACGGGCGCGCCCGCTGCTGACCTGTCCGGTGCCTCCGCCGGGGCGCTCACGCGCCTCCTTGTGGGTGGGCTTAGGGCGACACCCTTGCTGCTGGTCCTCGATCAGCCCGATGTGCTTCTGGCCGGCGCCCGCGGGCGGGGGTCGGGGTGGGCCACCGTGCTGCTGGACGCTCTCGCCCAGGGCACACGCCCCGAGCAGGGTCATCGTCGTCAGCACAGCCCCCGTCCGCACACGAGGCGGGTTGAACCTGGCTCCGTTCCACGTGAAGGGGCTGGGGCTTGGGCGCGCCGTGGCGCTCCTGAGGCAGGCCGGGGCGGCCGGCACGCCGCAGGCGCTTCACACGGCCGCGGCCCGCACCGCCGGGCACCCGCTGGCCCTGCTCCTGCTGGCGCAGGCAGCCCAGGGGGAGGGATCGCTCGATGCCATGTTGGGCATGGCGCACCTGTGGCAGGGACACGGCGAGGACATCGCTCGCCGCGTGCTGGAGCCGGTGCTCGCCGGCAGCCTGACGGGGGAGCAAAGACGCCTCCTCGAAGCCTTCGCCGTCCTGCATCACCCCGCACCGGCAGTGCTGGCCGCCGTAGCCGCGGGCTTTCCCGTCGAGCGGCTCGGCGAAGCCGAGCGGCTCTCGTCGGAGCTGCTCGGCAGGTCCCTCCTGGAACGCTCCGGCCCCCTCTACTGGACGCACCCGCTGGTGAGGACATACGTGCGGCCGGCCTCCGCGGGCCACGCTGAAGGTACATGGCAGGGCGGCCGAGTTTATGGCAGGGCTGGCGTACGCGACCCGGGATTCGCCGGACGAGAGCATGGCCTGGCTGCTCAAAGCGTCGCGCCACGCGGCACGTGGCGGCAAGCTCCGGCTGGGGGTGACCATCGTGGACTCGCTCACCGGCGTGTCCTTCGACGCGGGCCACGGTGCCCTCGTTGCGGGAGTTGCAGAGCAGTTCCTGGCGCTGGACGGGGCCTCGCACGAACTCACCCCCGAAGAGCGCGCACACCTGCTTATCGCAGAGGGCCGGTCGCTGCGCTATCGCGGGGAGGGCAGCCCGGGCGCGGCGCGCGCGTTCGAGAAGGCGCTAGAGCAGGCGGGGCAGGCCGGCGACAGGGGCTTGGCCACACCACGCGATGCTTTTCATCGGGACGGCAGAGCAGACCCGCAAGCGATACGGGGAGGCCGAAAAGTGGGCGCGCGCCGCCGCCCACTTTTCGGCCTCCCCGTATCGCTTGCGGGTCTGCTCTGCCGTCCCGATGAAAAGCATCGCGCGCGGGCCAAGCCCCTGTCGCCGGCCTGCCCCGCCTGCTCTAGCGCCTTCTCGAACGCGCGCTGCGCCCGGTCTGCCCTCCCGCGATAGCGCAGCGACCGGCCCTCTGCGATAAGCAGGTGTGCGCGCTCTTCGGGGGTGAGTTCGTGCGAGGCCCCGTCCAGCGCCAGGAACTGCTCTGCAACTCCCGCAACGAGGGCACCGTGGCCCGCGTCGAAGGACACGCCGGTGAGCGAGTCCACGATGGTCACCCCCAGCCGGAGCTTGCCGCCACGCGCCGCGTGGCGCGACGCCTCGAGCAGCCAGGCCATGCTCTCGTCCGGCGAATCCCGGGTCGCGTACGCCAGCCCTGCCATAAACTCGGCCGCCCTGCCATGTACCTCGAGCGTGGCCGCGGAGGCCGGCCGCACGTATGTCCTCACCAGCGGGTGCGTCCAGTAGAGGGGGCCGGAGCGTTCCAGGAGGACCTGCCGAGCAGCTCCGACGAGAGCCGCTCGGCTTCGCCGAGCCGCTCGACGGGAAAGCCCGCGGCTACGGCGGCCAGCACTGCCGGTGCGGGGTGATGCAGGACGGCGAAGGCTTCGAGGAGGCGTCTTTGCTCCCCCGTCAGGCTGCCGGCGAGCACCGGCTCCAGCACGCGGCGAGCGATGTCCTCGCCGTGTCCCTGCCACAGGTGCGCCATGCCCAACATGGCATCGAGCGATCCCTCCCCCTGGGCTGCCTGCGCCAGCAGGAGCAGGGCCAGCGGGTGCCCGGCGGTGCGGGCCGCGGCCGCGTGAAGCGCCTGCGGCGTGCCGGCCGCCCCGGCCTGCCTCAGGAGCGCCACGGCGTGCTTGAGCCCCAGCCCCTTCACGTGGAACGGAGCCAGGTTCAACCCGCCTCGTGTGCGGACGGGGGCTGTGCTGACGACGATGACCCTGCTCGGGCGCGTGCCCTGGGCGAGAGCGTCCAGCAGCACGGTGGCCCACCCCGACCCCCGCCCGCGCGCGCCGGCCAGAAGCACATCGGCCTGATCGAGGACCAGCAGCAAGGGTGTCGCCCTCAGCCTACCCACCAGGAGGCGCGCGAGCGCCCCGGCGGAGGCACCGGACAGGTCAGCAGCGGGCGCGCCCGTGACGTCGAGGACGGTGCCTACGATGTCCTCGAGCCGCGTGTCGTCCGACAGGCCGAGCCACGCAGTGGTGAGCCGCGGCTCGTCCTGTCCTTCTTCCGCCGATGAGGCGTACGCCGAGACCACCGTCAACTTGCCGACGCCCGGCAGCCCCACCACGTTGACGATATCGTGCTCACGGAGCTCGGCGCCCAGGCGGGTGACCATCTCGTCGCGGCCGACTATACGCCCGGGCTCGGCCGCCGGCCTGGTGGCGTCGACGCGGCGCCAGGGCCTCGCGCCGCCGCGGCCGGCGGCTGCCGCCTGGATCGCCGACTCCGCCGCGGTGGCCGATGGGCGGGCCCGCCCCAGGCTCCCGGGGGACGGGAGGGTGATCTCGCCATCCAGCTCGTCGCCCGTGGAGTCGAGAATCCCTGACCCACTCGTTGCGGCTGTCGCTCCACCGCCGGAGGTAGACCGTTGTTTCGCCTGTATCGAAGTCGAGGCTCACGAAGTTGTAGCCGTTCGGAAAGTCGCGTCTATCGTAGGACGCTCCGGCTGCCACCTCGATCACGTGCCCGAAGAGATCCTGCCGGCTCACCGCACCCGCCCGGTGCGTGTGGCCGCGCAGGACGAAGTGGCAGCCACGGGCCAGCGGGCCTTCGGTCGAAACGCGGTCGCCGTCGAGCAGCCAGTCGAGTGGATGGTGCATCACGGCGATGCGGACGTCGCACCCCTCTGAAGCCCTGAGGGCCTCGGCGACCTGCACCTCGCCCAGCGCCAGGCGCCCGCGGTCCGATTCACCTCCCTCGGCCAGCCAGGACGTGTTGAGTCCCATGATCGCTACCGATGGGCCGCAGCCGGCCTGGATCCGGACCACGTAGAACCCGCCCGGTTGGGAGATCGAAACCCCGGGGGACCAGCGTGCGAAGAAATCCCGATAGGCGGCCTGCCGCTGCATCAGGAGTCCGGAGTTGCGCGCGTCGAGGAGCAAATCGTTCACATCGTCACGCGCCCGGGCTCCGGCCCCGAGGCGCCGTGCCTCCGCGGTGATGCCGGACCGGTCCACGTCGTGGTTTCCAGGGACAGCGAGCACACGTCGCCCCGAACCCGCGCCCGGCAGCCCGGCGGCATCCGCGAGGGGCAACAGGAACCGCTCGGCCGCAGCGTCGTACTCCGCCTGCTGGCCCGAGAAGGCAATGTCGCCGGAGATGACGACGAAGTCCAAGGAGGCAAGGGATGCGTCGATCTTTTCGGCCCGGTCCCGGATGTCGCTCAGCAGGGCTTCGAGCACAACCTGCCTGTTGTGCCCTTGCGAGCCCGCCTCGAGGGTCCAGTGCAGGTCCGACAAATGCAGCCACGCGAGCCGACGCACAAGCCACCTCTGCCCTGCCCGGTAGCGATCGCACAGGGTACAGGTGGCATTGTACCACTTGCCGCCGTCGGATGCCATGGCCAGTAGCGGTGCGCCGCGGGCGGCCTAAGCCCTCGATCGACGTACGCAATCCCTCTGCCTGAGCTGCGGGTGCCGGCGCGCCGGGATACTTCTCTGCGCGGCGCTCCGTAAGGGCGCTTGCCCCCGTTCGGGGGCAAGCGTTGCCTACGAACCCACCGATGGAACGCGCACCGCCAGGTCCGCGCCGCGGTCGCTCCACCGGCCTGCATCGCGGGCGGTCCAGTTGTACCAGCAGTCTGACTGAACCCGCGCGCGGACACCGGAGCCGGGACCCTTGACGCCGCCAGCCTGCTGGAGCGTGCCCATTTGGGGGTTCCGGGGGGCGCCAGCCGCACCGGCCCACCCACGGGGATGCTGGGGGCCAGGCTGGCCACCAGCGAAAGAGCATAAAGGCATCCAATGGGGGGGGCGGCCAGCTGGCACCCGACAAGAGACAAGAGCGAAACATCGCCACGGGGGCCAGCCCCCTGCAAAGGAAGGTGCCTGAGTTTGCCACTGGCGCGCGGCCGCGCGGCCTGTCCAGGGTGAGCAGGCCGGCGGCGCGCAGCCCGCTTACCCCGCCACGAAGGCGACCCGGTCCCACTGCCCCACGGGAGCATAATCGACGCGGACGGCGCCGTCGCTCAGGCTCTCGGCGCGCTGGGCGCGGCAGGGCTCGGAGGTCCCCCCGCCGTCGCCGGGCAATGCTACGTCAAATTCGCCTGAGGTCGGCACGAAGCCGTCCGCACATAGGGCTTTCTGCAGCGCGGCCCGCGGGTTGAGCTCGAGCACCTGGTGCGCCGCCGCTCCTGCGCGCAGCGCAGCCAGTGCGGCCGCCGAGAGGCCGCCGGAAGGGGCCGGCGCGGGCGCGGGTGTAGGCGTTTGCGCGACCGGATTCGTGACGCCAGGCCAAAGCTGCGCCCAGGCTGCATCGAAGGCTGCCAGGTAGGTCTGGCCATCGCTGGACTGCGGATCAGGGGCACCATAATAGCCGCAGAGGCCCTGCGCCAGGCTGCCACCTGCCGTAATGCAGGCTGCCAGGATGGCGCAGCCCGCCTTGAGGTTTTGGTCCGGGTTGAGCAGCACGGCCTGGGTCGGGCGGCCGCCGATCACCGTATCGGGCTCGACCTGCATCAGACCCACTGCACCAGCGCTGCTGATTGCATTCACTACCCCGGCCGACTCCAGTTGGATCACGGCCGCCACGACGCGCGGGTCGAGGCCGGCCTGCGCGGAGCGATACTGGACCAGCGGCGCCCACACATCGATCGCTGCCGTGCCGCTCCATAGCATGAGGGCCGGATTGCTTCGCACATAAGCCTGGAACAGCGGCCATAGCAGGCCGCCGGAGAGATGCGGGCAGAGATCGAATGATTGCCAGTCGTGCGAAGCCCAGTCGTAGGTGAAAATGGTCGCAGCCCGCACACGCGGGTCGGCCATCAGCTGCTGGTCGAACCATTGCAACTGTCCCATGTAAGTCGCGGCGCGCGCGTCATCCGAGCTGCCCGGCAAGGTCTGCCAGCCGCCGTTGGGGAGCGACGTGCCGACGGCCTGGTTGACACCGCACTCGGTGATCAGGATGGGGACCTGCCAGGGGCACTGGAGATAGCGCCCGCCCTCTTGCGGCCAGCGCATGTCTCCATTGCTCCAGGTGGCATTTGGCCCGTCCAGGTACCAGTAGCTGTGCAGGCAGAGCACATCGCCCGTCTGCGCCGAGAGGTCCGGGGCACCGGAGGCCAGCAGCGGCACGTTCATGGCGTCGAGGATGGGCTGAAGCGCATCCCAATCCACGCCGGCCCGCGGGTCGTTGCCGAAGGTGCCGGGCCAGCCGACGCCGAAGCAGCCGCAGGCGCCGCGCAGGCCGTGCTCGTGGAGGCGCCCCAGGAAGGCCGCCTGATAGGCCGCGGTGAGGGCGGGCGGCTCCGAGCCGCCGAGCAACCCCTCGTTGCGGCACTCCCAGACGATGTGATCGATGGGGAAGCCGCGATGGGAGGCATCCTGGGCCGATGCCCAGCAGCCATCGGCGTCTGCGCGGCCCCTGGCGACGGCATCGGCGACGGAGGCGAAGCCGCGCGGGTTCGGGTCGGTGAGCGGCATGATGCGGGCGACGATCGTGCAGCACCCCTGCGGGGGTACCCGAGGCAGCTGCTCCAGGTAGGGTATGCGGGCCAGGCCGGTGTTGTCCTGGTTGAAGACGATCTTCACCCAGTCGGCGGAGACGGCGGCGATGTTCTCCAGGTCGCCTGCGGAAGTGTGCTCGGGGATCCAGTGGAGGCGCAACTTGCTTGGCATGTGAGTTTCCTTTCTAATTGTGGCATTGCCCGTGAGACGTTTGGACCACGGGGACGCGAAGCGTTTGGGACACGAAGCCACGAAGCGGCGCGAAGCGCACGAAGCGCGAAGACGCGAAGCGTTTGGGACACGAAGCCACGAAGCGGCGCGAAGCGCACGAAGCGCGAAGACGCGAAGCGTTTGGAACACGAAGCCACGAAGCGAAGTGAAGCGCACGAAGCGCGAAGACGCGAAGCGTTTGGACCACGAAGCCACGAAGCGGCGCGAAGCGCACGAAGCGCGAAGACGCGAAGCGTTTGGAGCACGAAGCCACGAAGCGAAGCGAAGCGCACGAAGCGCGAAGACGCGAAGCGTTTGGAGCACGAAGCCACGAAGCGGAGCGAAGCGCACGAAGCGCGAAGACGCGAAGCGTTTGGAGCACGAAGCCACGAAGCGGCGCGAAGCGCATGAAGCGCGAAGGCGCGAAGCGTTTGGAGCACGAAGCCACGAAGCGGCGCGAAGCGGACGAAGCGCGAAGGCGCGAAGCGTTTGGGACACGAAGCCACGAAGCGGCGCGAAGCGCACGAAGCGCGAAGACGCGAAGCGTTTGGAGCACGAAGCCACGAAGCGGCGCGAAGCGGACGAAGCGCGAAGGCGGAAGCGTTTGGAGCACGAAGCCACGAAGCGGCGCGAAGCGGACGAAGCGCGAAGGCGCGAAGCGTTTGGAGCACGAAGCCACGAAGCGGCGCGAAGCGGACGAAGCGCGAAGGCGCGAAGCGTTTGGGACACGAAGCCACGAAGT
>CAWEHT010000149.1:0-4928 GCA_963808455.1 uncultured Chloroflexia bacterium | reverse complement strand
CGGGGGCCCGGACGGCGCCCCTCAGCCGCAGGCGTCTGCCGCAGCCTCGACGGCGGGAAAGGTGTCTTCCGTCAGGCATTTGACGTCTTCCAGCCAACGCCTCCGCTCCTCGAGCGTACTGGTACACACCACGCGGTACATACGCCGCTCGAAGCTGGGGACACCGCACAGGCCGAAGACGCAATTGCGCCAGAATGTCTCCAGCGGATCCCCGAAGACGGCCAGCTCCCGCCCTTCGGGCGTGTTCGAAGTGTTGAAGACGAGAGCGGCCCGCCGCGGCCAGCAAGCCGGCCGGCACCCCATCGCCTCCATCGCCGTCGAAGAACCGGTAGGCCACGCCGGCCCGGAATACGCGGTCAACCCATCCCTTGAGCACGGCGGGCGGGGCGCCCCACCAGTTGGGGTGCACGATCAGCAGGCCTTCGGCCGCCGCGAGCTCCCGGCAGTGGCGTTCGATCGTGGGATCGGGCGGCGCCTCGCGTGCGATCTCGCAGGCCGGGAGCAGCGGATCGAACCGCTCCCGATACAGGTCGTGACAGGTGACCTCGTGGCCGTTGCCCCGGAGCGCCGCCAGGGCCTCCGCTGCGATGGCGTGGTTGAAGCTGGCCGGGTCCGGGTGGGCGAGGATGAGCAGGACCCTCATGCGAGACCTCGCTCTGTGGAGAGACGCTGCGCCGGCGCCTTCCCGGGCGCGCCCTTGGCGGTGAGCCAGCAGGCAAGCCCCAGGACGGGCAGCCCCACCTCGATGGCGAGGACGGGCAGGCTGGGCCGCGGCATCACCTTTCCGGCCTCGGCGCCGTACAGGCCCAGACCGACCTTAGGGGAGCCCTCGAACAGCAGCGGCAGGCTGTCTTTCCACACGAGATAGTCCAGCGCCCAATGGCTCAGAACCACCAGCCCGATGACGGCTCCTGTGCGCGCATCGCGGTACGCTCGGGCTCCTGCCAGCGCACCGGCGGCAGACAGGATCGCCGAGGTAAGCAAGCTGTGCGACCAATAGCCATCCCTGACGCCCTCGATCCCGGCGAGCGCCAGACCGCCCCATAGCAGGTCCGTAGCCTCCGATGCCACCAACAAGGCCCCGAGAGAAGCTTTGGGGGCGAAGCGCTTCGCTGCCAGCCCGACGCCAAGGTGCCCTATGCCGGGCATATCGTCCTCCTTCGCTGCCGGCTACGCCTCTCTGCCGAAGAGATAGGCGACCAGCCTGCGCTGATACTGCGAGTACCGCTCTCGCCTGCGCTGCCGTTCGTCCGGCGTCGCCGGCGGTGGAAGCTCCGCCGCGGAGGGCACCGCGTGGGGTTGCAGCCGTATGCCCGCAGGGACCGGCAGCCCCGCGCCGGCCATCACCTCATCCGCCACGTAAATCGGGCAGCCCACGACCAGCGCCAGACCGATGGCATCGCTGGGCCGGGCGTCAACCTCGTGCGCCCCGCGGTCACCGGTCAGCCTGATGGTCGCGTAGAAGACATCTTCCTTGAGCGCCTCGATCCGCACCTCCTCCACGGTGGCCGCGGCCTGGAGCAGGCTGGCAGCCAGGCCGTAGGTCAACGGCCTCTCCGCCGGCACTTCCCGCAGCGCCCGCCCGATCTGCTCCGCCTCATGCGGGCTCATCCAGATGCAGAGGGCATGCCCGCTTGCCTCATCGCAAAGCACCACCGCGCTGCCGGATACTCGCCACTCGCCAAACTGCTCCCGGCCAATCTGCTCGGCCAGCTCGCGCCCGATCACATCTGCAACCCTGACCTGGATCATTCTCGCCCTCCCTGGCCTGCCCGGCGTCCTGTGTGCGCCCCTGAAAGCCTGATCGCGGGGATGGCAGCCCTGGCACGAGCCTGATGCAATTCTCTCGCGCCGGACGCAGCTCGCGGCCGGCACAGGCCTGCCTCATCCCCGCTGCGCCATCGGGGCGTTGGCGCTCCCGCCGCACCTGCGATGGCGCAAAGCCGGCAGCTGCACGCAGCAGGCCGCGCGCGATGATCCACCAAGTCTCGCGAGCACCGGTCAGGGCGAGACTATGTTGCAGGCCCACGCCAGGCCAGCGGCCTGGGTTGCATCCAGCCGACCCTGTTGCTGCGTCCCCGTGGGCTGACTCGTACAGGATGGACACGAAGGTCCCCGCATAGGGATGGATGTTTTCTGGGCCTGATCCCATGCATCCCGTCGCATCCTCTACATCCGGTGATTTCAGCCGGTGCCAATGGCACGCACTGCCCCCGTGCAGTTGCCAAGCCAGGAGACGGCTGGAGCATGGGATAGCAGCGAGCACTGTCCATCACGATGGCGGCAAGAGCGCCGCGACCCGTGACCAGAGATCGGGCAGCTCCAGGGCGTCCGCAAACAGTCGCACCCAGCGCTCGATCCGGTGACGGTCCAGCTGCTGAAACTTCTCGGCCACAGCCGCGATGTCTGCCATATCCTTGTCGCGGCCGGCCACGGCCTTCATGATGATGAGGTCCTCTGGCGTGGGCAACCGCACCTGCACTGCGCCGACGCCGCTCTTGACGCCTCGGGCGACTGCCTCCACTTCGAACGGCAGCATGCCCAAAATCAAGTCGACGGCGGTCCCGCTTTCGATGTGCCGCAGCAGCAAAACCCGGTGCCGGCGGGCAAAATCCTCAGCGTCTTGAATGCGCGGCGCGAACCCCAGCTGCCCAGTCTCGGCTAGAAGTTCGCCAAGTCGCGTCGTCGAGAGAATCAGCATAACGTTGACGTCGCCGGTGTAGCGTGCGCTGCCAAGCAAGCTGGCGGCAACACCACCAACCACGAGCCCGCGGTCATCGTAGCGCTCCAGCAGCTGCTGCACCGCCCCGAGCGCTGCCATGAGCGGTGACAGCCGGCCTGCGCTCACGCCGTGTCCAGACCTTTGAGCTTCTCCCAGCGCCGGCGGGCCTGCCCCTCCTCGGCCAGCCGTCTCGAAACGTCAAGATGTGCCTCGGCCGCGAACGCCATGAGGCCGTCGGCCTGGCGCAGACGGTCGGCCATGGTGAGCGCCTGCTGTTCCAGCGCCCGAACGGCGGCTACGGCTTGCCAGCGGTCTCGGTAGTCGCGCACAGTTTCAGGGTCCATACGAGCCTCGATGAGCGAACGGATACCCACATATTGTAACACAATTCTTGACGCCGCACTCCCGGCCGCACCTTCAGGACTCGCAGATCACCGAACTTGCTTCAGCGCGATCGACCCTATTGCATTGCGGACTCGAGGTTTGCAATGAGCCGCCGGAGGGCCTCCTCGAAGACGGCGATCTCCTCGGGCGAGAAGCCGGCATAGAAGCGCGAGATCATCGCTTCTGACGTGGCCAGGTATGCAGCGTGCGAGGCGCGTTCTTCTCCGTCAGGTGGATGAGATGGCGGCGGGCATCGGTGGGATCGCGCTCGCGAACGAGCTGGCCTTGCTTTTCCAGGTGGGCCAGCGCCGGCGTCAGCGTGGATTTGTCTAGCTTGGTCCGCGCTGCCAGATCGGCCTGGGAGAGCCCATCCTCCTTCCATAGCTCATAAATGATCCTGCCTTGGGCAGGGTTGAGCTCGTTGACACCGTGCTCTTTGAGAAGCCGCGCGAAGAGCCGCCTGCCCAGCACGTGGGCTTTGTCGATAAGGTTGCCGCCCTCGAGCGCTGGGGCCGCATTTGCCGTGCTCTGATTCGAGCGAGTAAGGCTGCCGCCGCTGCCGCCGGTCATCGCGCTGGCGCGTTCATTGCAGGAAGGCCCTGCAAAGTCTGAGCCGCGTCGAACGCGACCACCCGCAGGTTGTGATAGTAGCGGCCACGTTCAGGGCAAAAGTGGAGCACTGTGAAATCTCCGCCGTCGAGCCCGCCGGCGTAGTACATGTCCCAGCCTTTCATCCACAAAGCGGCTTTGATCTCGCGATCCGTCACCTCCTCCAGCTTGCCGGTTAGCGCCAGTCCCTCCCAGGTCGAGGGGCTGGCGTAATAGAGACAAGCGCGAGGATCGCGCCTCGCCTCTCCGGTCTTGCTGCTTGAAGTATTGGTGCCCAGCCAGTTGTCGAAGCCCTCCGGCAACGAAGCTGGGCCTTCGGCGATGGCACGGGCGCGTGTTTTCAGCAGGTTGAACATCACGCGGGTGTTCGGGTAGCCGTCCGGCCCGTTGGTCGTGACATAGACGAACCGGCTCCGGCGTGCAAGCTTGAATGCAGCCTGAATAGCATCTTCTTCCGCCATGGCGCCCTCCAAAAGTTTTGTACCAAACCATTATAGTTTGGAGCAAAACCTTTGTCAATTTGGGTCTTACACCCGCGTGGACGCCGTTTTTTGCCCTGCTCGCGTTCCATATGTATGGGCCTTTTGCAATCATCCCAACACACGTCCCTCCAGATTACGCTATACTCATCATTGTGTTTTCGCAGCGCGCTGTATGGTCCTTGCGGCGCCGGCGGGCGTGCACAGGCACATAGCGGGGGTGAACCAAATGGCCGAAGAACGCCTGGTGTCGGTGGGTGACGCAGCCCCGGGATTCCGGCTGGCTGCCAGCACGGGCGGCGAGATTGCCCTGGCCGATTACCTGGGGCAGATGCAGGTCGCCCTGTTTTTCGTGCGAGCCTACGGTTGAATGCAGTGCCGCACGCACGCCGCCCAGTTGGGGCGATTCGAACCGCAGTTCAAGGCCGCCGGCACACAGGTGCTGGCCATCCTCGGCGAGCCGATCGTCAGAGGCCAGAGCTAGCCGCCTCGCTGAAGTTGCCCTTCCCCGTGTTGGCCGACCCGACCTCGGCGCCTACAGCTCGTATGACCTCGACAAGGCCCTGATCGTGATCCAGAGGACTGCCTTGGTCCTGATCGGGTGCGATGGCACGATCCGCTACCTGAAGCGCGCTACGAACCCTGCAACCTGGCTGGCCGAGAGCGGGCAGCTGCTGGAAGCGGCTGAGCGCCTGGCGCAGGAGGAAGGCGCTCGCCCGTGCGCAGGTAACTAC
>CAWEHT010000148.1:0-6287 GCA_963808455.1 uncultured Chloroflexia bacterium | reverse complement strand
TACACCCTGACCTACGGCAACGCCGGCCCCTCGGATGCCCGCACCGTCCACATCACCGACACCCTGGCCGCCGGCGCCACCTTCGGCGGCGAGCTGGGCGCCAGCCCCGGCACCAGCCCGTCCAGCTCGCCGCAAACGGGCAGGCCGTCACCTGGACCCTGGGCACCTTACCGGCCGCGTCCACCGGCCTGACCATCACCTTTTACGTCAACATCTTGTCCGCTGCCAGCGGCCCGCTCACCAACACCGCCCGCATCAGCAGCGCCACCGCCGATCCCAGCTTGGCCAACAACACCTGGTCCACCGCGCCCACGCCCTCGACGGCGGCCGACCTGGCGCTCACCGGCACCCCGGCCTCGGGTTCGCCAGTGGCCGGCAAGACCTTCACCTATACCCTGACCTACGGCAACGCCGGACCCTCCGACGCCCAGAACGTCCAGATCACCGACACCCTGGCGGCCGGCGCCACCTTCGGCGGCGAGCTGGGCGCCAGCCCCGGCACCAGCCCGTCCCTGCAGGTCGCCGCCAGCGGCCAGGCCTTCACCTGGACCCTCTCGACGCTGCCCGCTGCCTCTTCCGGCCTGACCATCACTTATTACGTTGACGTCTTGCCTGCTGCCAGCGGCCCACTGACCAACACCGCCCGCATCAGCAGCGCCACCGCCGATCCCAGCCTGGCCAACAACACCTGGTCCACCGCGCCCACGGTGGGCGGGAGCACGAAAGGGCGGCTCTTGAGGGCAGCCAGGCCCGAAAGGGAGCTGTTGCTGCCATTGCTCTCCCGCGCCGGGCTGGCCACAACCGCGAACTGCCGGCCGCGCTTGAGCATCGTGGAAACAGGCGATAGCCAGGGGCCGGTCGCGGGCCTGCCGTACACCTACACCATCCGATTTGCCAACGTGGGGTCGTGCGACGCCCGGTTCGTGGAGGTCACTGCTGCGCCTTCGCTGGGCACCACCTTCGGGGGCATGCTCGGAACCGGTACCCCCGAGCCTGCGAGCAGCGGGCAGACGCAGGTTTGGAGCCTGGGCGAGCTCCCACCCGACGGCATCACGCGCACGCTGTCGTACACGGTGGGCGTGGCTCTGTCGGCGCCGTCGCAGCTGACCAACCACGCAGCCATCGCCGATCAAGGCGGCGCTGGCAGCGCCGCAAGCACCGCCGTTACGGAGCCCGTCACGTACCCGGTGGACCTGCAGATCGACGAAGTTGGCGGCTCAGGTTTGCCGGCCGCCGGCCAGAGCTACACCTACATCCTGAAGTATATGAACCGCGGCCCCGGTCAGGTGCGTGCTCCGGCTCAGGTTCAAATCACCGGCACCGTGCCTTTCGGCATGAGTTTCGTCTCGGCCAGCCCCGTCGCTCCGGCCGTCAGCCCCGACGGGCGGGCGATCACCTGGACCCTGCCCGCCGCCTCGGTGCCGCTCGGCGCCTGGCGCAGCCTCGCATACACGGTAGACGTGGCCTTCAGCGCAAGCGGGACCATCACGGACACGGCAGCTATTCGCAGCCTTGGCCAGCCGCAGCTCGGCGACCCCCGGGCCCAGACCAGCCTCAGCCAGCCCGTGCAAGGTTTCGGCGACTTTCAGGTGCAGATCGCCCCGGCCGCCCACGAACCCATCGCCGGCGCGCCTTTTACCTACACGCTGCGCTACATCAATAACGGCCCGTTCGCGGTAAGCAATGTGACCATCAGCGACACGCTGCCTGTCAGCGCCACCTTTGGCACTACCTTGCCTGGTAGCTCCCCGGGCATGGATACCTCGGTTGACGGCCGTTCCGTCAGTTGGAACGTCGCCTGGCTGCCCGCGGACGGCACGTGGCATGTGCTCAGCTTCACCGTGGCGATCGACCCGGCGGACCCAGCCACATCGGTGACCGATCTGGCTGGGGTCAGCAAGACGATGGTCGCACGTGAGCCAGGAGCCCACGACCAGGCAGCTTCGACATCTACGCTGGGCCATCACGCCTGCCTCGACATCGAGCGCGTCTCCGCGCCGGCCTACGCCGCCTACGCCGGGGCGCCCTTCACCTACACCCTGGCATACCGGAATCTCGGCCCCTCCGCCGCGGCGTCCGTGCAGATCACCGACAGCCTGCCTGTCAGCGCCACGTGGGGCAGGTCGCCATCGAGCACGTCTCCGGCATCCCTTCCCCGAACGAGCAAGGTCGTCACCTGGTGCCTCGGGGCGCTGCCGGTCGGCACGACGTTCCATGTGCTGAGCTTTACGGTCGGCCTGGGTGCGGCCCGGGCCGGCACTATCACCGACACGGTCCGTGCCAGCAGCCAGCAGGCCGCGCCGGAAGGGGCTATCTTGATCGCCACAGACCCGCTGCGTTACCTTGACGACCTGCTGATCACGGAAGCGGCGGTTACCGGGCCCCCGCCGGCCACAGGCGCGCCGGTAACCGGTGAGCCGTATACCTTCACGTTGCAATACCGTAACGCCGGCCCGTCTGTGGCCCACGAAGTGCAAATCACGGACGTGCTGCCGGCAGGCACGACCTGGAGGGGCATGGTGGCCGGGACGCGCCCGACGTGGCGCCAGGGGCCGGATCGAGGGTGATCACTTGGACGGCGCCGGCGCTCGGCGTGAGCAGTTCTCTCGCCGGCCTCGAGTTTAGCGTGAACGTGCTTGGCGGGGCTGCGGCGTCGGGGCTCACCAACCGGGCAGGCATTATCAGCAAAGACGCCGCGGCTTACGATCCGGACGCGGCCAACAACACGGCGGCGCTCAGCTACGCTGCCTCGTCCGTCCTGGACCCGAGCCTGGCATTGACGTTCACACCGGCCCGCCGGGCGGTGCCGCAGAACACCGTCGTCGATTACACCGTCCAGGTCACCAATACCGGCAACGTGGCGCTGGGCTCTGTCTCTGTGTCGTACAGCGACGCGGCCTTCCCAGGCGGCTCAGGCGGCTGCCAGATCGGCGGTGCAAGCCTCAGCGCCGGCGCCAGCGCCGCCAGCAGCTGCTCGCTCACGCTTTCGGCCACCAGGATAGTCACGGCCACTGCCAGCGCCATCCCGTTCCTCTGCAGGCCAGGGGACCCGGTACGGCCCGGGCATCACCGCCTCGGCCACGTCGCGGGTGATCGTGCCGGCGCAATACTTCGGCATCTCCCTGTCCGGGAGCGCGGCGCGGGGCAGGTCGGCCTGCCGTATACCTTCACCACCACGGTCACGCCGGCGGGATATGCATTGCCGGTCACGTACACGTGGCAGGCCACCGGGCAGACGCAGCGAGAGCTCACAGGCGTATTCATCACGAGCCAAAGCCAATACTTTATCTGGAACACGCCAGGCACGAAGTTCGTGACTGTGACCGTCAGCAGCGCGCGCCGCCAGGCGCACGGCCAGCCAGTGCATCGTCATCGCCAACTCGCTCTCACTGTCGCCGGGGCGCGCAAACCCGGCCCTGACGGAAGGAGCACCCGGCGTGCTGGAGCCGGCCGCCGCGCTGTTCCCGCAGATGGCGAGCGCCGGCGGCCCGTGGAAGAGCGCGATGGGCCTCACCGGGATGGCATGCTGGGACACCGAGGGCGCGGCCGTATGGCGCCATGAGGAGGGCCCACCGGGAGCCTGAGCGCCTCGGCGCCCCTGCTGCCCACTTTGCCGAGGACTGTGGCGAGCGCGGGGCCGCGCGTGCCATTGGGATTTCGTTTATTCCTTTGTTGCTGGGAGCCATCCTGCCCCCCGGCACCCCCGGCCGGGCGGGCCGCGCCCCCCGATCCCTCCGCGAGGTCACGCCAGGGCTGCCTGGCGCCGCCAACGGTCCCTCACGCGCCGGCTGCTCGGCACTCAGATTGCCCCTCGCCACACCCCGAGTTGTGCCGGCCTATCGCCGCGTCAGGCCGCTGTGCCTGGCCCCCGCCGCCGAGAGGCCGAAGTCCGTCAGGTTGCCGGATTCGTCCGTGATATAGACGTTGCCGTTGACCACGATCGGGCTCTCCCAGTGGATGCCCCCGATGGTCGTGCTTGCCCACAGCTGGTTGCCCGTCGTGGGGTCCAGGGCGTGGATCAGGTTGGGATTGGCGCAAAAAAGCACGTCATTGGCCACCACCGGCGACGTGCAGCCGGCAGGGAGCTGCCAGGCAATCTGCAGGGCCGGCGCCCCGGCCTGCGCAACGCTCAGGTGTGCTGCCGTGAGGCCGGAAGCATGCGCCACGAAGGCCCAGGTGCTCCCGTCGGCGGGGTTCACCCACACGGCCGGCTGCGGCAGAATTTCGCCGCCTGATGCCGAAACAGGCACCACCTGTAGCTCTCCGCCGGTCTGGCCTGGCCCTCCCTGCCCGCTCAGGTTGTCGAGGTTGAGCAAGCGCAGCAGCCCGTCCTTCCCGCCCTGCAGGGCCAGATGCTTGACGGCGCTGGCGGCGGGCGCGGGCAAGATGGCCGGCGCGGTGCTTCCCAGATCCGCATCCCCCGTGTCCAGCTGGGCCTGATCGACCGGCGTGTAGCTATCCAACGGATCCCCGCCGGCTCCTGTGCCGTCCGGGTTCAGCGCGAAGACGGAGTCGCCCCAGTCGTGGCTGGCCGGCACGTATGAGCCGTTGCCGGTCGCCGCATAGATGTGGCCCGTTTCCGGGTCATACACCACGCCGGGCCGTGCCCAGATCGCCGACTGTACAGCGCCGCAGTCTGGCGTGTCGGGGGCGAGCGCGAAGTGGACGCTCTGGTCGCTGCAATCCGCGTTGAAGACGCTTTGGGCGCCGGTAGCCAGGTTGATCGTGGTCAGGTGCCCTTGATAGTCGCCGAGGTCCCCGGGGTAGCCGCCGTTGGCGACGTACAGGAAACTTGTGCCGGCAGCAACCGCTATGGCTAGCGCCGAGGAACCCTTCTCGACCCCGGGTTTGAGTGTGACCTGCTCCGGCCAGCAGGCGCTTGTCACTTCCGTGCCGTCGCCCACCGTGTGCTTGTGAACGCGGCCATCCAGGCCATAACTGTATACGAAGTGCAGGTTCGGGTCGATTGCCGGCGAGGACGTCGTAAAACAAGGGCCACTCTCGTCGGGAAGGACGCATTGGCCGGCAGGATGAGGCACGCTCCAAATCAGTGCCCCGCTGTTGGCATCCAGCGCTGCGAGACTGCCCCCTTTGGTGGTCACGAAAAGCAGGTCTCGGACGCCGCTGGAGGTGGCGACGCCGGCCAGGTAGACCGGCGCACCGTCCGCCACGCCCGGCAAGGCCACCTGGAAGATCTGGGCCAGGCTTGCCACATCGAACGCGTTGATGGTCGTCTCGTTCGGATTGTTGCCGGAATGTTCAGGGCCGTAGTCGAACTGCAGCCAGTTGGCAGGGGGGGAGCCTCGAACACGGCAGGCAGATACACATCAGTATCCGTGACCGGTGCCCCGAGCGCGGGGTGCCGGCGAGCGGGAGGGGTCGCCGAGCGGCTGCCGGGTGGCTGCAACGCGTACTTGGACGTGCCTGCCAACACCTGTCGCGGCGCGCTGGCTGCGGCCAGCAGCAAGCCCGCGGCCGCCATGGCAGCCGCCACCGCCAGCGTCACGATTCGAAGCTTCTTGTGACATTGCATCGCACACTTCCACCGCCCAACGCCTCGGCCACAGCACGAATCAACTAAACATCCCAACCAACAAGGCCCGGTGGCGCCGGGTTCCGGCGCCACCGGGCGGGAAGGCCGTTTGTGGCGCGCGGCCCGTCAGGCCGCCGGCTGCATGTTGGGGGTGAACAGGGCCATCCGGTTGCCGGTCGGGTCGGCAAAAATGGCAAACCAGCCGTAGCCGGGGATCTCCATCTTCGGCGCCAGCAGCTTGCCACCCAGGCTCTCGACCTGGCGCAAATCGGATTCGATATCCTCGCTCTCGACGTACGGCAGGATGTCACCCGGCTTGTACATGTCGCCCAAGTCCGGGTAGCCGCCACCGACGTTGCCGGCTTTGAACGTCGTGTAGGGCGTAAGATCGGTCGAATGCTGGAAGCTCCAACCAAACAGCTTATCATAGAACTCGGCGGTAACCTTCCGGTTGGCTGCAGGGATCTCGAGGTGGATGATGGAACGGTTGGCCACAGAAAGCTCCTTTCCCATTGTGCGGAATGTACCGAGAAGTGCCGGCACTGGAACCAGACTATAGCACATTAGTTCTATCATGTCAATAGCGACTTTCCGCTAGTCCCTGAGCAATTTGAAGGCGAGATGGCGTCCCATCCCCAGCCGGCCCGCCAGCTGGAAATATAGCTTCAGCAGCCCGTTCGACCACGTCGGCCTGCTCGCTGCCCCCGATCCACACGGGCCGCAGGCCGATTTCCCCGATGAGCTGTTCGACCTT
>CAWEHT010000147.1:0-6195 GCA_963808455.1 uncultured Chloroflexia bacterium | reverse complement strand
TGCGCCGTCACGAATCCGAGCGCTCCGACCACTATTGGAAAGGCGACGAAGGCGACGAATGACCATCGGCATTGTTGACACGACCGTCATCATCCACCTTTTTCGCAAGAACACGGCAGCGCGCGCATGGCTGGAAGCACAGCCCGAGCCGCTCGCCATTACACCCTACACCTGGCTGGAAGTAATCTACGGCGCACCAGGGAAGAGCGCGCAAGCTGCCTGCCTTGCCATCATGCAAAAATTTGACATGGCCTACCCAGCGCAAGCAGATTTCGTCTGGGCCATGGAAAACATGCAGACTTATCGGCTGAGCCATGGAGTTGGCATACTGGACTGCCTGATCGTATCCATCTGTCATCGTTTGCAAGTACCGTTTTACACCGACAATGTCAAGCATTTTCTGCCCATGCTCAGTGAACCATGGGTTATCAAGCCGTACTGACGCTCGGGGCATCCATGTCAACTCTCCTGGTACGTGCAGCAAATCGCACACCGTGGCCTTGATCGACTGCACATTGTAAAAGATCAGGTAAGCCTGCCTGCGTGTCCGCTCGTCGCCGACAGAGCTGAGCCGGCAGCATGGAGGCCGTATCGGTGCGAGATCGCATCCTTGGTCGTTTTCCCTCACATACGCACCCGCTGACGCTCGCGAGCGACCCGGATGGCCTTTTGGCAGAAGAAAGCCTGCTCACGGAGCTGTGTGCGCGCGGTTTCACCGTCATCGATGAAGTTGACCCGGTAGAGCTCCGTCGCCGTGTCGAATCGGCGCGCCCATGGTCGGCGGCGCGTCCGGTGATCGTCCAGGCCCCGGCCGAGCTCAACCGGCTGCCCTATGATTTATGGCAGGAAGGGCACAAGGTTAGCCTCTCACTCCACGAGTTCTTCCCGAATTTGGCCTACCCGGCGGTCAGCGCCTTGACCCCTACCCAGCGATGGCGTTTGAGCCTGGCTCCGCCTCCACCCAATCGTCTCGGCCCGCAGGGGACCGTCGAATTCATTCTGCGTGCAGTGTTCGTAGCTGATCTCTCTGCCCTGGAAGGGCCGGCTCGCCTCATCGCGTGGCTAAACGAGTATCACCAGCTCGGCGAACCGATGCCCTCGGAGCTCGGCGACTACCTGCTGCGCCGGCTGCAGGGTTTGCCCGTCTATTCAGCTTGGCCGCTGGGCGAGCTGCTCGCCGGCAAGGCGCGATTTGCCGATTTCGTGAACGAGCAGTGGCTGAGTTTCGTCGCTCGGCGCACCGGCCAGGGGCTGCAGGACTCGCGCACCGGCTACGTGCTCGGCTTTGAGTCCAATGACGACATGCAAGATACCATCCCCCGCCTGTTGCGCAGCGCGGCGCTGAGGCCCGCCCAGGTGGCGCGGCCCGAGCAGCTTCCCGCCTGGGCGCAGCCCGCTGTGATCCGCGAGAATGCGGACCGGGCGGGCCGGCGGGGCGCCGAGCTTTTGACGGACTTCACCGAATCCTGCGAGATGCCTGACGGGCTGGCGCGTTGGGAGGACTGGCAGACGCGTCGCCTGGGCCTGGGCCGAATTGACGGCATTGTGCTACGACCGCAGCAACCAGCTGCCCGATGGCCAGGTTGCAGAATACGCAGCGCTTCAAGAGCGCCTCGACGAGCGCTTCCGAGGCTGGTTGTGCGGCCATTATGCCCCATTGGCCGGGCAGCGATTGCCCGGTCCTCACCATGTTTATCACGTTCCGCATTACATAAGCTACCAGAGGCGTATCGGCGCAGGGCCTCTCATCGCACTCTTGATCCTCGACGGTATGGGGTTGGCTGACTGGATCGTGATAAGATCCGCCTGGCGGGCACGGCACCCTGGGTGGGGGATGTCCGATCAGCTGCTGCTGGCTCAAATCCCCACGATTACACCGGTATCACGCCAGGCGCTGGTCAGCGGCCTGCGGCCGGCAGATTTCGCTTCGACGCTCTTCGATAACGGCGCCGAGCCCAATCGCTGGGTTGCCTTCTGGAGCCAGCAAGACCTGCCGCGAACCGCGTCCGCGTACTTAAGATTGCGTCTGGGGCGCGAGGGGGAGCCGTCCGAGATAGGGGATCCGCGCCTCCAGGCGCTCTGTCTCGTGGACGACTCCATCGACGAGATGGTGCATAGTGCCGTCCTCGGAACCGCTGACTTCCTGGGGTCGCTGCGCCTGTGGTTGGATCGACGCGATGGAGGGCAGCTTCTCGAAGCGGTCATCGTGGACTTGCTCGACCGGGGTTACACCGTCTACCTGACAAGCGATCATGGGCACACGGAAGCACGGGGCATAGGCCAACCCTCCGGGGGTCTGGTGGTGCAGACAGGCAGCAAGAGAGCCCGCCTGTACACGGATCGTCGTATAGCTCAGGCTGCGCAGGCGGCGTACCCGGGGACCGAAGTGCGGGGCATGGACGGCCTTTTGCCCCCCGACGTTTGGGCCCTGATGCCGGGCGCCCGCGGGGCATTCGCGCCTGTGAGAGAGGTTGTCGTGACCCATGGTGGGATCACGCTTGACGAGGCATGCGTGCCGCTGGTGACCATCAAGCAAGGATAAGCATGGCTAAAGGCGTTGGCTTCAACCGTAATGTCAGGCTGGACTGGCTCAACGCCGCCGCAGGCATCTATGCGGAAGGCGCGAACACGGCCGAGGCCCGCGCCCGGCTGGAGGCCATCGTCGGCCAGGACATTGCCAGCGCGGAAAACCGCCGCAAAGCTGTAGACATCTTGGTGAACATCTGGGGTAAGGCAACCGCCCCGAGAGAAGCCCTGCGGGCGAGCGCCATAGCCCTCTTCCAGGCCTCATCGACAGGCTCTGACCGTATCTGCCTACATTATGGCATGGCGCTGGGTTATTACAGCTTCTTCCGCGAGACCGCAGCAGCCATTGGCGCTCTCTGCCGCTACGAGGCTGCCGTAACGCCGGCCATGATCAAACAGCGCCTGTACTCTGATCGCGGGCAGCTCGGTTCCCTGGAAAAAGCTGTCGAGCGAGTCATGTTTTCGATGCGCAACTGGGGAATTCTCGCAGAGGTCAGGCGCTATGCCTACTCGCCGGCGTCACCGATTTCGACTACCAGTGAAGATTTGCAGTGCTGGCTGCTGGCTTGCGCCCTCTGGGCCCATCCGGCCGAGGAAATCCCTTTTACTGACCTCGTGCGCCTGCCTGAGCTTTTCCCCTTCCGTTTTGCGGTTGGCGTGGACAACCTGCGCGGCCAGCCGTGGTTCGGCGTGCAGCGCCAGGGAATCGGGTGGGACATGCTTCGCTACATTGGATTCGCCGAAAAGCGCACGCCATGAACGATCTTCCAGAGCTCAGTGATCCCGCCAAGTGCCGACGGACAGTTGATCGCTTGCGAGATGGACTGACTCCGGCTGCAACGACTACGGCCATCAGGACATGTCCAGTGACGCGGAAGGGACGCTGCTGCACGCGACGCAGGAGCTGGCGTACCGCGAGGGCACCAAGGCCGTCATGTTTTTCACCGATGCCGAGACCTCAGGTTACGCCTGTGGATACCGCCGAGAACAAGGACAAGCTGACGGCCTGGGCGGCGGACGGTGGGGGCCAGTTCTTCCCGGCGGAGGATCAGGGAGCGCTCACGAGCGCGCTGGTCAAGGCGCTGCGCGTGCCCTATCAGGTGCTCGACGACAAAGGCCAGGTCGTGGCGCAGGGTTTGGTGGACGGCGAGCCGGTCGAGCTGCCCGCGGGCGTCTACCGCGTGGAGGTGCTCACGACCCCGGCCAAAACGGTGGAAGATGTGACCATCACCTCGAGCGGCGACACGGTGGTGCGGGTCAAAGGCGGCCAGTAGCGGCCCATCGTGCCCGAGATAGATGGGCCCCGTGTTCCGCACCGAATCTCAACTTCGGACGACCCATTCAAATCACGACTGGCGGACTTCCAGTCGTTTGAACCTGCAGACCTGAGCCATGCGCGTCTGCCATTCCGCCACGCCCGCTCGCGTGAGAACGGGTAGTAGTACAGCAGTAGGGCGGGGCAAACGGGGGGGGTGACCCGAGTCACTGCCCCGGCTGAATGGCTGGCGGCTGCCAGCCGCTGCCGCCCAGGATTCCGGCAATCTTGCTTGGCTCGGGCGCGAAGAGCCGCCATATCACCTCGAACCCCTGCCCGCTTGGCGTGGGAAGCCAGTTGCCGGCCTGGGCCGGGTTTGTGGGCTCGGTGGACTGCAGGTAGAGGTCGATCGAGCCGTCGGAGTTGCGCGCGAGCTGCGACAAGTCAGTGAACGCGTAGCGGTTGAGCGAATTGGAGACCAGCGCCCCGTGCAGGTTGTACACGGTGAGTGACCAGCCCTCGTTGGTGGGGGGAGGTGCCTGCATGTGAAGCACGTACGGCGTCGAACCCGACAGCGCCTTCTTGTTGTGATCGCTCCAGCTCATGGCATAGATCGCCTGCTGCGGGAGGAAGGCGCCCAGCCCGACCTGCGAGACGACCACGCGTAACGTGTAGTCGGTGCCGTATTGGCCGAAGCCACCCAGCAGATAGCCATTGTTCTTGGCGAACCCCTCGGCGAACAGCTTCTGCGTATCCGTCACGATTTGCGACGGACCAGCAGCCACAGCGTCCGCGAGCCCCTTGAGGGTGTCGCTGCTCAGCTTCGAGTCCTGTGACGGGGTCATGCCCGGCCCGATTCCGACTCCGGCCAGCTGGCGTAGCTCTGCATCATCGCGGGCCGGCGGGGGGTAGGCGGCGAGTTGCTGTCCGAGCACGTCGAAGAACTGAACACCCGTGGGCATCTGATACTGGGTGACCGAGGTCTCCGGATGAGAGGGAGCGGCCGGTGTGTAGTTCGTGCCGTACTTGCTCAGGGGCGTCAACGTGTAGCCGTCCTGAATCTTGCTGACGTTGGCGACGTCGTCCGGCCCCTTGAGCTGCGTGGACCCGATGATCCAGATCCGCGAGTAGTCAACGTCGAGTCGCTGCGTCCCCGCAGGTATCTTCACATCGTGCTGACCGGGCCCGGCGATCACGGTGTCGCCGGGCTTCGTGTTGCTGGCGGTGCCCAGGTTCGTGACGTTCTCGGTGTAGGGATCGATCAGGGCCAGTACGAAGTAGTGGCCGGTAACCTCGGGAACGTGCAGCACCTGCGGCTCGTCCCGAAGGTCGAGCCACACGATCGACGAGAGACTCGTCGATCCCGGCGCCACGACCGCCGTGCTCCACGCGTTGTTCGCGGCCCTCACGTTGTTGAACTGGTTGACCGGCCCGAACGCCCCGACCGAGACGTTTACGCTCGTCATCGTCTGGTAGGTGGCGTTGGTGATCATCAGCGGAAAACCGTAGGTGTAGGCGTCCAGCCCGAGGCGGTACCCTTCCTGGTAGCCGGCGGACTGCTGCTTGGGTCCGCTCGCGCCGCATGCGGCGAGCACGACCGCCGGCACGACCGCGGCAACCAGCAGCACAACCCGATAGGCACGAATGCTTGAACCCATGTCGATTCCTCCCTCGCCTGCTTGCCCCCGGCTCCTCTCTGAGTTCCGTCGAACGGTTTGCGCTACTGGCGCTGGAGCGGGCGTGGACTGTGCTAAAGTGATTTCGTCGCCCCGCAGCTTGTGGATCAGCAACCAGTCTGGCTCGAGATGGCATTCGCGCCGGTTGCGATAATTGCCTTTCAAGGAATAGTCATAATAGCGTGAGGTGAACCGGCTTGTCAAAACACGACTTCAAACTGAAGCTTGCCTATACCCATAATTAGGGCTACAACTAACAGCATGGGGCCGCCGAAACGCTTCATTCTGCTGTACGATTCCGGGACATCGGAGCACTTTGCCGCTATTGAACGGAAATTTCGGCCGGCCATTCTCACTGTATATTGGCGGTGAGGAGATCACATCATGAGAATCGCACCGGTTGCGGATATGAAAAGGCACCTCAGCACCTACCTGGAAGAATGCCAATCAGGGCCCGTGATCGTGACCAAGAACGGACGTGCGGTGGCGGTCTTGGTATGTGTGACAAGTGACGACGAAGTCGAAGATCTCGTGCTGGCACATAGTCCCAAACTGCAAGAAATACTTGCGGAAGCCGAAGAACGGATACGTGGCGGGGGCGGACTGAGCCATGACGACATGCGCGAACTTGTTGAAAACATGCCCTGAGCTAAAGCGTCTGAGTTACAGCAGAGCCCCCATGCCGCCGCGGCGGCACAGGGTATGGCAAGAAACCCCCCGCTTGTCATTCTGAGTCCC
>CAWEHT010000146.1:0-6052 GCA_963808455.1 uncultured Chloroflexia bacterium | reverse complement strand
AATGTATTGCTGCGGCCTCGCTCTTCCACTACAGGCAGCTGTCGGTGGCGGAAATCAAGACGTACCTGGCCGAACGCGGCATCCCTGTCCGGAGGAGCGACCAGTCTGCTCTTGGGGCCGGAGCCTGAGGCCGTGCCTGGAACAGGGAAGGAACGCGCTGTTTGCTCTGCGACCCTTCTGGGAGGCGGGCGATGCTCGAGGGCGCCGGCTGGCTCGATCTTCACTGGGACGAACGTGGCCTGATCCCTGCCATCGTGCAGGACGATCGCACCGGCCAGGTGCTGATGATGGCGTGGATGAGCCGCGAGGCATTGAGGCTGACCGTCGAGACCGGCCAGACACATTTTTGGAGCCGTAGCCGCCGGGAGATATGGCACAAGGGCGCCACCTCCGGTAACACGCAACGCGTGATCGGGCTATGGGCCGACTGCGACGGCGACACGTTGCTGGTGCGCGTCGAGCCGGCCGGGCCGGCGTGCCACACCGGCGCCACGAGCTGCTTCTATCGGCGCCTGGTGCCCGAAGGCCTGAATGGAGAACCAGCGGATGAGTGAAGTGTTGGCAGCGCTGTGGGACACGATCGAGGCGTGCAAGCGCGATGCCCCGGTGGGCTCCTACACGGCGAGCTTGTTTGCCGCAGGGCTGCCGCGCGGTGGCGCAGAAGGTCGGCGAGGAAGCGGTCGAAGTAGCCGTGGCAGCGCTCAGCGAGGGCGATGAGCGGGTTGTGGCAGAAATGGCAGACCTGGTCTATCACTCGCTCGTATTGCTGTCGGCCCGTGGGCTGGCATGGACGGCCGTGGAGGAGGAATTAGCGAAACGGTTTCACTGACGAGAAGTGAAGGGAGGTATCGCGGGGGAGCGCGATCAATGCCCGGTTGTCACCATTGAAAGCCGCCGCGGAAGGGGACGACACGCGACGTAAGGTTGCCGGTGAAGCCCTCCAGCTTATTGAAGAGCGCTTGCCAGCGCTGGTTCTCGCGAGCATTCCGCAGCGTCTGCAGGTCCTCCGCCACGAGCCCGATCAGGCGAGAAGGATAATTGCCCCAGGCCGTGTGCCAGACATCCGTGGGCAGCAGGCCCAGTTCCTGCGCCTGCGGCAGGAACTCTTCCAGGACGAAGCGCCGATACGCCATTTCCTGGCCTGTCTTTATGTTGAACGCCAGAAGTAACTTGACTTGCTCGCTCATATTCAAATATTCTACCATATTACCGATGAACCGGGCCAGTGTCAAATAGCCATCGGCACCGGGGCGCCGGCCAGGTTGCCCACCCACGGGGACGTGGGCTATAATGGGGCGACGAACCGAGAGGTGAGAGATTGCGGACACGTGTGCTATGGGTTGCCACGGTGCTGTTCGCACTGCTCGCCTGGCTAGGGCTGGCCCTGTTCACGGCAGCGGTGCGGCCTTCGCCTTTGGCCTGGGCCATTGTGCTGCTATTGGGTGGCACTGCCGTGGCGATGTCGCTGGCGCTGCCCATCTGGTTGGTTGCCCGGGCGCTGCGCGTTCCTGGCACGGGCGAGCGCCGGCGGCTGGCCTTGCGGGCCGCCGCCTGGGCTGGCCTGTGGGCTATGATTTGTGGCGCATTGCAACTGGCAGGCGTCCTGGTCTGGGGGGCGGCCGTGGGCCTGGCGGCCGTTCTGGCGCTCCTGGAGACATACCTGCTGGCAGTCACGGCGAACCGGAAAATAGCGGCGGGCCGCGTGAAGGGTGGGATCATGGATGCATCCTGGATCGTGCGTCCAGGGATCATCAATCTGTTGATCGCATCGAGCCAGCACAGCTACAGCTTCGACCGGGCCGGACGGCTCCATGGTGCTTTCGTCGAAGGTCGCCATTATCGGCGGGGGCTGGACAACCGGGTGCTGGCCAAATGGGGCGGGCCAGCAGGGCGCCAACGGCTTTGGTTGGCGCCCGAAGATGCGCAGGCATTTCTGGAAGCGGCGTACGATGTGGCTCTGAAGGCTGCGCAGGACGCCAGGGACCCGAGACTGGATGCGCTGCGGCGCTGGAACTGGGCCGCATTGGAGGCCGAGGCCGCCGGTTTCGCCGGCACGTACCGTTGGCCCGTGAGCATTTTGCCGCCCGATCAGTACCTGGCGCTGGTGGTCCAGGCGACGGAAGGTTGCTCCCACAACCGGTGCACTTTCTGTGATCTTTACCAGGACCGCCCCTTCCGGATGAAGGAGCCGCGTGAGCTGCGCGAACATCTGGCTCAGATCTCCAGGTTCTTTGGACCTGCGCTGGCGCTGCGCAGGTCGTTGTTCCTGGCAGATGCGAATGCCCTCGTGGCGCCGATGGCGCGCCTGCACGGCTGGCTGGACGCGATCGAGGAGTCCCGGCTCGCTCCCCCCGACGGCATCTGCTCTTTCGTCGATGCCTTCAGCGCCGGGCGCAGGACCGAACCTGAGTGGCGCGAGCTGACCCGGCGGGGTTTGCGCCGGGTCAGCATTGGGCTCGAAAGCGGCGACGAGGGCTTGCTGCGCTTCTTGCGCAAGCAGGGCACTGTAAGGGACGCGGTGGCTGCCGTGGCCGGGCTCAAGGCCGCGGGCATCCGGGTGGGCGTGATCGTGTTGATCGGTGCCGGCGGGTCGCTCTTCGCTGCCGAGCATCTGGAACGTACCGTGCGCGCCCTGTCGGATATGCGGCTGGGAGCCGGCGACATCATCTACACGTCGCCGCTGGTCGATCATGCCGGCTCGACTTATGATGAGCTGGCCCGCGAGGCAGGCATCCGCCCGTTGTCAGCCCTGGAAATGGCGCAGCAGGAGGCGCAATTCCGTTCTGCCCTCGGCAAGGCGTTGCCAGCCGGCCCGCCCGGCCGCCCGCAGCTCGCGGCGCTGACGATGTTCGCGAATTCGTCTACTGAAGGAGGATGGCATGAAGATTCCCGACCTCGAGGTTCGGGCGAGAGCGGCACGCGCCGCGGTGGCCTGTGCTGGCGGTGTCCGGAGGGCGCCTGGCTTGCCTCTGGTACTGCTGGCCCTGGCCGGCCTGGCGGTTGCTTGTGCGGCTCCTCTGGCGGCGCCTGCTGCCACCAGCGCGCCGGCCCCCGCCAACACCGTAGCCAGCCCGGCCCAGCCGGCAGCCACGGCCACCCAGGAGCCTGCCGCTACCCAGCCATCTCCCCAGTCGTCTGCGGCCGCCAATGCCACGGGCACAGGGTCCGACATTCCGGTGGGTGTCAACGCCGATGGCAACTTCTACCGCGGCAACCGCAATGCGGCCGTGAAACTGATGGACTTCTCGGACTTCCAGTGACCATACTGCGCACAGTTTGCGTCGCAAACTGAAACTCAGATCGACTCCGCCTACGTGGCTACCGGCAAAGTCCTTTTTGTCTTCCGCAACTTCCCCCTGTCCTTCCATCAGGACGCCTTGCCCGGCGCCAAGGCCGCCTGGTGTGCCGGACAGCAAGGGGCGGCGCTGTTCTGGTCGATGCATGACTGGCTCTTTGCCAACCAAAACGACTGGGTGCAGCTGGCTGCAGCCGACGCCGCCAAGAGGTTCCGCGATCAAGCGGTGGCCCTTGGCGCCGACGGCGCCAAGTATGATGCGTGCGTGGCTTCTTCCGGCTCGCAAGCCCGCATCATGCGCGACGAGTCAGATGGCTCCAACATGGGTGTCCAGGGCACTCCTGCCTTCTTTGTCAACGACTGGTTCATCGATGGCGCGGTGCCGTTCGACCAGTTCAAGACGACGATCGACAAGGCGCTGCAGGGCCAGCACCCGGCCCCGACGGCAACGCCCCTGCCGGCCGGCGCGCAGTTCTACGACGAGAACCCGTCACGCCCCGGTTTTACCTATGCCAACAACCCCAGCCAGGGCCAGGCCAAGGCCCCGATGGTGCTGATCGCCTTCGAGGACCTGAAGTGTTCGGATTGCGCGCTCTTCTCGAAGACCGTGCTGCCGAAGTTGACCGACAAGTATGTCAAGACGGGGCAGTTGCGGCTGGTGGTCGAGTTCGTGGCGTCCGGAGCGAACGGCGCGCCGAAAGCAGCCGTCGCCAGCCTCTGCGCGGCGGATCAGAACAAGTTCTGGGACTACACCAGCGCGTTGTTCGCTCACCAGAGCGAATGGCGAGACGGCGACAGCGCCGCCTTCACGGGCTATGCCACATCCCTGGGGTTGGACAAGGCCAAGTTTGCCCAGTGCCTGACGGCCGCGCCGGGACAGAGCACAGTCGATGACGGCGCCTCGCTGGCTCAGCAGGTGGGCATCCAGCAACTACCGTACTTCGTCCTGCTGGACGCCGAAAAGCAGCAGGCTATGCGCATCCCTGGCGCGCCGACGCTGCAGCAGTTTGACGGCGATGTGCAGTCGGTCCTGAATCCGCCGACCGCGAACCCTAGGGCGGGAAGCACGGCCTCGGCCGCGACGCCTGCGAGCACGGCAGCACCCGCCACAACCCCGACGGCTGCGCAGTAGCGACGGCCGGCGGGCCCTTGGCCAGAGCCTGCCGCAGTGATGGCGGAGGGCGCCAGGCGGACCGCCGCCAGGCTGGGTGGTGAAAAGCATGTGGCGAGGGACCCGGCTCCCTCGCCACATTTTCGTAGCCCAGCGGCTGTGCTCTCTTGAAGCAATTGGCGCCCATTTCGCAAGAGGGCGGCCCCGCCTTACCCTGCCCCGGACGCCTGGCGTTGCCTTTTCTGCGCCTCGCAGCTGGCGCAGCGACGCGGGTCTTTTAGTTCCTGGACGTGTTCGGTGCAAACGGCGTAAACGGTAACCCGGTCCAGCACGCCGAGCTTGCGCTGCACGCTGGCCTCCAAAGCCAGGTGCTCGCACGTGGATTCGCGCAGGATGCCGGGCACGGGGCAAGTATCGCAGAGGGAACGGCGCCAAGGCCGCCGGTTCTCCGGATTGCGCTCGATCAACCGGCACTTCTCCTCGTCCCGGCCTCGATGATAGTCGGCATAGTAGTATCGGCAATCAACTGTCTTGTTCATTAAATTAGCACCATCACGATCCCAACCAGGGCAATCACCGCACCGGCGATCTCGTTGGGGTGGGGCACCTGCCCCACCAACAGAAAGCCCAAGAGCACGCCGCCGGTCACCTCTTGCGTCGCAATCAGGTTGGCTGCAGTGGCATGGAGCCGGCGCAGCGCCCCGTTGTAGAGCGTGTGCCCGATGCCCAGGGGGACGATCCCGGCGGCGAGCAGGGCCAACAGCGAGCTCGCCTTGTAGCCCGCCGGGGTGAAATTGAGCAAGGCGGCCGGCAATGACCACAGCGCAGCCAGGCCATAAACCGTGCCCGCATAAGTGAGGAGCGGGTAACGCTCTCTTTGTGAGCGGCCGGCGATGGAGTAAAGCGCGTACGCCACCGCAGCGCCGAGAGCCAGCCCGTCGCCCACCAGCATGGTACGGTCCGTGCGCGGCTCCAGCCCGCACAAGACGGCGATGCCGGCGACCCCTACCAACACCCGGCCCACTTGCGCCGTGGCACGCGCTCGTTGAGCAGCCACGCCGAGAACAGCGTCACGAAAAGCGGTGCCGTGTACGTGATCGCCAGGGCGTGAGCGATGGTCGTGAAGCGGAAGGCCGCGTTGAAGCAAAGGAAATGGAGCGCGGTGACCAGGCCGATCCCGGTGAAGCGGAGCAGGTCGGAGCGTTTCGGCCACAGCGGCTGCCCGCTGAGCTTCGCCGCCAACAGGACGCAGCCTGTTCCTACGGCCAGACGTCCGAATGTGATTTCGTACGCGCTCAAGGGCGCGGCCCACAGCACGAGGACAGAACTCGTGGAGAAGCAGGCCACCGCCATCGAGGCATAAAAATAGCCGCGCTGGGTGGCCACGGCCGAAGTGGATGACGGGTTTACCGCGTGCCGTGATGGATCACCTCAATGACCGGTCGAATGCTTGGGAAAAATGTCAGGACTACTCGTGATCACGATCATCAACGACACGATTACCAGCAAGACCATCCGGCCACGATGCGCGGCTTCCTTTTATGGCGAGTCACTCTTTGTCACTCCCTCATGAGACAATGCAATTCTCTGGATTATAGTATTGGGAAGGGTGGCTGTCAAATCTTTCCTTTGTTTTGTGTTATCGT
>CAWEHT010000145.1:0-8508 GCA_963808455.1 uncultured Chloroflexia bacterium | reverse complement strand
AGGTTCCGGCGGTTCCCTGGCCCCGCGCTCCGATCAGGTCGCCGCGGCCCTTGGGGTGGCGAACTGGGCCATGGCGCTCGGCATCCTGCCCGGCATGAACCAGCGGCTCCTGGTCCACACGTGGTCGCTCGCATCCGAATGGCAGTACTACCTGTTCTGGCCGCTCCTCTTCATTCTGCTGCTGAGGTCCCGCCTTTCGCGCCCGAGCCTCGCCCTGCTGATCGCCGCGGTGGCCCTCGCTTCGGGGGCCTGGCGGACTGTCTTGTGGAGTATCACCGGGGACCTGCCGCGCGTTCAGTATGCCCTCGACACGCGCTGCGACGGCCTGCTGGCGGGCACGGCCGTGGCGCTGCTCTTCAGCAACCCGGCCATCGCCGGCCGGCTGCGCTGTTGGCGCTATATTCGCCCTGCAACCTGGCTGGCGTTTCTCGCCACGCTCGGCCTGCTCGGCAGCGGGGCGCCGCTGCCATTCTTCCTGTGGGGCGGCGAGACCGCGCTGGTCGCCGGCGCTGCCCTCTTGCTCTGTGGGCTGCTGCTCTGACCCGCCGCCCGGTGTCGTGCGCATCCTGGCCAGCCCGCTCCTGGCCTGGATCGGCAAGATCTCTTATGGGCTTTACCTGTGGCATATGCCCATCCACGGCTACCTGCAGAGCGTGCGTGGCCTGCAGGGCATGGCCTTGATCCTCGGCACGCTGGCCCTGACCTTTGCCGCCGCCGCCGCCTCCTACTATCTCATCGAGCAGCCCCTCCTGCGCCTGAAGGTGCAATTCGGCACCCTGGCCCCGAGCCCCGCCACTCCCCTCCCCGGCCCTTCGGCGGGGTCGCCTGCAACGCCGGCCCGCGGCTAGAACACCGGCCGGCCATTTGACCCGGTCGCTGCCAAGCCCGCCACGGTGCCTGCACGAGACAGGATGGACAGGATACGCTTGGATAGACAGGATGAGAGCGCAGGTATCCTGTTCATACGGACTGTCAGCCCCCAGGTGAGCTCGCGCCTGGGGGGCGCCTGCGGGCGCGGCGGCCGGGCGCGACCCGGGAAACACGGAATGCGACGGAAGGTCAAAACCGTGGTATACGGCGGGCGAGCAGGGCGGCACCGGCCCGGGCGCGCCAGTTCACCGGCCCACACCCCTCATGATAGCACATGCGTGCTATCGGCGCAATTAGCAGATTTGCGGCTGGGCGGGCTTCCGTTCCGGGGCCGGGCCGACCACGGATGCGCCACGGATGCGCGGATGCGCCCGGTGGTGACAGTGCCGACCACGGATACGCCACGGATGCGCGGATGCGCCCGGCGGGGAAGGTCCGGCGGCGGATAGGCCACGGATGCACGGGTGGCTGCCCTGAAGAAAGGGTTGATTAGCTGCCATAGCACGACAGGAGTGTGAGCTTTGGCGCTGATCGGGACGTGCGCACGAGCGAGACCCACGCGCTGAAGGCCGGATGATCACGCCACCGAGGGCCCAGGGCGGCGCCGTGTCCCTGTCCGCGAGGCGGCTGGCTCGCTTCCGGGGGCGCCGATCAGTCCCGTACCCGCGCTGGATGCGGCGGACATTGGTCATCGCCGCCGCTCCGACCACCAGACAGGCCATGCGGAACAGGCCCCGCACTGGCAGCTTGCCCGCCGGGAAGGGATGCTTGAGGCTGCGCACGGTGGCCTCCACCGCCGCCCGCAGTATTGTGGCCGGCCCGGTGGAAGGCAGTGCAGCGCTGCCGGCGCAAGGCCCGGTCCAACTGGGCCCGGTTGAAGACCAGACGGAAACTGGGCGGGCGCCGCCGCGGCTCGACCGGGCAGCGCCCGGCGCCCCGCAGGGGGCAGTCCTGGCAAGCGGCAGGGCTAAATTCGGCGCAGAAGCCCGCTGGGTACGCGTGGGGGTGACCGGTGCCATTGGCCCCGCGGCCAGTCAGTCGGCCAGGTTGGCCCTGGGCGTCCTGGGTGATCTCGAAATCCGCCAGGTGCAGCCGGTCTGTGGCGGGCGGCTCGCCGCGGATGGCGCTGGGGATGTGGGTGATGTGCCGCTCGCGCAACGTCTGGTCGGCCTGCGGGCCAGTGAAGCCGCCGTCGGTATACAGGGTGTCCAATTCCATGCGGGCTTGCAGCTGGGGCACGGCCTCCAGCAACAGCGTCTCGTCATCGGTGGTGTTGGGGGCCACGCGCACATCGGTGATCAACTGCACCGTGTTGGCCGGGTCGCAGGTCTTGGTCACGTTGGCCACATAGCCCTTGAAGGGCTGGCCAGCCTTGCTGCGGTAGGTGGCCTCCTGGTCGTCCAGCGATTGCAGACAGCCGGCCGAGATCTCGCAGTTGGCCTTGGCCACCGGGCTGCCCGCTTCGAGGCGGAAGTTCTCGGCCAACAAGCGCTGTAGCACCTGGTAGATCGGCTCTTGGGCATAGCCCGCCGCCAGGGTTGCCAGCACGTCGGCGAGGGCCTGGCCCACCCGGCGCAAGTGCTCCTGCCTCGCCTCGGTGCCTTTGACGTGGTAGACGTACTGGCTGGCCTTGTTCGCCAAGTAGGGGGCGAATACTTCAGCGTAGCGCGCCTGATCGGCCGGGCTGAGCACCCGGTGCAACCGCTGCAGCGCCTCCACCAACAGCTGCAGACGACTCATGTCCAGAATGTTGGAGGCCAGCTGGGTCGAGTCCATGCGCTGCATGCCGGTGCGCACTTTGAGGGCCGTGAGTTGCTGGTCGGTGATGTCCTCAAAAGCCGCCGTCAAGAGGTTGGTGCCGTGGGCCTGGTTGTACTCGCTCAGGCGGCGGCGCCAGTTGTACAGCGTGCGCAGCTCAAAATCGCCTTCGGCCAGGCTGTCCAAGCCCACGGCGTAGCGTACTTGGAGGTCATACAGGAAGTGGTCGTACAGTTCTTCGTCACTCCAGCCAAAGCCGGCCTTGAGCGTGTCCAGGCCGACCAGCATATTGACGGGGGTGTTGGGCCGCGAGTCCACCGTGGCATACAAGGCGGCGAAGGGTGCTTCGTGGAGGCGCAGGAAGAACTCGCGGCGGAAGGTGCCGGCCCAGGAGCGTTCCAGGCGCTGGCGGTACTTCTCGGGCAGCTCGCTGATGCTGCTGATCAGGGCTGGCTGCATGTGGCGCGGGTTGGCTCGAAACATGCTTCAGACCACCTGCTGAGAGGCTGGCTCCGTGCCGCACAGGCTGCATGCAGAGCCGCACCCCCAGCATACCGATTGTGCCGAAACGCGAGTTTCGGACACCCTTTTTTCAGGGCAGCCACGGATGCGGGCGCCGGGGCCCGGCCGACCACGGATGCGCCACGGATGCGCGGATGCGCCCGCCACGGCGGGCGCCATTCGGGCACTGCACGTGGCCCACCGGATGAGGCCTGGCCGTAACGCGTAAAGTCGTCTCGACGCCCGCCGGCCTGGATAAACTCCTGCGCAGGCAGCCGGGAAGGGCACGGTGTAGATCTGCGAATGATCGGCGGGGCAGCCGGCCCCTACCTGCGCCCCATGAAGCGCTCGAGCTCGCGGTTCACCCGATCCAGGGCGGGCAGCCGCTTCTTGCGTGCCAACTTTGCCCCGATGGCGGGCGCAATCGGCGCGAGCACGGACTCCAGCCGCCAGTTGCGGATGGCGATGGTGGCCGGGCGAGCGCCAAGCCGGGCAATCGCGGCCAGCAGGTGGCCGGGGGCCTCTCCATACATCGCCTCTATGCCGCGCTCGGCCGTGAGCAGGTCGGTGCAGAGGACCATCCCGCTCTGCACGTTAACTGCCATCAGCATAAACGGCACCTGCGGCCGCTGGCCGCGCTCGCCGACCACGAACGGCTGTGGGCTGAGGTCCACCTCTATCTCGCGCAGCCCGTGCGCCATCCGGCGCGCCGACTCCAGCAGGCCAGGCGCGAGGTCGATCACGATTTCATGCTCGGGCGGGTCCGGGGCAGGGGCCACGCCGTCGCGCCACGTGACGGCCTCACCCTCGACGGCAGGCGCCCGCAGCGGGTACTCCTTCGGGATGCGCGCCCTGGCCGGCCGGGCCAGGCCCCGGTAACGCGGCGCGACCTTGAGCAACTGCTCCAGGGTCCAATAGAGCAGGTCTGCCTCGTGTGCCTCGAGGTGCCACGGCATATAGCCGGGGCGGTAGCTGCGGAAGAGCGGCCACGCCTGTTTGCCGCGGTACTTGAGGCCGAGCGCCCCGATCAGGTCGCGATCACGTTCGTTAAGCTGATCGCGATCCTCGAAGGAGGCCTGAAGCTGGGGGAGCATGAAAAACTCTTCTTCCACGTTCCTATCGTTCCCCGTGGCCATCAGCCAGAAGCCGTGGTAGCCGAGCGCGCCGGGATAGTTGGCGACCGCCAGGTGTTCCCCCAGGTTGCCCATGACCGAGACGAAGCCCAGCTCGCCCGTGCCGGGATCCTGAAGGGCGAACAGGTCGGATTCGAGCATCCACTGCCAGGGCGCCGCCTCTTTCACGCGCCCGGCCACCTCGTAGAGCCTCCGCCATTGCTCGAGAGTGGGTTCCGTCTCAGGCACCATGCACCTCCGCTGCCGTCACCGCGGGCGCCGTCGCTCGGGCTGCCCGCTCGCCTTTCGCATACATCGCCAACATTCTAACCTATCCGGTCCAGGGCGAACAGTAGGTTGCGATGCAGGAAGCCGGGGCCCGGTGAAGGAAGGATGGGCCGGTTCGCACCTTTCTTGCAGCCGGGCCCGGCTGCAACGGGCGGGCTGAGAAATCGGCCGGCTGCCGGTGGCGACCAACTCCGCGGGCCGCAGTATCGTCTGGCCCAGGCGGGCGCTCACGTCGCCAGCCCGTGACGTTACCACCGCGCGTCTCGCAGGAGCCAACATTTTGTGGTAGAATGTTTGGCAGGCGAAGCGTGGCTCTTGCCACACCGTTCTGTGCATCGCGGGAGGCATGGTGTGCGTTCAAGAGGACCCGCCCGACTACGTCGTGGCAACAGGCCATGCTGGGGCGCTGGACGGCTTGGCCGTCCGTAAGCGAGGGCTTTCGCGCCGCCACCGCCAATTTCAGACGGGAGCGCTCTGATCAATGCCGAGCGGTATGGCTCTTGGCAGCGCTGGACGACCGTTCCGCGTCCAAATGCGCGGGGGGCCAATCAGTGCGCATGTGCCGCCCCTTGTCGCAAGGGCTGGCTTGACCCTACGACCACCAACTTGAGTCGTGGTCAACCGACCGGTAGATGCTCATGAGCAACGACGGCTACCACATTGCCACATTCATCAGCGCGGAAAGGAAGGCGGGGTGGAAACCGAATGGCTGGACAAGTGGTTCTATGAGGGTGGCAATCGGCCGATCACTGCGGTGGGAGAGTACTTCGACGGCGAGCCCCCCGACATGCCCTTGACGGTGATGCTGAACATCGACCCCGAGGATGTCAAGCCCTTTGCGCTGGAGTTTATGAGATCCGCCAGCGATGAATCTGGCTTAGGTAGTGAGCTGACCGACCTCCGATGGGGCCTGCGCGCCTACCTGCAGTTTCAAGACATCTTGCCTATCGGCTTCGACGTAGGCAATTATCCGACCCCCGGTGTATTCGAAAGCGAGCGCAGGCAGAATTACTGCTACTACGAGAGCCTTGTGTACCTTCGAGAGAGCGTTGTCTCCTGGCTTGACCGCAATGTGCTGGCGTCCCTAGCTCTTCTCAGGCCTTTTCTTGAGCTCGCTGTGTCGCAGAGCTACTGGTCTCTCAATTGTGCAGGAGGGGGCCTTGAGACCTACCACAAGTGGCTCAAAGGGGACAAAGACAGGCCACATTTCGGCAAAGCACTTGATGATGTTTTCCGTACCATGCCCGCCAGGCTGTCAGTGCCCGAACGACGGATGTCTCACCTGAAAGAGACGATACGATCATTCTACAAAGCGCTGTGTGCATATGAGCATGTGCCGCGGCTCGATGACTCGGTGGCCGCCAAGGGGCGAGGCCTTGGCAACACCGCGTACGAAAGCTTTTGCTACGCATTGTACATTACTAACATCTGTCTGCACCAAGTTCTCTTTCTCTATGTCCTTGCGTATCCGATGTCTTTGTTTCCGGTGGAACGCCACAGGAAATGGGCCTTCGGCGGTCCTGTGGGGCTATTCTTTGACCGCTGCAACTACGCAATCGTGGAGAGGTACATTGGGCCTCGGAACGCCTCTGCACTCAAGCGCAGTCTGGCCTCGATGACTTGCGTGAAGGAGCTTCTGCAGTGGTATGGGGGATTTCCAGATCTCACCGACGACCAAATTGAGGCTGACTGGCAGCGGGTCGTGACGGACACAATGGTTAAACCGGTCGCCCGCACCCTCGCCGAGAGGCTCACGCAATTTAAGGCTCATCACCGCGCCATCGGGTGGCTTATGAATTACGAGTCGGCCCCGGAGCCGGATGATGACCTCTCGGACGAGGAGGCAGAGCGGCGCGCGAGGCAGGTAAGGACTTGGTGAGGAGTGCGCGGCTGCCTCAGCAGGGTAAGGCCCCACAGCCGCGTTGGCCGAGTGTTATGCGGGTACGCTCGGGGGGCGGATGCGTCTGGATCCGTGAAGCAGACGCCTCTAGGCAGGCCGGGGTCGTCACGGAATCGCACGCTCTAACGACATTGCCAACCTTTGACGCTCACCGCGGAGGCTCCCCCGCGTGTTTTACCCGGGAGTTGGACTCGATAAGCAGGTGCAAGACGGAGGCTTGACCACGCGGAGTGGCCTGCGCGGGACTACGCTGAGCGACGCTGAGCCGGATGACGGTGGGCTGCTCCAGGCCGGCCCCGCGCAGAGCCAGCCTGAGGGGTGCCGGCCTAAGCGAAGTTCTCTCAGGCGAACACAGTCTGAACGGGTCGAGCCGCGATGCGGCGAGCCCGTCTCTGCAAGCCAATGCACACGCGTGCTCGTCGCCGCATGTGCCCAGAACGTGCACGAGGAAGGTGCGAAGAGCCGAATGGAAAGTGCTGCCGTCAGCCGAACGCCCGACTTCCTGTTTGTTCCAAGTGTTCTTGATCTGGGCAGGCTACATTGGTACCTGGCCAAGGCAGACGCCGCCATGGAGGCATGGCTCCGCGGGGAGAAGAGCCCTCAGTCGCCGGACAGGGCCTCCGCCCTGGCAGCCGCCAGGGACGCGATTTATTGGTGGGTGTTCAAGAGAGAGCTCAACCCGGCCGAGCTGCGGACCAGAACGGAACAGGCACTTCTGCACGCCCAAGAACTCAAGGAAGCGGCCTTCCTGCTATCAGCGACTGTCCCTTCTACATATGAGGATCTCATTCGATCGCTGCAAGTATTCGCGCAGGCGCACGCCGCCGACATAGCGGCGGTGCTCGACTACGTGCGGTGGCTCGATGCAAAAGACAACTTGGCGCCCAGCATCGTATACAGTTACAGGGTCTGGGGCGGCACGAACCTAGCAGACCGCTCTGCGGCGGGTCTTCTCGCCTCCATCGACGCCGAAAGCCCGGGGACGATCCGACGTCTGGCCGAGATCGCTTTGGGATTGTACTGCAGTGGGGTGGCTGGGGGGTACGCAGTCAACATGGCGCGGATGGAGCTCGGTGCTGAGATCGCCGACAGCCTCGATCCAGAGGATCCCTCATCTTGGGGACCTGTCAGGATTCCTCAATGGCGGCTCGTAGCGCGCACGGCCCATTACGCTTTCGGTGGTTGTGCCACATACTTCGAGCGCCTGCGAGACTCACTACGGAACGTCGTGATCGACATCGACAAGTACGTTGACCAAAGAGACCTGATGAAAAGCGACTCCTTTTGGCGCGAATTTGTCAACAGAGCAGTCACGTCTGGGATTGTGGAACCCCAGCCCTGGGGTTTCAAGCGTCGATTGAATATGTGGTACGTGAAAGACAGATCAGCGAAGGATGAGGCCGAGGTGGAGTTTGTGGAGGATGTTGCGGCGTTTGCTAATGCGGAAGGAGGTGTCCTTGTCCTGGGGTCACCGACAACCCTCGCGAGGTTGTGGGCATAGGGGGCACGCGGCGCGAGGTCGAGGCAAGGCTGGATTACACCCGGCGAGTGATCGCCGAATACCTCCGCCCCGGCGACCAGAATGTAGTTCATTTCCATCTGTTGGCGCTCCCTGGCGAAGACGGGGCCGCGAAGCCTTGCCTTATTATTGCGATCGCCCAAACAAACGCTGTCGTTGGCGTCAAGGATAGGGGCGGGCGCTTTACATATCCGGTCCAGCGGGAGACTGGCCTCCATCGGGCCGAGCGAGAGGAACTCGCACGCGCCAAGGCTGCCGTGAAAGATACTAACTACGGTTTTGTCCACGACCTGGCGCAGTTCACCTACGAAAGATAGTCGGCCCGCCGTGGGCGTCGGCGGCGGGCAGGAAAGAACACGAGGAGGTCAAGAGTGGCAGCATCATTCGCTCAGAGGCTCGGCGTCACAGCGAGTCCGCCGATCTATGACGACTTCCCAGAAAAGGCCAGGATTGGTCTGACATACCTCCTTCTGGGCCTGCAAAGGCAGGGGGCTTTGGCCGTCGATCCGGGGCTGCGGCTGGCCATAATGAGCGCCGGGCGCCTCAAGGGGGCCGAGTAA
>CAWEHT010000144.1:0-3028 GCA_963808455.1 uncultured Chloroflexia bacterium | reverse complement strand
TGCCCACGCTGCCGACAACCTGCCGCTTTGCCAGCGTGACAAACAGGCCTCCCGCGCCCACGATCTTGTCGACGGCCGGGACACTCTGCGTGCCGTAGGCGAGCGCCGCGATGGCCTCCGCGCCGCCCAGGGCAAAGACCGCGATCCACCCCGGCCCTGCACGCCGCTGCCAGTATCCAGTCCGGCACGCCCAGCCCTGGTTCCTCACCCACGAGGTGGTGGGGACCGCCTCCCCGCCCCGGCGTGCAAACGATGACCTGGCCGACGCCTGCCACCTTGGCCGGAATAACGGCCATGAGAAGCGAAGATGGCAGGGGCGCCGTGCCACCGGGGACGTAGACGCCGACACGCTCGATCGGCCGGATGAGCTGGCCCAACGTGCCTTCCGGCCCGGCGTCAACCCACGAGTCGAACCGGCTGCCGGCGATGGAAAGCCTCGGACCGGCCTGCCCACCGCTTTCCAGCGCCACGCGCTCGGCCCCAGACAGCCGCTCATACGCCGCAACCCAGGCCGCCCTCCCGATTTCCAGCCGGCCGTCCGGGCCGCCGGAGAGGCCGTCGATGCGCGCCGACCAGTCAAGCAGCGCCGGATCGCCGCGGGCGCGCACGTCGGCGAGGATGCGCGCCACCGCCTCGGCCGGCCCCAATCGCTCGCCGAAGGTCCGCTCGATGCCGTTCAAAACCTGCGGCGGCATCTCCTGATCTTCCCAGCGCCGCCGCCGCAAGATCGTCGTAGCTGCTTCCGCCGCGTCAAGGATACGAATGACGCCCATGACAAACTCCATCCGTCTGCGTTGCGATCCCCTAAACCGCAGCCGCCAGCGCATCGATCAGCGCCCTCATCTCGGCCAGGCGCAACCGGTAGCTGGCCCGATTGGCTATCAGAACCGCGTGGCTCTCCATGACCACGCGCAGCTCGACCAGGCCGTTCTCCCGGAGCGTCGTTCCGGTCTGCACCAGATCGACGATCAGGTCGGCCAGGCCGACCAGGGGGGCCAGCTCGACCGAGCCGGACATGACGATGATCTCAGGCGCCAGACCCTGCTTGCGAAAGAATGCCTCGGCCAGGCGCGGGAACTTCGTCGCGACCTTGGGGCTGCGTTCCAGGCGAAGATTGCGCTCCGGGCGGCCCGCCGGCCCGGCGACAACCAGCCGGCATTGGCCGAAAGGCAGGCTCAACGGCTCGTAAACATCGCGCCCGGCCTCGCGCAACACGTCCAGCCCGGCGATGCCCAGGTCGGCCGCGCCATATTCGACAAAGATCGGCACATCGGCGGGCTTGGCCAGGACAAAACGGAACTGCCCATCGACGCTCTCGAGGATCAGCTTGCGGCCTACGCCCGAGGCTGCACCCGCGCCGTCCCCAGGGCCCGAAGGCCCGCTGCCGTTGGAGCAGATGGCATGGCCGGCGCGCGCCAGGCAGGCGATCGCGTCCTCGGTCAGGCGGCCTTTGGGCAAGGCAATCGTCAACGCAGCCATCGAGCTATTTCCTCCCAGTCGCCGGCGGCCAGGGCCCGCTGCCCGTTCGCATCCCGCACGACCCACGCCTCTACACAGGGAGTAGGAAGTAGGGAATAGGGAATAGACCCTGTTCCCTGCTCCCTATTCCCTATTCCCTCGTCCGGCCAGGCCGCACGGGGGATGCCGCGACCACGCGCCGCGGTCCAAAGCGCCTCCGGCTCCAGGCCTAACGGGTCCACTTCGATCTTCAGGCCCCGGGCGCGGGCCTCGGCAACCCAGGCCAGGCATTCCGGACGGCCGGCTACGGAGACCAGGATATGTGCCGCCGGCTCCGGCTGGACGATGCCTTGCATCTCACGGGCGACCAGCACCTGATCCAGCGTCAGCGCCCAGCCGACGGCAGGCTGGGCTGGGCCGAAGCGACCGATCAGGTCGTCGTAGCGCCCACCGGAGATCAGGCTGGTGCCCAGTCCGGGCGCAAAGCCCTCGAAGGTGATGCCCGTGTAGTAATCCAGATCGCGCACCTCGGCGAGATCATAGTTCACCAGATCGGCAACCCCATAGGCATCCAGGAGCACCGCCGACGCCTGCAAGTCGGCGACGGCGTGGGCCATGGCCGGGTTGAGGCACACTTCTTCCGCCTCAGCCAGCACGGCCGTCGAGCCGGTCAGGCGCGGCAGCGCGAGGAGCGCCCGGGCGCGCCGCGGCGGCCACCGTGCCGGCGGACGAGAGCAGGTCGGCCACTTCGGCCTCCGCCTTGCGAGCGACCGCCGAACGCAAATGGCCCGCCAGCCGTTCGGGCAGGGCCAGAGCGCCCAACAGGCCGCGGAAGAAGCCGACGTGGCCCAGCGTGATGCGGTACTCGGGCATGCCCACCGCGCGCAGCGCGGCCACGGCCAGCGCGATCACCTCGGCATCCGCCGCCCGGCCCGGCGCGCCGATCAGCTCCACTCCGGCCTGGATGAACTCGTGCTGGCGTCCCGCCCGCGGCGGCTCGTAGCGAAAGACGCTGCCGATATAGCTGGCCCGGATGGGCATGGCCTGGTCGTAGAGTCGTGTGCCGATCACGCGGGCCGTAGGGATCGTCATGTCGGGGCGTAAGGCCAGGGTGCGGCCCTGCCGATCCAGGAAGCGGTACATCTCCGCGTCGATCTCGGCGCCCACGTCGGTGGCCAGGGTGGCAGCGTATTCGAAGGTGGGCAGGATGATCTCGTGGTAGCTCCATGCCCGCCACAGGGCCCGCAGGGCGGAAGCCATGCCACGAATCGCCACGGCATCGGCGAAGAGCAGATCGCGAACGCCTTCCGGCAGCGGGCGTTCGGCCGAGAAAGTTTGGGCGAGCATCAGACTCCGTTCAAAGCTTAACAAAAAGGACTAGTCCGATCAACTAGTCCTCAGGGCAAGCATCGATATGACGCCGGCTATGCCGTCCGCCTGCCCCCGCCAGCGTGATGATGATAGCAAAACCAGAAAACCACAATCCGTCCCCTTCTCGAAGTTCGTACCATGTTAGCACCCGGCTGGGAAAGTGTCAAATAAGGATCTGCTGCTCGATTTGACGTACCCG
>CAWEHT010000143.1:0-64594 GCA_963808455.1 uncultured Chloroflexia bacterium | reverse complement strand
GGCAGCCGGCCGGCGCCCATCACAGGTAGCCCCACCGTAAGTCCTCCTCCTGCATGTATCTCTTGTGCAGCCGCACGGCAAGCGCTGCTTTTTGCAGCTCCTTGCCGATATAAAAAGCGTGCGCCGGCTCGATGCTCCCGAGCTGATTGTACAGGGCCTGGATGTCGGTGCCTTTCAGGAAGAGACGGTTGTTGAAGATGAAGATGTTGTCGTCGTCGGTGAAGATCCGGAAGTTGCGGTCCTTGATGAGGGCCTGCATGGCGCGCAACTCGGCTTCGCTGTAGCCCTCGTGCGGCGGGTCCTTGATGGTGAGCAGGCTATCGTCGAGGTGTTTCGGCAGCATGTGATGGCTGCAGGCGTAGTGCATCAGCTTGCGTGCCCGATCCAGCTCACGGACGGCTCCGTGCGCCAGCTGATCACCTCCGTCGTCAGGACATAATCGATGCCCAGCTCGGCGATGATCCCGGCCATGAAACCATTGATCCCGGTCGAGTCGGCATCCGTCAGCTCGATGAGATTGCCCAGCCCCATCAGCATCTCCGCCTGCGGGTGGCCGCGCCGGGTCTCGTAGAAGCGGTGCAAGGATTCGGCGAAGCCGAAGCTGATGGGGTTCAGGATGGGGTCGGCAATGAACGGCACATGCCAGCCTCGAGCTGCGCCATGTTGCGTTCCAACGATTCGAGCCCCTGGTCGAAGTCGGGGATGACCACGACGCGGGCAATGCAGGTCCCGCGCGAGCTCCAGGTTGGTCGAATTGACGCTGAGGAGCAGGTCGATGCCCGCGGTGGTCGGCCTCCAGGATGTCGGCGCTGTTGAAAGTATCGAGGCTGACCGTGTAGCCGCCGTTCTTGAGAGCGGCCACAGCCTCGCCGAGCCGCGGATAGTTGCCGTGGACCGGGCAGCCGAGGTCGACGATGTCGGCACCGCTCTCGCGAAACTATTCGGCCTGGGCCAGGACCAGGTCGAGCGGCATCTTGTGGGCGTCCACGATCTCGGCCAGGATCTTGGCGAGATCTCGCCGTAGCCGTCTAGCTGCCGCTTCTGGCCGAAGACCGCGGGCAGGTCTTTGAGATCTTTCGGCCCTTTCTGGACGGGCAGGCCGAGGCTGTCGGCGATCTGCGTGGTATCGCCCTGGCACAGGCCGGGGATCATGACCGCCTCGCACTGACGGGGATCTCTATATTTCGCAATGAACCGCGTGTCCATGAGCGCCGCGACCCAGATGGGCATCACGGCCACCTCGTAGGAGAAATCGGGCGCCATCCGGGTGAGCGTGGCGGCCAGCGCTTCGGCGGCCAGCTTGCCCGTCACAAACAGGAAGCGAGGCATTGAGCCATCTCCTCAACATTGCTGACAACTTTAACGCCGGGAAAACTTGCAGAGCTTCGCACTGTTCCGATCGATGGGCCTCGGGTAGACCTTGATGATATCGCCGTGGGGGCCGGTAGAATCCATCTCGGGAGCGAGATTCTGTGGGCAGCACGACGATGGGCACGCGCGACTTGCCTGCCTGGGCGAACAGATTCGATACGAGCGAGTCGGAGATGCCGTGGACGAATTTGGCGACGGAGTTGGACGTGGCCGGAGCGACCAGCAGCACGCTGTACATGCCGTGCGCAAAGCCGGCCACAGCCGGCGAACTGGCCGTAGTCTCGCGCCGCACCCGCGCTCCGCCGACCCGCAGGAATTCTTGTAGCCGGTACATGCGGACCACCTCTTCGGCAGCTCGGGACAGGTAGATGTCTACCTGTGGATAAGTCAGCACGTGCGCGGCGCACGCCGACAGAAAATGCCCGGCTCCGGTGACCGCCCAGGCTATCCTACGCTCGGCCACGCTTCACCTCCACGGCAGCATCGTGTCATCAGCAGCGTTGCCGAGCAGCAGCCGGTGCCAGGTGCCGGCAGAGCGCGACTCGACTTTCTCCAGGAGACCACTCGCTCGCACCAACTGGCCCTCCTGGGCTTGCTCACAGAAGCGCCCTCGATAGGAAACGATCTCTCGCAGATGGGGGGCCGGCGCGCCGTCGAGAAAAGTGACGTCTCCCACAGGATAGCGGCACGGCGTGAAGACGGCTTCCCTGGCATCCAGCACGGTGGCCCGGATCACAGCGTGCCCCGCCGGTTCGTAGCACCGATCCCCATAGCGCTCGCCCAGATCCTGGGGCCGTAGCACAAAACGGAGGAAGTACGGGCGGCCACCGAACTCTCCCTGGTTGATCTTGTCCCGCTCGACGCCGATGAAATCTTCGAAGGCCATGTGCGTATCGGCAACGCGTTCCGCGTACAGCATCCGCTGGCCCGACGGATCGAGACGGCGCAACTCGGGGTAGGTGCCGGCGTCCAGCGCGCGATGGAGCGCGCGCTGCACCGCCCGGCCGTCCTCTCTGCCGTAGACGGTTACGTCCAGGTCGGAGGCCGGCGTGTGCAGGCCGATCAAGAGGGAACCCGAAACGCCAAGCGCGCTCCACGGCACGCCGGCAGCCTGCCGAAGCAGGCCGGCGAAAGCGACGCTGTCACGTATCACGGGATAGAGCAGCGGGCCGGTACGCAGTTCCTGCAGGCGCCGGCGAGGATCGTAGATCCGGGCCACATCCCCACGCCGCACGCTCTGCAGGACAGCCTGACAGCTCGGCTCGAAGGCAAGGCAGTGCGGGGCATGAGCCCGCAGCCAATCCTCCTGCTCCGCAAAGTGATACAGCCGCCGGTAGCGCAGGCCGTCCTTTTGCCGTTCGCCGGCCGGGTCGGGCGCGTAGCGCAGGCACCCCAAGTAGCGCTCGGGAGGATGGACCAGGCCCTTGACGGCGAAGAACAACCCCTCCAGAGTCTCTATGTAGTGGCTTTCGATCACCTCATCCGGCGAACATTCCATCATTGGCCTGATCTCCGCGATAAATTGACATGCAATGTAGCACGAATTAAAATCGGTGTCAACGGAGGCCCGCGATGCAGCTGCTGATCAGTGTGGTGAACGCCGGGGAAGTCGAGGCGGCCCTGGCCGGAGGCGCCGATATCCTGGACATCAAGAACCCCGGCGAAGGCTCGCTGGGCGCGCCTGCGCCCGGCCTGATCCGGCAGGTCCGGCGCCTGGCGCCGCGGCCCCAGGCGGTCAGCGTTGCGATCGGCGACATGCCAAACCTGCCTGGCACGGCCGCGCTGGCGGCCCTGGGTGCGGCATCCTGCGGGGCCGACTACGTCAAGGTCGGGCTGTGGGGTCCGCGGACCGCGGGCGAGGCGGAGTCCCTCTTCCGCGAGGTTGGCGCCGCCTTGCGAGAGGCGCCGCGCTGCGCGTTGATCGCAGCGGCCTACGCCGACGCCGACCGCACCGGGACGCTCGACCCGCGGTTGCTGCCTCGGATCGCCGAGCGGGCGGGCGCGGCCGGCTGCCTTATCGACACAGCGATCAAGGATGGCCATCGCCTACTGGACTTCCTGGCCCCGGAAGCGCTGCGGGCCCTGGCACAACAGGCCCACGCGGCCGGCCTGCTCTTCGCCCTGGCCGGCGCCCTCCAAGAAGCGGATCTCCTCGTGCTCCGCGACCTGGGAGCAGACGTTGCCGGCATTCGGTCGGCTGCTTGCCGGGATGGGCAGCGGGCCGGCCCGCTGGACGCCGGGCGGGTGCGCCGGCTGCACGCGATGCTGGCCACGCCTCTGGCGCAACCTTGATCCGGAAGCTTCCCGGCGCCTTCTGAGCGCTGAACCGCCGCGCTCTGGGCGCGCCCCAGGTTCAGGCCAGCGCACATCCCACGGCAATGGTGCCCGAATCGGCCGGCGATCTGGTCTCCCAACTCTCCATCGGGCCTGAATACGGCCGGGCTCACTTCCTGCCGGCCCGCAAACGGCTCAATGCTTCCGGATGCACGTGCCCAGCGTGCGCCCGGTCGCCAGAAGTTCCGCCAGGCGCTCGGGGTGCTGGCCGTTGATGGCCCAGGTCTCCAGTTCCAGCCCCATCAGGACCACTGCAAGATAGTCGTCAACGCCGCCCGGCTGGCGGACGAGGTCTGCGACGTCGAGTTCCTGGCATGGCTCGGCGGGCTGGCCCGGCCGTGGATCTGCCGGGTACAGGCCATCGACGTCTTTCAGGAGCACGAGGCACGCTGCGCCCGCGAGCCCGGCGATCCACGCGGCCAGGCTATCGGAGGTGACATCCCAGGAATTAGGCAGCGGGTCGGCCTGCAGCACCACGCGGCCGGCAAGAGGATGGGAAGGCGCCCATCGTCCGCGATCCGGCGGGCAGACCAGAGGTCCTGCACCGCGGAACTGCCCGGGATCAATTCCGCGAGGAGACAGCCATATTGGTCCATGGCCAGCAACGCCATGCGATGGGCCGCAGTCTCGCTCAGGCGATAGCGCCGGTACTGATAGCGCACCACATCGGCGAACTGGCCCCCGCCCGGCACGAGGAGGAGGCGATAATGCCGGCCCAGCTGGCCGAGCGCCTGGCCCAGGTGCTCCAGGTCCGGGCCGCGACTGAGGCTGCCTCCAACCTTGAGCACCGCGTCGAACCCGTTCATCGGCGTGCCTCCAGTTGTTCGGCGAGGAGGCGTGCCGCGGCCCAGCTCGGCGCGGCCGCGGCGACCGCGGGGTCCCGAGCGCGCCGCGCCTCCGGATGGGACAAACCCCAGGCGCCTGGCCGCCTCCTCGGCCAGGCTGGCGCCCATCCCCACGGCGATGATCGGGAGATCCGGGCGCCTGCCCAGCCGTGAAAGCACCTGGAGCAAGCCCCGGCCGATCTGCGCGATTTGCTGCTCGCGGACAAAGGCGGCGATCGCGTCGATCTGGATGTCGCCAAGCTGTTCGGCATCGGCACAGACCAGGCGTGCCAGCCGGCGGCGCGCCGCCGGAACCGTGGCAGGGCGCCCATCGGGGGTCGGGCAGGTGTAATCTTCCGGCGCCAGCTCCCCGAGCACGAGATGCACGTCGCCGCTGATCGCAAAGTACTCCGATGAGACGGGGCACATCCGGCCACTTACCGGCACGGCCCGCACGATGGCTGCCAGATGGGTGCGCAACATGCCGGTATAGACCAGCTCGCCGGCCTGCAGCCGGGCCAGGTCCGTCCGGCCCTCGGCGGCCACCCGTCCGCCCAGGATAGGTATGATGTCGGTGGTCGTGCTTCCCACGTCGAGGAGCAGGCAGTCGGGGCAAGCGAGCGGCCCACAGCGCGCTCGGCCAGCCAGTTGGCAGCGGCGAAGTCCAGCGGATGGGAACGCGCCTCGGCCAGGGGCGAGAACTCGCCCGACAGGCTCAGGGTATAAGCCGGGCAACCCGGAAAGGCGCTCTCGAAGCTGTCCAGCACGAAGGTCACCCCCTCGCGCTTCGTGGCAAAGACGTCAGACAGCTCCGCGGTCATAGTCAGCGCCATGGCGTCAGGAAAACCGCCGGCCAGCCGGGCCAGGGCGGCCTGCAGCACCTGCGGCAGGCGTCTCTGGCATGCCAGATTCTCGAAAGGCAGGCTCACCACGCGGGGGGCGCCCGGATCGCGGATCGCGTCGTCGATCCGGGTAGCCTTGACATTCGCCCCACCGACATCCCAGCCTATCACGGTTGCCATAGCGCCTCCCCTAGCCCGCCCGGCCGATCCTTGCCAAAGCTGGCCTGCCCGGCCAGGGCGACCGAGGCCGGCAAGACGCCCTGCGTGCAGGCTTCCCACATGGCGCGGGCCAGGTTGATGCCGGCGACGCGCCGCAAGCCAATGTAGGCTGTCGTCAGGCGCGGGTTGAGCTCGACGGCCCAGGCCCGGCTGTCGTCCAGCACCAGATCGACGCCCACATACCCTTGCAGCCCGGGTATGGCGCCTGCCGCCGCCACGGCCACGGCCAGCGCCTCGTCATGCAAGGGATGCGCCAGCGGCACGGTGCCCCCGCGATAGCTGAACGGGCGGCCTACCCGGATATCCTGGCCGTTGAGGCTCAGAGGCAGGACGCGCTCGCCCGCAACCAGGAGCGAAACGCTGGCGGGCTTGCCGGGCAAATAGCGCTGGAGTAGAATCCGTGGCCGGGGCTCGATGAGATCGGTCGATGCGAGCGCCAGCGCCAGCTCCACGATCGTCGCGGGCCAACGAGATGCCCTCGCAGCCGACGCCGTGGACGGGCTTCACCACCAGCGGGTAGCCCAGGCCCAGTTTGGCGGGCCTCGCCGGGCCTGGATCGGCCAGGCAGGTAAGCGGCGTTGGCACCCCGGCGGCCTGCCAACGCTGATAGCAAGCCCATTTGTCGCCCGCCAGCTGCACGGCCGCCGGGGCACTGCCAATCAGGCAGGCACCGGCCTCCAGCACCCACCGGTTGAGTTCGGCCAGGAGGCCGGCGGTCTCCGGCGCGATGACCAGCGCGGCGTCGCAACGGGCCAATGCGGCCCGGAAGGCCGGAGCATGCCCGCCGGGCGCGACCCGGATGATGTGCTCTGCCGGCAAATCCAGGTCAGCCAGGCGCCAGTCGAGGGTGCTGAGGGTACGAACGCCACCCCAGCGCGCGCAGTCGGCCAGGACCGCCTGCAGCATGGCAGCCCCTTCGGCCGCCAGCTCGCCTGGCAGCTCGCGCGAGCTCAGGCCGCCGCCCGTGACATACTCGTGAACGAACAACCAAGGAAGTGCACCCATGCGTATCATTCCGGTTATGGACCTGCTGGGCGAGAAAGCCGTGCACGCCGTCAGAGGCGAGCGATCACATTATCTGCCGATCACGAACCGGCTGACAGCCAACGGCGATCCGTTCGCCCTGGCCCGGGCCTACCGCGAGCAATTTGGGCTGGCTGAGCTCTACGTTGCCGATCTCGATGCCATCCAGAGGCGCGGCAGCCACGCCGGACTCATCGCCCGCCTGGCCGAGGAGTCAGGGCTGGCGCTGATGGTCGATGCCGGGGCTGCCGACGCCGAGCAAGCCCGGCAGGTCCTGGCACTGGGCGCCCGGAAGGTCATCTTCGGGGCGGAGACGGCTCCGGACTGGGACGCGGTCGCCAGGGTGCGAGCCGCGTCCCAGTCCGGAGCCGTCTCCGCCCCGAAGATGACCTTCCGGGCGCCCAGTGCCAGGACCTGCCGGGCTTGCTCGGCGTCGGCAGCCCCGGCATCGACCATCAGCGCCAGCCCTGACTCCTCGGCCAGGCGGGCGATGAGTCCGGCGTGGCTGCCGCGCCTCTGGATGGCATCGAGATCGGCAACGTAGAGCTCAGCCAGCCCAAATTGCTCGCGGTAGGCCCGGGCCAGGGCGAACGGATCGCCGTTGGCTGTCAGCCGGTTCGTGATCGGCAGATAATGTGATCGCTCGCCTCTGACGGCGTGCACGGCTTTCTCGCCCAGCAGGTCCATAACCGGAATGATACGCATGGGTGCACTTCCTTGGTTGTTCGTTCACGAGTATGTCACGGGCGGCGGCCTGAGCTCGCGCGAGCTGCCAGGCGAGCTGGCGGCCGAAGGGGCTGCCATGCTGCAGGCGGTCCTGGCCGACTCCGCGCGCTGGGGTGGCGTTCGTACCCTCAGCACCCTCGACTGGCGCCTGGCTGACCTGGATCTGCCGGCAGAGCACATCATCCGGGTCGCGCCCGGCGGGCATGCTCCGGCCTTCCGGGCCGCATTGGCCCGTTGCGACGCCGCGCTGGTCATCGCGCCGGAGACCGCCGGCCTCCTGGCCGAACTCAACCGGTGGGTGCTGGAGGCCGGTGCCTGCCTGATTGGCAGTGCCCCGGCGGCCGTGCAGCTGGCGGGCGACAAATGGGCTTGCTATCAGCGTTGGCAGGCCGCCGGGGTGCCAACGCCGCTTACCTGCCTGGCCGATCCAGGCCCGGCGAGGCCCGCCAAACTGGGCCTGGGCTACCCGCTGGTGGTGAAGCCCGTTCGACGGCGTCGGCTGCGAGGGCATCTCGTTGGCCCGCGACGATCGTGAGCTGGCGCTGGCGCTCGCATCGACCGATCTCATCGAGCCCCGGCCACGGATTCTACTCCAGCGCTATTTGCCCGGCAAGCCCGCCAGCGTTTCGCTCCTGGTTGCGGGCGAGCGCGTCCTGCCTCTGAGCCTCAACGGCCAGGATATCCGGGTAGGCCGCCCGTTCAGCTATCGCGGGGGCACCGTGCCGCTGGCGCATCCCTTGCATGACGAGGCGCTGGCCGTGGCCGTGGCGGCGGCAGGCGCCATACCCGGGCTGCAAGGGTATGTGGGCGTCGATCTGGTGCTGGACGACAGCCGGGCCTGGGCCGTCGAGCTCAACCCGCGCCTGACGACAGCCTACATTGGCTTGCGGCGCGTCGCCGGCATCAACCTGGCCCGCGCCATGTGGGAAGCCTGCACGCAGGGCGTCTTGCCGGCCTCGGTCGCCCTGGCCGGGCAGGCCAGCTTTGGCAAGGATCGGCCGGGCGGGCTAGGGGAGGCGCTATGGCAACCGTGATAGGCTGGGATGTCGGTGGGGCGAATGTCAAGGCTACCCGGATCGACGACGCGATCCGCGATCCGGGCGCCCCCCGCGTGGTGAGCCTGCCTTTCGAGATTCGGCATGCCAGAGAACGCCTGCCGCAGGTGCTGCAGGCCGCCCTGGCCCGGCTGGCCGGCGGTTTTCCTGACGCCATGGCGCTGACTATGACCGCGGAGCTGTCTGACGTCTTTGCCACGAAGCGCGAGGGGGTGACCTTCGTGCTGGACAGCTTCGAGAGCGCCTTTCCGGGTTGCCCGGCTTATACCCTGAGCCTGTCGGGCGAGTTCTCGCCCCTGGCCGAGGGCGTGTTCCCATCCGCTGGACTTCGCCGCTGCCAACTGGCTGGCCAGCGCGCTGTGGGCCGCTCGCGCTTGCCCCGACTGCCTGCTCCTCGACGTGGGAAGCACGACCACCGACATCATACCTATCCTGGGCGGACGGGTGGCCGCCGAGGGCCGGACGGACCTGGCCCGGCTGCAGGCCGGCGAGCTGGTCTATACCGGCATGTTGCGCACCCATCTGGCAGCCATCGTGCGGGCCGTGCCGGTAAGTGGCCGGATGTGCCCCGTCTCATCGGAGTACTTTGCGATCAGCGGCGACGTGCATCTCGTGCTCGGGGAGCTGGCGCCGGAAGATTACACCTGCCCGACCCCCGATGGGCGCCCTGCCACGGTTCCGGCGGCGCGCCGCCGGCTGGCACGCCTGGTCTGTGCCGATGCCGAACAGCTTGGCGACATCCAGATCGACGCGATCGCCGCCTTTGTCCGCGGCAGCAAATCGGCGCAGATCGGCCGGGGCTTGCTCCAGGTGCTTTCACGGCTGGGCAGGCGCCCGGATTTCCCGATCATCGCCGTGGGGATGGGCGCCAGCCTGGCCGAGGAGGCGGCCAGGCGCCTGGGGTTTGTCCCATCCGGAGGCGCGGCGCGCGCCGGGACCCCGCGGTCGCCGCGGCCGCGCCGAGCTGGGCCGCGGCACGCCTCCTCGCCGAACAACTGGAGGCACGCCGATGAACGGGTTCGACGCGGTGCTCAAGGTTGGAGGCAGCCTCAGTCGTGGCCCGGACCTGGAGCACCTGGGCCAGGCGCTCGGCCAGCTGGGCCGGCATTATCGCCTCCTCCTCGTGCCGGGCGGGGGCCAGTTCGCCGATGTGGTGCGCTATCAGTACCGGCGCTATCGCCTGAGCGAGACTGCGGCCCATCGCATGGCGTTGCTGGCCATGGACCAATATGGCTGTCTCCTCGCGGAATTGATCCCGGGCAGTTCCGCGGTGCAGGACCTCTGGTCTGCCCGCCGGATCGCGGACGATGGGCGCCTTCCCATCCTCTTGCCGGCCGCGCTGGTGCTGCAGGCCGACCCGCTGCCTAATTCCTGGGATGTCACCTCCGATAGCCTGGCCGCGTGGATCGCCGGGCTCGCGGGCGCAGCGTGCCTCGTGCTCCTGAAAGACGTCGATGGCCTGTACCCGGAGATCCACGGCCGGGCCAGCCCGCCGAGCCATGCCAGGAACTCGACGTCGCAGACCTCGTCCGCCAGCCGGGCGGCGTCGACGACTATCTTGCAGTGGTCCTGATGGGGCTGGAACTGGAGACCTTGGCCATCAACGGCCAGCACCCCGAGCGCCTGGCGGAACTTCTCGGCGACCGGGCGCACGCTGGGCACGTGCATCCGGAAGCATTGAGCCGTTTGCGGGCCGGCAGGAAGTGAGCCCGGCCGTATTCAGGCCCGATGGAGAGTTGGGAGACCAGATCGCCGGCCGATTCGGGCACCATTGCCGCGGGATGTGCGCTGGCCTGAACCTGGCGCCGCCCAGCAGCGCGGCGGTTCAGCGCTCAGAAGGCGCCGGAAGCTTCCGGATCAAGGTTGCGCCAGAGGCGTGGCCAGCATCACGCGCAGCCGGCGCACCCGCCCGGCGTCCAGCGGGCCGGCCCGCTGCCCATCCCGGCCAGCGGCCGACCGAATGCCGCGACGTCTGCTCCCAGGTCGCGGAGCACGAGGGGATCCGCTTCTTGGAGGGCGCCGGCCAGGGCGAAGAGCAGGCCGGCACGTCGGCCTGTTCTGCCAGGGCCCGCAGCGCTTCCGGGGCCAGGAAGTCCAGTCGGCGATGGCCATCCTTGATCGCTGTGTCGATAGGGCGGCCGGCCGCGCCCGCCCGCTCAGCAATCCCGGGCAGCAACCGCGGGTCGAGCGTCCCGGTGCGGTCGGCGTGGCGTAGGCCGCTGCGATCAACACGCAGCGCGGCGCCTCTCGCAAGGCGGCGCCAACCTCAGCAGCAAGAGGGACTCCGCCTCGCCCACGGTCCACGGACCCCACAGCCCGACCTTGACGTAGTCGGCCCCGCAGGATGCCGCACCCAGGGCCACCGACGCGGCCGTGCCAGGCAGGTTTGGCATGTCGCCGATCGCAACGCTGACCGCCTGGGGCCGCGGCGCCAGGCGCCGGGCCTGCCGGATCAGGCCGGGCGCCGGCGCGCCCAGCGAGCCTTCGCCGGGGTTCTTGATGTCCAGGATATCGGCGCCTCCGGACAGGGCCGCCTCGACTTCCCCGGCGTTCACCACACTGATCAGCAGCTGCACGCGGGCCTCCGTTGACACCGATTTTAATTCGTGCTACATTGCATGTCAATTTCTAGGAGGAGATCAGGCCAATGATGGAATGTTCGCCGGATGAGGTGATCGAAAGCCACTACATAGAGACTCTGGAGGGGTTGTTCTTTGCGCATCAAGGGCCTGGTCCATCCTCCCGAGCGCTACTTGGGGTGCCTGCGCTACGCGCCCGACCCGGCCGGCGAACGGCAAAAGGACGGCCTGCGCTACCGGCGGCTGTATCACTTTGCGGAGCGGGAAGAATGGCTGCGGGCTCATGCCCCGCACTACCTCTTGCCTTCGAGCCGAGCTGTCAGGCTGTCCTGCCAGGGCGTGCGGCGTGGGGATGTGGCCCGGATACGATCCTCGCCGGCGCCTGCAGGAACTGCGTACCGGCCCGCTGCTCTATCCCGTGATACGTGACAGCGTCGCTTTCCCCGGCCTGCTTCGGCAGGCTGCCGGCGTGCCATGAAGCGCGCTTGGCGTTTCGGGTTCCCTCTTGATCGGCCTGCACACGCCGGCCTCCGACCTGGACGTAACCGTCTACGGCAGAGAGGACGGCCGGGCGGTGCCGGCGCACTGCATCGCGCGCTGGACGCCGGCACCTACCCCGAGTTGCGCCGTCTCGATCCGTCGGGCCAGCGGATGCTGTACGCGGAACACGTTGCCGATACGCACATGGCCTTCGAAGATTTCATCGGCGTCGAGCGGGACAAGATCAACCAGGGAGAGTTCGGTGGCCGCCCGTACTTCCTCCGTTTTGTGCTACGGCCCCAGGATCTGGGCGAGCGCTATGGGGATCGGTGCTACGAACCGGCGGGGCACGCTGTGATCGGGCCACCGTGCTGGATGCCAGGGAAGCCGTCTTCACGCCGTGCCGCTATCCTGTGGGAGACGTCACTTTTCTCGACGGCGTGCCGGCCCCCCATCTGCGAGAGATCGTTTCCTATCGAGGGCGCTTCTGTGAGCAAGCCCAGGAGGGCCAGTTGGTGCGAGCGAGTGGTCTCCTGGAGAAAGTCGAGTCGCGCTCTGCCGGCACCTGGCACCGGCTGCTGCTCGGCAACGCTGCTGATGACACGATGCTGCCGTGGAGGTGAAGCGTGGCCGAGCGTAGGATAGCCTGGGCGGTCACCGGAGCCGGGCATTTTCTGTCGGCGTGCGCCGCGCACGTGCTGACTTATCCACAGGTAGACATCTACCTGTCCCGAGCTGCCGAAGAGGTGGTCCGCATGTACCGGCTACAAGAATTCCTGCGGGTCGGCGGAGCGCGGGTGCGGCGCGAGACTACGGCCAGTTCGCCGGCTGTGGCCGGCTTTGCGCACGGCATGTACAGCGTGCTGCTGGTCGCTCCGGCCACGTCCAACTCCGTCGCCAAATTCGTCCACGGCATCTCCGACTCGCTCGTATCGAATCTGTTCGCCCAGGCAGGCAAGTCCGCGCGTGCCCATCGTCGTGCTGCCCACAGAATCTCGCTCCCGAGATGGATTCTACCGGCCCCCACGGCGATATCATCAAGGTCTACCCGAGGCCCATCGATCTGGAAAACACGGCGAAGCTCTGCAGTTTTCCCCGGCGTTAAAGTTGTCAGCAATGTTGAGGAGATGGCTCAATGCCTCGCTTCCTGTTTGTGACGGGCAAGCTGGCCGCCGAAGCGCTGGCCGCCACGCTCACCCGGATGGCGCCCGATTTCTCCTACGAGGTGGCCGTGATGCCCATCTGGGTCGTGGCGCTCATGGACACGCGGTTCATTGCGAAATATCTTAGAGATCCCCGTCAGTGCGAGGCGGTCATGATCCCCGGCCTGTGCCAGGGCGATACCGCGCCGATCGCCGACAGCCTCGGCCTGCCCGTCCAGAAAGGGCCGAAAATTTCAAAGACCTGCCCGCGGTCTTCGGCCAGAAGCGGCAGCTAGACGGCTACGGCGAGTATCACGCCAAGATCCTGGCCGAGATCGTGGACGCCCACAAGATGCCGCTCGACCTGGTCCTGGCCCAGGCCGAATACTTTCGCGAGAGCGGTGCCGACATCATCGACCTCGGCTGCCCGGTCCACGGCAACTATCCGCGGCTCGGCGAGGCTGTGGCCGCTCTCAAGAACGGCGGCTACACGGTCAGCCTCGATACTTTCAACAGCGCCGACATCCTGGAGGCCGACCGCGCGGGCATCGACCTGCTCCTCAGCGTCAATTCGACCAACCTGGAGCTCGCGCGGGACCTGCATTGCCGCGTCGTGGTCATCCCCGACTTCGACCAGGGGCTCGAATCGTTGGAACGCAACATGGCGCAGCTCGAGGGCTGGCATGTGCCGTTCATTGCCGACCCCATCCTGAACCCCATCAGCTTCGGCTTCGCCGAATCCTTGCACCGCTTCTACGAGACCCGGCGCCGCCACCCGCAGGCGGAGATGCTGATGGGGCTGGGCAATCTCATCGAGCTGACGGATGCCGACTCGACCGGGATCAATGGTGTCATGGCCGGGATCATCGCCGAGCTGGGCATCGATTATGTCCTGACGACGGAGGTGATCAGCTGGGCGCACGGAGCCGTCCGTGAGCTGGATCGGGCACGCAAGCTGATGCACTACGCCTGCAGCCATCACATGCTGCCGAAACACCTCGACGATAGCCTGCTCACCATCAAGGACCCGCCGCACGAGGGCTACAGCGAAGCCGAGTTGCGCGCCATGCAGGCCCTCATCAAGGACCGCAACTTCCGGATCTTCACCGACGACGACAACATCTTCATCTTCAACAACCGTCTCTTCCTGAAAGGCACCGACATCCAGGCCCTGTACAATCAGCTCGGGAGCATCGAGCCGGCGCACGCTTTTTATATCGGCAAGGAGCTGCAAAAAGCAGCGCTTGCCGTGCGGCTGCACAAGAGATACATGCAGGAGGAGGACTTACGGTGGGGCTACCTGTGATGGGCGCCGGCCGGCTGCCCAAAGATCGCGACTTCATCGAGACCACCGAAGGGCTACTCTTCTGTGTGGTTGACTATTTGCATCCCCCGGGTAAGTACACCGCTTACCTCAAGTACTCGCCGGCGCCGCGCGGCCGCTGGCAGCGTGGCGGCACCGCCTACCATCGAGAGCTCGCCTATTACCACGCCCATCAGGTCGCCCACACCGTGGACTATCTGGACGCGAATTTCCCGGCCTACGTCGATTACTGCCCGGTGCGCGACATGCGTTTCTCGATGGTGCCGCAAGATCGGGTCAGCCGTTACTATTGCCCTGAATCCCGCCTGGCACAGCTGCTGTCCGGCGGACCGGCCGACCCGCTGGAGGAGGAGGCTGCCCGCCTGGCGGAGGCCCTGCTGCGTACCACAGGCATTCCGCCGGAGGATCTCGGCATCACGGGCTCCATCCTCCTGAATATTCATGACCCCTCCTTCTCCGACATAGACGTCACCGTCTATGGGCGAGATGCCGTCGAGCGCCTGCGCGCCACGCTCGCCCAGGGAGGCGTGCCTGGCATCGGGCCCATAGATGCCACCTTTATGGACGGCTGGCGGCGCGAGATCATTGACCATCACGGGTTGACGGCCCCTCAGGTCGAATGGCTTGTGAGAGGCCGCTGGAATTTCGCCTACTACGAAGGCCATCGCTATCTATCGCTGCACCCTGTGCGCAGCGACACGGAGATTCACGAGAGCTACGGCGACCATTACTACCGTGATGCCGGGGTTTGCCGGCTGCAGGCGGTCGTGGCCGATGCGGCGGATGCCATCTACTTGCCGGCCGTTTACGGGATCGAGCAGGTCACCATCCTCGACGGCCCTCAGGCCCAGGTCCAACAGATCTGCTCCTATGAGGGGTTGTTTGCCCAGGCGGCAGATGCCGGCCAGCTTATCGAAGCCCAGGGCAAACTCGAACGGATCGATGGCGGGCCGGCCCATCGCCTGGTCATCGGCAGCAGCCACCGGAGTGGGCGCGAGTATCTGGTGCCGGCCGGGCTATGATCGTCGAGACGATCCTGTCAACGCTCGACCCGGCCGGCCGGCCCAACTTCGCGCCCATGGGCGTCACGTGGGGCGAGGAAGAGGTCATCGTCCGCCCGTTTCGGGCTACCGATACCTGCCGTAATCTGCTTGCCACCGGCTTCGGCGTCGTCAACGTTACCGATGACGTGCAAGCTTTCGTGGAGAGCGCGCTGGGAGATGTGGATTTGCCGCACTTCCCCGCCAGCGTCGTGCCGGGCGTCGTGTTCGGTGGGGTCTGTTACTGGCGCGAGCTCGAGCTTGTTTCGTCCGGTGGCACTCCGGAACGGGCCGAGATGCGCTGCCGCGTGGTGGGCCGCGGATGGCGGCGCGACTTCCTGGGCTTCAGCCGGGCACGCGGCGCGGTCATCGAAGCGGCGATCCTGGCCACACGGTTGAATCTGGTGGATCACGCCGGCTTGCCGGCAGTTTTCGCACAGCACGAGTCGATCGTGCGCAAGACAGGTGATGCGGCAGAACGCCTGGCCCTACAACGTCTGTGGGACTACCTAAGGGAGTGGCACGATGAAGCTGCTCATTGAGACGCCCGCTCGCCTCCACCTCGGGCTCATCGACATGAACGGCAACCTGGGCCGGATGTATGGTAGCCTCGGCGTCGCCATCGACCGCCCTAATGTCGTGCTGGAAGCCGAACTGCTGCCTTCGGGCGCAGAAGGTGGCGCCGTGCAGGTCGAAGGACTCGAGGCCGAGCGGGTAGACGCCATGGCGCGTCGCTTCCAGCAGCATTATCCGTGCCGCGCGCCGGTGCGCTTACGTCTCAAGGGTGGCATCCCGCCGCATGTGGGCCTGGGCTCGGGCACCCAGTTGGCCCTGGCGGTGGGTGCGGTCCTGGCGCGGTTGGCCGGTGCCGATCTGGAACCGCCTGCCATAGCAGAGGCTATGGGGCGGGGGACACATTCCGGGGTGGGGATTGCCGCTTTTCAAGGGGGCGGTTTTATCCTGGACGGCGGGCATGCTTTGGCCGGGGCGGATCACAAGGCCCCACCGGTGCTCGTCCAGCGCCCGTTCCCGGAGGCCTGGCGCTGGGTCGTGGTCGTGCCGGGCGCGCCACCGGGCATCTCCGGTGCCTCCGAGGACCACGCCTTCCAGACGTTGCCACCCGCGCCGCAGGGGCTGGTCGAGCAGGTTTGCCGGCGCCTGGTGATGCAGCTGCTGCCGGCGCTCATAGAGCAAGATATCATCTCTTTTGGCGAAGCCCTGACCGCCATCCAGCAACTGGTGGGCGATAGCTTCGCCGCCATCCAGGGCGGGCGCTACGCCAATACCCTTTCGAGCGACCTGATCGCCTACCTCCTGGCACGCGGTGCGCACGGCGCCGGCCAGAGTTCCTGGGGTCCGGCCGTCTACGCACTGGCACGGGACGATCGACACGCGGCCAGCCTGCTGGAATCGGCGCAAGATTATCTGGCCCATTCCGGCCATGGCGAGGCGCACCTGGCGCGCGCCGCGAGCCACGGCGCCCAGATCCGCGTGCTTAACCCTACGGCTTAGGTACAAAATCCGTATGAAATCCATGCTGGCCCTTGACAAGGTCATCAGGATGTGTTATATTAGCCATGTTCTTCCATATCACTGATGTAATTGAATACATGGGCTACCCAAGCAACGTGGGACTGCGAAGCTGCTGGTCCGTTGTGAAACGCACAGCCGAGCTGCCATGGAACGTTCCAATGGCGCTCGGCTGATTTTATCGGTACGGGGGTTGTTATGGGCTGTCGCTGTATCGCCTCGGTTAGCATCAGGTTGTATAGTGATCCGGCTTCCGCCGAAGGCCAGAGCGCGCGGGAATACTTTGAACGCAAGGGCGTGCGGTGCGAAGAGCTGGACTCGGTCGCCGACCCCGATGCTCGGGAACAGATGCTGGCGCTTTCGGGCCAGGCGGATCGTCCGGTGATCCTCGTCGCCGACGAGGTGCTCATCGGCTACGATCCAGCAGTCCTCGACTCAATCGTCCCATCACGCTACTGAACGCGGAAAGGAGGTGAAAAGCAAGGCTTGCGACACCGCCGGATCGTTTGTCGTCTCTAGTTCCCTGATCGCAGTCGAATTTTGCTAGCGCGACACGAAGCGCAATACCAATGGAGGTCTATCAACTATGGCAGACAAGGCAATTTACGAGAAGATGATCGCCGAAGCATCGGCAGCAGCCGACGCCGACCTGCATGTGATCTCGAAGAAGCGTGGCGGCCCCTTTGTTTTTACCGATGCCAAACCCTATGTTGATGCCGTCAACGGGATGAAGCCGGGTGCAGGCCAGTCGAAAGAAGTGTTCGATCTGCACGTGCAGTCGGTGAACGCGCACTATGACATCCTGACCAAGATCGCGGTCAACGGAACCATTCGACCTGAGGACGATCCCTTCGTCGAGCACTATCAAACACCGCCCATCCTCGAGATCCTCTACGAGGCCGACCCTGAGTTCAAGGCTTCCATGTGGAAGTTCATCGATGCCATCGCCGCCAACAAGGCTTTGATCAGCCGCGAAGCGGCCCGCATCTACGGCGGCATGTACGGCATGAGCTGCGTCGTGGACTTCGCCTTCTCGCCCGGCTCGACCTCCAACGTCGTGAACAGGATCCTGCGTGGGGAGGCCCACAAGCTCGATATCCCGGTGGCGCACAAGCAGACCATCCTGGCCTCCAAGTCGTGGGGCATGAACTCTTCGTACGGTATCGGCGCGGCCTTCCGGGGAGCCCTGGAGTCTGGCAAGGATGCCGCCGAAGCTGAGAAGGAAGAAGTCGAGCAGTTACAGTTCATCTATCGCGAGCCGATCGAAGGCCAGGGGAGACTGATGGACACCCACAACCTGGGTGGCCACGGGCCTCACTCCTCTTTCGACACCCGCGACTACATGCGCCAGTACAAAGAACGGATGAAACCGGTCGTCCTGGCCGCTCTCAAGGCGGGCGTTCATCCGGCGAACATCGTGACCGTTCCGGCCTACTGCGTGGGCGATGTGGGCCATCATCTTGGCCCGGCGACCTTCAACATGTTCAAGGATGACATGGCCTTTGCCATCTACGAAGCGGTCACGAAGAGCTTCGAGGGCACGCTGCAGGCAGGCCTCCATGCGAACGCCTACAAGAACGAGTACGCGGTCCTGACGGTCGCGACCGGCGCGGGCGCCTGCGCCGTGGCCTACATCCTGTGGCTCGACTCCTTCACGGTCCCGATGGTGATCGACCTGCTGTCCAAGCGCTTCAGCAACTACGTCGCCATGCACCCGAACCGCGGGGCGGCCGACGAGCTGCACAATGTCAACTTCATGGACATCCTCAAGCGCGGCGAGGAAATCCTGGCACCGGAACCCGGCGGCAAGGGCGCCAAGATCAAGGGCATCCCGGTGGACCTGGCCCCGATTGACAAGAACCCGGTGATCATGAACCCGCAGCGGTACACCTATCCCGCCTGCGCTATCACCCAGCGCTTCGCCGCTCTGATGAGCCTGGCCGACTACCCGTGCTTCCTGACCACCGAGTGCGTGACCGCGACGTTGATGACCAACATCGTGGCCTTGCATCCGGGCGAGCCGGCTGCTCCGGCCCGCGTCGACAAGGGGAGCGCCCAGACTGACCTGATCAAGGTCAATGTGCCCTACGTGACCGGCGCTGGCCGTGGCGCGAAGGGCTACGACGAGTGGAACCTGGCGGTCTAACCTGATCGCTTGACCTGACAGGTGTGCGGGGCTCATCCCGCGGTAGCGGCCGATGAGCCCCGCACGCCTTTACCACGGGCAGATCACAAGCGCCCGGCGATCGCCAGCTAGTTGCCGAGCAGCGATTTCTTTAGCACCTCCGGATGGGGATGTCCGGAATGGAATGTCTTCCCGGTGGCGAGGTTGTTGATCGTCACTTCCGACGGGCAGAAGAGCATCGGATCGACGTCGTAGAAGCCGCCATAGTGCTTGAACAGCTCGTAGCTGGGCGTGCCGCATTCGGGCGACGAAAGGGAAGGGAGCCGCTCGATCAACGCCGCCAGCTCGGCATCGTCCGCCCGGACCGCGTACTGCACGCGTGCGCCGTACAGGACGCAATCGTTGGCCCGGGCCGAGGCCAGGTCTTCGTCGGGAACCACCGGCGCGATGGGACAGCTGCCGTAGCCGTGCAACACCTTGCGTACGTCGAAACCGAGCTTGAACATCTTGTGCATGCCGGTTGCTACGGCGCGGGCAGAAAGCTGGACCAGGCCCGCCTGGCAGGCCGCCGGAGCCATGATGAGGGTCAGCGCCGAGGGTTGCAGCCGGCATTTGCGTGCGATGTATTCGGCCATCGCCTCAGTGACAGGGCTCTGGCCTTCGAGGATCAGCACAGCGAGATCGGCATCGTCGGCGTAGTCTAACTTCTGAAACAGCGGCTCGACCCTGGCCCTGGCACGTGCCGGCCCAGAGCCGATGGCGAAGAAGCCGGGCTTGCGGATGCCCCAGCCGGCGTACTGCGAGGCCATGCAGCCGATTTCCGGTTGGTCAACCGTGATGCCGACCCCCGGGAGCCACAGACCGTCGAAGTCCAGCGGCAGGAATTCGACCTGGCCCATCCCGCCCATGCTGGCACGGGCGGTTTGCAGCCCGGCCAGCAGCCCGCCGGGCGACCTGAGGCCGACGTCGATCACCTGGGTACCACAGTCCAGGCTCGTGGCACTGATGCCGAGCCGCTCTGCCTGGCTGACCATGTCCGCAACGATCAGGGCAGCCTGTTGATTGACACTTATCATGCGATGCCTCCTGTGGCAAGTCGGTGCCTGCGTGCCCGCACCGTGCGCTACCGGCCACAGTATAGCACAGATCGGCGGTCCGAAGTGCCGGCAGTTTTTGCCGGAGGCCCGAAAGGCTGGATCAGTAATGCGTGTCTCTTGAGGCCGGCTCCGTGCCTTGCTATGATTCTCCTGGGGCCGCGACCTGGCATGTTGCGGCCAATATCGGGCTGGAGGGTCATGCGGTGGCGGAAAATGGGCCGTGGGGAGATGTGCTCAGCCAGGCGGCTGATGTGGCGGACGCGCATTATGCCGAGCTCGAGCGGGAGGCGGCGCGGGCACTCATCCGGGATGCCTTCGCATTGTTGCCCTGGGACCTCCAGGGCGATTATCTGGAAGTACGGGAATTGCAGCGTGCCGGCAAGCGGCGCGAGGCCAATGCGGCCTGGGATGCCTGGATGGAGAAAGCACGAATCAGGGGCCTGCTTTAAGGCCGCGAAGGAGGGGAAGGATGCACAAACTCCTGATACAACTCGACAGCGACAAACACCCGAGTTCTTTTGACTGCATTACCGCCTACGACGCAGGCGTGGACCATGTCATCGGGTATGGCGATGTGGCCGTGAAAGACGTGCGAGGCCTGGTCTATGGCGCCATGTTCACCCGCGGTGGCGATGCGCTCAAGAACAGCGCGATCTTCATCGGTGGGTCTTCGGTGCCGCTGGGCGAAGAAATGCTGAAGGCCGCCGCTTCTGCCTTCTTCGGGCCGGTGCGCGTTTCGGTCATGGCCGACCCCAACGGCTCCAATACGACTGCCGCCGCGGCCGTGTTGAAGATCACGCGCGCCATGCCGGTGGCCGGCCAGGTGGCCACGATCTTCGCCGGCACGGGCCCCGTGGGCGTCCGGGCGGCGACTCTTCTGGCCAAGGAAGGTGCCAGGGTGACGCTCACGTCGCGCGTGTTTGCCCGCGCGCAACAGGCGGCCCAGGAAATCAAAGCCCGTTTTGGCCTGGAAGTCCTGCCGGCGGAGGTCTCCGATGACGGCACGGCAGCTAGGGCGCTGGAAGGGGCGGCCGTGGCCCTGGCCGCGGGCGCGGCCGGCATCCAGCTCGTTTCCAAAGCCCTGTGGGCCGCTCGACCGGCCCTGCGGGTCCTCGCCGATATCAACGCCGTGCCGCCGCTGGGCATCGAAGGCATCAAGGCCACCGACGACGGCAAAGAGCGCGACGGTAGGTTGGCTTTTGGCGCCCTCGGCATCGGCGGGCTGAAGATGAAGATCCACCGGGCGGCTGTGGCCAGACTCTTCGAGCAGAACGACCTGGTGCTCGACGTCGAAGAAATCTACGCCATCGGTAAGGCGTTGTAGGTGACGCCGTGACCCGCGCGGTCGGCATCGATCCAGGCACCGTCAGCTTCGACGTATGCGGGATCGACAACGGCCAGGTCTTCCTGGATACGACGCTGCCTTCTTCCGAGTTCGCAGCGCACCCGGGAGCCCTGGTCGATCTGTTGAAGTCCGCAGCGCCGGTCGATCTGATTGCCGCGCCTTCGGGTTATGGGCTCCCGTTGACCCCCCTGGCAGATTTCGGCGCCCAAGAACGCTTCCTGTTCACGCTGGTGGATGAGCGCGAGCGCCATCATGCCTCTGGGCTGGGCGGGATGGGCAAGCTGATCCCGCTGATGAAAGAGAGCGGGCTGCCTATCGTGTTCCTGCCGGGGGTGATCCATCTGCCCACCGTCCCTGAACATCGCAAGGCAAACAAGGTGGACATGGGCACCGCAGACAAGCTGTGCTGCCTGGCGTTGGGCATCTTCGACCAGGCGCGGTGCTTTGGGATCGGCTTTGCCGAGACGTCTTTCGTGTATGTCGAGGTTGGCGGTGCCTACACTGCTGTCATGGCAGTGGACGGCGGTCGGGTAGTGGATGGGATGGGTGGCACCAGCGGCGGCCCGGGCTATCAGTCGCTGGGAAGCATGGACGCCGAGCTTGCCTACTTGCTGGGTGCGTTCCACAAAGAGGTCTTGTTCAGTGGCGGCGCGGCCTACGTGGCCGGCCGGCCCACCCTTGCGCCCGAGGAGTTCGCCGGCCTTGCCCAGCACGACGAGCGGGCCCGTATCGCCTGGGAGGCGCTGCTGGAGGGTGTGGTCAAGAGTGTGGCCGCGGAGTTGGCGGTCGTGCCACGGCCGCGCGAGATCCTGGTCTCGGGCCGGCTGTGTCGCACGGCCGTGATCCGTGAAGAGCTGGTGCGGCGGCTCAGCAGCTTTGGCCCGGTGCGCCGCGTCGAAAGTATCGCCCGGGTGGCCAAAGAAGCTGCCCAGGGAGCAGCGCTAATTGCCGATGGTCTGGCCGGCGGCCGGTTTGCACGCCTGGTGGAGATCCTGGAGATCCGGGGCGCCAGCGGAACAGTGTTGGATCATCTGCACGTTCAGGGCGCGGAGGCCCTTCGACAGCGCCTCCTGTCGCGCTGAGCCCGCTGTCCGCAGATGCCCGCGGATCGAGCGGAGGCAAAGATCGAATTGCATCTTATTGCGAAAGCTTTGCACCTCCGGTCTGCGGATTGCAGGCTGAGGCGAGCGGCTATACCCCGGCGCACTTGCCAGCGTGACCGGGAGTGAGAAACTGGGCCCGTGTCATGCGGGCCCTAAGAAGCGCGGTTGGCGGCCATGCGCATTCTGATCGCCGGCATGAGCACCCGGGCTTTGGCCCAGTCGGCCAAAGCCGCGGGCTTCGAGTTCGTCACCCTGGATTATTATGGTGACTACGATCAAAAGCTCTGCTGCGAGAACTACTCGCTGAAAAGGGATTTCGGCTGGCCTTTCGAGCCTGCCAGGCTCTTCGAGGCCAGCTGCAGCCTGGCATATGATGCCGTGGCCTATGCCTCCAGCCTCGAAAACCATCCGAGGATCGTCGCCGCGCTGGCTGCGCGGCCGGCAGAAATGCTGGGCAACAGCCCCGATGTGCTGGCTCGGGTCAGACACTGGCCGGCCCTCTCCGGTTTCTTGCAGAGTCATAGCTTCCCTGTGCCGCAGACGGTTCTTGGGGGGGCTTCGCCGCCCTCGGATTCCGGCGTGCGCTGGCTGCGCAAGCCGGTGCGCAGCGGTGGCGGGCACGGCATCGCTTTCTGGGATGGCAAAGGTCTCGTAGGAGCGGGCTGGTTCTTACAGGAATGTGTGGCCGGACGGAGCTGTTCGGCTGCTTTCCTGGCCAACGGCGAGGATGCCCTGCTCCTTGGGCTCAGCGAGCAACTGATCGGCCGGCCCGAATTTGGCGCCACGGGCTTCACCTATTGCGGCAACATCTACCCTCTGGCGCTGGAAGACGAGCGTGCCCGTCCCGAACTGGCGGCGCGCGCGGCAGGAGCTGGTCGCCGGCCTGACCCGCGAATTTCACCTGGCCGGGCTCAACGGCGTGGACTTCATATTGAACGATGGGCGCATTTGCCCGCTCGAGGTCAATCCGCGCTATTCGGCGTCCATGGAGCTGGTCGAGCAAGCGCTCGGGGTGCCGTTGTTTGGCTGGCATGCGCGGGCGGTGCGAGAAAAATACTTGCCGGGTCGGGTGTCGCCCGGGCCTGCCGCGGTTGCGCGAGCTTTCTACGGCAAGGCCATCTTATTCGCGGAACGCGACTGCCGCACCCCGGACACCCGCGATTGGCTCAAACGCGGCATCCGCGATATACCATTTCCGGGCGAGGAGATCGCGCTGGGCGATCCGGTCTGTACCATCCTGGCCGATGGGCCCACCGCCAGCTCTTGCTATATGAACCTCGTGCGCCGGGCAGGGGAGCTAAAAGGAGAACTGTATGCCTGAAATCAAGCTGCTGCTGGTCGTCGGCCGGATCCTCAAGCAAGGTGTCGGGATCAGCATGGGCAAGCACAATGCAGAATACCGCGAGGCCGTTTCAACTCTGGAGATGAACGCCGGCGACATGACAGCCTTGGGGGTGCAGAACGGCGACGAAGTCGAGCTCACCAGCCCATACGGGCAGACTTGCGTGCATTGCAAGCCCGGCAACCTGCCTGCGGGGATGGCTTTCATTGCCTACGGACCACCTACCAGCGATCTGACGGGCACGGAAACCTATGCTTCCGGCATGCCCGATTTCAAGACTCAGGATGTGGTCGCGCGGGCGTTGGGCGGCGGGAGGGACTGATGCAATTCGAGCACATTGTTTGTGGGTTTTGCGGCTGCGTTTGTGATGACATAAAGGTTACGGTGGAGGATGGGCACGTCACCGGCGTCAAGCAAGCCTGCGCGCTGGGGCGCGCCTGGCTCATGGGCCACTCGACCCAATCCTGCAACCACGTAGCCACGATCGATGAGAGCCCGGCGACGCTGGACGAAGCCTTGGATGCGGCGGCGGGCTACCTCGCCTCGAGCCGCAACCCGTTGATCTACGGCCTCAGCAGCACCGTTTGCGAGGCCCAACGCGAGGCTGTGGCTCTGGCCGACTTGTTGGGCTCCAACCTCGACACTTGTGCTTCTGTCTGCCATGGGCCCAGCGGTATGGGATTCCAGTATGCCGGCGACTCCACTTGCACGCTGGGGGAAGTCAAGAATCGGGCTGACCTGTGCATCTACTGGGGAGCCAACTCGGCCGAGGCGCACCCGCGGCATTTCGCGCGCTATGCCGTGATGCCCAAAGGCCTGTACAGGCCCGCCGGCCGTAAAGAGCGCACCGCGGTCGTGATCGACATCCGTCCGACCTCCACTGCTCGCCTGGCGGATCTGTTCTTGCAGATCCGTCCCGCGCGTGATTTCGAGGCCATCTGGGCGCTGCGCTGCCTGGTGCAGGGCATCCCGGTCGATGAAAGCGCGATCGCCGCTACGGGCCTGACCCTGGCCCAGCTCCAAGACCTCGCCCAACGCATGATGTCTTGCAAGTTCGGTGTCCTGTTCGTCGGCTTGGGCCTCACTCAGACCCGAGGCCGGCAGTTGAACACGGCGGCGGCCATGTTGCTGGTACGCGATCTGAACGCCCATACCAAATTCGCGCTGCAGCCGCTGCGCGGCCACGGCAACGTTACAGGCCACGACCAAGTGATCGCCTGGCAGACCGGGTATCCCTTCGCCGTCAATTTCGGTCGCGGCTACCCCCGCTTCAACCCTGGTGAATACACGGCCGTCGATCTCCTGGCCCGCCGCGAGGTCGATGCTGCATTGATCGTGGCTGCCGATCCCGTCTGCAACTTCCCACGAGCTTCGTCCCGGTACCTGAGCGAGATCCCGACGATCTGCCTCGATAATCATGACACGGATACGACCAAGGCCGCCAGGGTCGTGATCCATACGGGGACTTCTGGCATCAACGTCGAAGGGACGTTCTACCGCATGGACAACGTGCCGGTGCGCATGCACAAATTCCTGCCTTCGCCTTTTCCCAGCGATGAAGAGGTGCTGAGCGGGATCACGCAGCGCGTGCGGCAATTGCTGGCGGCCCGCAAGGAGGCGAACTCACATGCTGCGAATCACTAACGGCACGGTTTATGATCCGAAGAACGGCATCAACGGGGAGGTGCGGGATATCTGCATCGCGGGCGGCAAGGTCGTCGCCGCGGCCGACGCGCTGGACGCGCCCGTGCTCGACGCGCGTGACCTGGTCGTGATGCCCGGGGGGGTGGAGTTTCACGCGCATATCGCCGGCAGCAAGGTCAATGCCGCGCGTAAGATGTGCCCGGAAGACCACCGCGGCATGCCCATCCGTCGTACGGAGCTGACCCGGTCGGGCACGGGGCATACGATCCCCTCGACATTCGTTACGGGCTATCACTTCACGCAGTTAGGCTACACCACGGTCATCGAGGCAGCAGCCCCGCCGCTCACGGCGCGCCATGTCCACGAAGAGCTGCAGGACACGCCCATCGTGGACAAGGGCTTCCTGGTGCTGATGGGCAACAACTACTTCGTCCTGAAATACATCGCCCTGGGCGATTTCGCCCGCCTCAAGGACTATGTGGCCTGGCTGTTGAATGTTACCGGGGGCTTCGGGATCAAGATCGTCAACCCGGCCGGCGTTGACACGTGGAAGTGGGGCCGCAACGTGCACAGCCTGGACGACCTGGCCGATACCTTCCCGGTGACGCCGCGCCAGATCCTTGTCAACCTGGCGCGCGTGCAGCAAGAGCTGGGCGTGCCGCACCCGATCCATGTCCACTGCAACAACCTCGGCTCGCCGGGGAATATCGAGACGACCCTGGAAAGCATCCGGGCCGTCGAAGGGCTGCCCATCCACATCACCCACGCCCAGTTCAACGGCTATGGCGGCACCGGTTGGGCCGACATCAGCTCCGGTGCGCCCCAGCTGGCGGCCTACGTCAACGAGCATGACAACGTGACCGTTGACCTGGGCCAGGTCGTCTTTGGGCCCGTCACGACCATGACCGCCGACGGGCCATGGCAGTACCATCTGTTCCAGCTTTCAGGCCACAAGTGGGCCAACAGCGACGTCGAGATGGAAAGCGGCTCAGGCGTGGTGCCTTACCGGTTCGTCAGACGCAATGCCGTGAACGCCGTGCAATGGGCGATCGGCCTTGAATTGGCTTTGCTCATCAAGGACCCGTGGCGCGTCTTCCTCACCACCGACCATCCCAACGCCGGCCCATTCCATGCCTATCCGGACATCATCAGGCTCCTCATGGATCACGATTACCGGATGAGCAAGCTGGAGGGGGTCCATAGCGCCGCCAGGACGCGCACCGGCCTAAAAGACCTCACGCGCGAGTATACGCTGCCCGAGATCGTGACCATCACGCGCGCCGGGCCGGCGCGGCGGCTCGGCCTGCCCAACAAAGGACACCTGGGCATCGGCGCCGACGCCGACGTGGCCATCTATCGGCGGCCGGCCGATTGCGCCGACGTCGGGGAGATGTTTGCCCGCCCGCGCTACACGATCAAGGCTGGCGAGATCGTGGCCGAGAACGGACGCATCGTGCGCGTCCAGCCTGGCACTCTCCTCTACGTGGCGCCTGAATACGACCCGCATATCCAGGAAGCGATATGCGACGATTTCGAGCAGTACTATACCGTCGATTTCGCGAACTATCCGGTAGACTATGACGCTTACCTGCCGTTGCGTGCTTCGGTGCCTTGCTTCCTCGACATTGCGACCGGGAACCCGGTAATGGAGGCTGCCCATGGACATTAACGGCGTAGAAATCGAAGACACCTTCGCCGAAGCCTTCAAGATGTGGGGCACGCGGGTCATCATCACGGCGTGCAACCAGCGCTGGGCCATGACGGCTGCCACTTCGATGGCCGGCTTTGCGACATCCGTGATCGGTTGCAAGTGCGAGGCCGGCATCGAGGGCCCCGTGGCCGACACGCCCGACGGCCGGCCCGGCGTGAGCGTGCTGCTCTTTACGCCCGGCAAGGACGACCTGCCCAAGCGCCTGATGGATCGCGTTGGCCAGTGCGTGATGACCTGCCCCACGACGTCGTGCTTCAATGGCCTCGAGAGCGCGACCACCATGCCCATCGGCGGCCAGCTGCGCTTCTTCGGCGATGGTTATCAGATGAGCAAGCTCCTCGGCGAGCGCCGTTTCTGGCGCATTCCCGTGATGGAGGGAGAGTTCCTCGTCGAGGAGAAGTTCGGCATGCAGAAGTCCGTCGGCGGCGGCAATTTCCTGATCCTTGGCGAGACGATCGACGCCACGCTGGAAGCTGCCGAATGCGCCATCTCGGCCATGACGCAGGTGCGAGGGGCGATCATGCCGTTCCCCGGCGGCATCGTGCGCAGCGGAAGCAAGACGAGCTCGCGCTACAAATTCCTGATCGCCTCGACCAACGATGCCTTCTGTCCAACGTTGCGGGGTATAACTACGAGTGGCCTGCCCGAAGGCGTCAACAGCGTCCTGGAGATCGTCATCGATGGGCTGGACTTGGCCGCCGTGGAAGAGGCCACGCGCGTGGGCATCCTGGCAGCCTGCATCCCAGGCATCCGCCGCATCACGGCCGGCAACTACGGTGGGACGCTCGGCCAGTTCCAGATCCACCTGCAAAAGGTCGTGGGGGGCCAGCTATGACAACCTTGAAGCTCAGAGAGGTGCCACAGATCCCCATCGAGGTCGAGACGATCCGGCCAGAGCTGTTCATCGGCAAGAGCCCGCTCGAGATCAGCGCGCTGCCCGCCAACTGCGGCAACCAGCTGGCCTGCCTGGGCGACTTCTTCGAGATCGGCGAGGACGGCCAACCCGATATCCTGGTCGAAGGAGATCTGGAGCGCGTCAAGATGATCGGCGCCGGCATGACCCAGGGCCGGATCACCGTGGAAGGCAACGCCGGCATGCACCTGGGCGCGGAGATGAGCGGCGGGTCCATCGTCGTGAACGGCAATGTCGCGGACTGGGCCGGCGCCGAGATGCACGGCGGTTCCATCCGCATTCGTGGCAATGCCGGCAATGATCTGGGCGGTGGCTACCGCGGCAGCACGAAGGGGATGAACCGCGGCGTGATCCTCGTTCGACGGCAACGTGGGGAACGAGGCGGGCTCGAGCATGCGGCGCGGGCTGATCGTGATCGGGGGCAATAGCGGCGACTACACCGGCGTCTTCATGATCGCAGGCACGATCCTGGTGATGGGCCGGCTCGGCGAACGCGCCGGCGCCGGTTTGAAGCGCGGGACCTTGGTCGGCTTCGGGCCGACTACGCTGTTGGCGTCGTTCAAATATTCCTGCACGTTTGTAGCCTCTTATGTTGACCTGCTGCTCCGGCACGTCGCGTCGCTAGGCGTGGAGATCCCGGCCGCCTACCGCGGCGGCCTTTTCCGCCGCTATTGTGGTGACTTAGTGGCGCTTGGCAAGGGCGAGATCTTGTTGTGGGAGGAAGGGTGATCAGCGTCAATCAGGAAGCGGCCCTTATCGTCGAGAAGATGGTGGCGCACGCCGAGCCCTACGGCATTCAGGTCATCCGGCTGCCCGGCGGCGCGCAGGTGCTGGACTGCGGTGTTGCGGCCCTGGGCGGGCTCCAGGCGGGCAAATGCCTCGCCGAGGTGTGCATGGGTGGGCTCGGCGAAGTGTCATTCCTTCCCCTGCAATTCGATGAGGAGGCCGGCTCCGGATTCTGGCTGCCCGGTGTCGGGGTGACGGTGGACCAACCGGCCATCGGCTGCATGGCCGCCCAATACGCGGGCTGGGCAATCAAGAGGGACAAGTACTTCGCCATGGGCTCCGGCCCTGCCCGCGCCCTGGCGCTGGTCGAGAAGCTCTACGAGAAGCTGGGCTACCGCGATCAGGCCGGGGCCGCTGTCCTCGTGCTGGAAGGCCGCCAACTGCCCGGCGACGAGGTTGCGGCGTATATCGCGGGCAAGTGCGGCGTCTCCCCCGAAAACCTCGCCCTGCTGATCGCGCCCACAGCCTCGCTGGCGGGCTCCGTGCAGGTGTCGGCGCGTGGTCGAGACGGGGCTGCACAAGCTGGTCGAGCTGGGATTCGACGTCTGCAAGGTGTTGAGCGGCTTCGGCACCGCACCCGTTGCCCCCATCGATAAGGACGACCTGCATGCTATCGGACGCACGAACGACTGCGTCCTCTACGGCGGTCAGGTCTACTACGCGGTGCGGGCTGACGACGCCGAGCTGGCCGACCTGGTCGAACGCATCCCATCGTCGGCCTCGCGCGATTACGGCCAGCCGTTTTACAAGATCTTCAAGCGCTACGGCGACTTCTACTCGATCGATCCCATGCTGTTCAGCCCGGCGCGCGTCACGATCAACAACCTGAACACCGGTAAGACCTTCTCAGCCGGGCATCTCAACGCCTCGGTCTTGCGCGCCTCACTGCTCGGCGCGTGAAGTGGCATCCTACAGGCGAAAGGCTACACGTTGAAAGTCGGCATCATGGCTTCTGAAGCCAGCTGGCACGTCCTCCGTCTCCAGGAAGCTCTGGAGCAACGCGGCGTGACGGTGGCACACTTTAGCAGCACGCACCTCCTGACCCGCGTGATGGGCACGCCTCGTGCCGGGGCGTCTGGCATCCCCCTGGATGATTGTGCCGCTGTCATCGTGCGCGGCATTCCCATCGCCTCGCTGGAGCAGATCATCTACCGGGTCGATGTCTTGCATCGGCTGGAGAACATGGGCGTGCGCGTCATCAACAGCGCCCGGGCCATCGAGCAGACGGTGGACAAGTACTACACGTCCAGCCTCCTCGAAGACGCCGGCCTGCCGACGCCGCGCACGATCGCGACCGAGTGCTTTGACGAAGCCATGCTGGCCTTCGATGAGTTGGGCGGTGACGTCGTGGTCAAGCCGCTCTTCGGCTCCGAGGGCAAGGGCATGATGCGCATCGTCGATCGCGACCTGGCGCATCGCATCTTCCGGGCCCTAGAGCTTGGACGCTATGTCTACTATGTGCAGGAATATGTGCCGCATGATGATTGGGATATCCGCGCTTTTGTGCTGGGAGATCGGCTACTGGCGGCGATGGCCCGCCGTGGCGTCGGCTGGAAGACGAACATGGCCCAAGGCGCCCACAGCACAGCCCTGACGCTGGACCCAGCATTGGAGTCGCTGGCGCTGCGTGCGGCTCGGCTGATCGGGATGGATTACGCGGGCGTTGATATCGTGTGCGATCGACACGGCCAGCCGTTCGTGCTCGAAATCAACTGCATACCGGGCTGGCGCGGTTTGCAGAGCACCGTTCAATTCGACATAGCCGGCGCGATCGCCGACTATGTGTTGGATCGGATGCAGGCGTGACGTGCGATCTTCCGGCCTTCGACCGCACGCCTGATGGCATCGGGCTGGCGGCTCAGGCAGCATGCCTGCTGGAAGTCAGCGCGCCGAAGCCCGGGAACGTAGGGCGCTCCACCGGTTTTACCGATGCCCGCTTCGAGGATTTCCTTCTCAGCGCCGTGGCTATCGGGCCGGCAATGAGGCAGGCTTCTCAAGATTGCGTTGGGCAGATCATCTGGAATGCCGTCTCGGCGACCCGGCGGCTGGTCCACACGAACACGAACCTGGGCACCGTGCTGCTCATGGCACCGCTTGCCAGGGCCATGATGAAGGCTGGCGAGACGCGGGCAAATCTGGCGCGCGTCCTGGCAGAGCTCACGGTGGAGGACGCGCTGGCTGGCCTACGCGGCCATCCGCCTTGCCTCGGCCGGCGGGCTCGGCAAGGTTTCGGACGCCGACGTAGGGGACGAGCCGGCAATCACGCTGCGCGACGCCATGGCGCTGGCCCAGGATCGCGACACGATCGCCCGGGAATACGCGACTGACTTTGCGGTGACCTTCGATCTGGCGCTTCCGGCGCTCGAAGAGGCTTGCCGGCTGGCCGGAGACATCACGCCCGCGATGGTTCAGGCCTACCTGGTAGTCCTGGCGAACGTCCCAGACACGCTGATCGCGCGCAAGCTGGGGCGCGCCGTGGCGGAGCGCGTCTCGCGGGAGGCGGCCCTGGTGCTGCAGGCGGGCGGCGCGCTCACGGAAGCCGGCCAGCAGACGCTGGCGAGCTTCGACCGGTCGCTGCGCGACGACCGCCATTTGCTCAACCCCGGCACGACCGCTGACATCATGGCGGCCGCGGCGTTTATAGCCCTTATTCGTGAGGAGGCCTGCTGAGAGACATGGCGGAGCCACACGAGATCTACGAGGAGCGTGAACTGACCGAGTATATGGATGGGGAAAAACATACCGTCCGACGGCCCATAGCCAAAGAGGTGCCGCTAGCCATCATGCTGAACGGGGTGAAGCTGGCTACCTTGTTGTGTTCGCCCTATGCGCTTGAACTGCTGGCCCTCGGGTTCCTGGTCAGTGAAGGTATTCTGCAACACCGCGATGATCTGAAGAGCATAGCCTATCGGCCGGAGCAGGGGGCCGTATGGGTTGAGACGACCACGAGTGGCGCAGAGCGGAATGAGGATTTTCTGAAGAGGAATCCCGCCAGGTATTCCAGGAAAGAAGAACTATCGCTCCGCTCTCTCAGCGATGATGAACAAGTGCAACCGGTCGCACACGGGGCACGCTTTACGCTGAGAGAACTGCGAGGCTTTGTTGCCCAATTCAATGAGGAGGCGCACAGCTTCAGGCTTACGGGCGGCGTTCACGAAGCAGCTTTGGCCCACAGAGAGGGCTTTGTCGTCAGCTATGAAGATGTTGGCCGCCACAATGCGCTTGACCGATTACTTGGCTATACGTTTCTCAACGACGTTGAAACGTCCGAGAAGGCTGTAATAGTGAGTGGACGGATCGGTTCAGAGAGGTTGGGCCTGGTCGCACGGATCGGTGTGCCGTTGGTGGTTTCTCTAGCAGCGCCGACATGCCTTTCCATCGCCATGGCTGAACAATTGGGGATTACGCTGGTGGGTTTTGCCCGAGGCAACACCCTGAACGTCTACACCCACCCCGATAGGATCGTGGAATGAATGCGATCTGCCAATACACGGTTGAGCAGTATATTGACAAACTCACCAGCTTTCATGCCCACCTGGCCCCGGGCGTCCTGGTCGGCGGGTTCATGGTTGACGCTGCTGTAAAGCGAATGACCGCCTACGAGTACTTCGATGCGATATGTGAGACCTCCCAGTGCCTGCCTGACGCCATACAGATCCTCACCCCCTGTACCATCGGCAACGGCTGGCTCAAAATAGTCAACACGGGTCGTTTTGCCCTCACCTTGTATGAGAAGAAGAGCGGTAACGGGGTTCGCGTCGGCGTGGATGCGTCAAAACTTGACCGGTACCCGGAAATCAAGAGATGGTTCATGCGACTCGTGCCAAAGCGCGAGCAGGACAGAGATGCGCTGGTCAGCGAGATCCAGGAAGCCGGGAACTCGATACTTTCCGTGGACGCTGTCAGGGTTTCGCCGGCTTTTCTCGCTAAACACGCGCCGATCCCGATCGCCTTATGCAGATCATGTGGTGAGGCCTATTTCGAAGAAGGCAGCGGGCTGTGTCCGGCATGTCAGGGAAGGGCCAGCTACCTATAGTCGATCCCCTCGCCCGGCGCGAGGCGCACGCGGCCATGTACGATCGTGACGGGCGATCGTACGATCCTTAAATGAAGCCGGCCTGCATGTGACTTGCCGCGTAACAGGGCCGCGCCTAACACGAATACTTGGCCGCCAATACGGCTCTAATCGCTTGTGGAAGGGCGTTCCGGCTCGTCGTGTCAGACAGTAGTGCAGTAATATCTGGCCGGAAGTGCGAACGTGCAAGAAAGTCTGGCCGCTAGTAAACCGGGCTTTTGCGACTGCGATGCGCTTCACACAACAAGGTCGTCCCTCGGATGGCGGACCAAGTCCTCGTCGAGAACAGCGTTAGGCGAAGGGATCCCACAAAATGCCGGCCCAGTCATATGCCGGTAGACCTTTGCCTGGATTGCAGTGAATGATTACTTGGCCGCTAGTACGCACGTGCAAAAGAGTTTGACCGTTTGTCACCTCCTCTGGTCGGTCAGCCATGGCAGTGGCACGTAAACGCAACGCTTGGGCGAAACAAGTGGTTCGAGAATACCTGGCCGCAAGTACGCGATGCGCCGTTGCGCCGCGGCCCACTGTTGCTGTGTCATGGTCAGCAACTGCCACAGTTCCGCATTCTCCGCCCACAAACGGTCAACCTCCGGCTCAAGATACATAACATAATCATGCCACACCTTGTCAAGGGTAACGCTGAACTGTCACAAAAATCGGCGTCACCGAAGCGTGCGCCCAACTGGTCGCCAAGGGTCAGCAACACCGTGCCCCGCCGCTTGAAAGCGCCCTTGGCCACTCGGACCGGCGCCAAGGTTAAGAGCGGATACCGTTCGGCGTGCCGTGACTGGCGGGCCTATGACCAGAGAAAGTACTGGCTGGCACAATGCTCACGCAAACTGACCCCGTCTGGCTAGACAACTGGGCGGCCCATTTAATGGGCCACGTCGGCCCGCATTATACTTGCCAACAGAAGCTTGTTAGTTGTGATGTGATTGTGAAAGAGAGATGTTTACCCTATTAGAAGTTATGTCCATCCCCTGAGGTGTCCAGGCTCGGCTGGCGTAGCCGCACAGGCCCTGGCGCGCCGCCTGGCCAACGCTGACACCAACGTTCGGCCAGTAAGCCTCCGTCGGCACCTGTGCTTTAGCCAAGGCTGACTGCCCGGCGCCTCAGGGAGTGTGCAGCTTGGCGCTGGACAGAGCATTGCCTCTCGAATTGAGGCGCCCCGGCCACCAGCACCTGGCCCGTAGAGAGCCGCCCGGCAGTGTGCCGGGCACGGGCAGTTGTCACGCCTGCCGCCGTCGACCAGCTGCTGCTGGACGGTTCTTCAATTCGGCGTTGTCCAGCACTTCTCCCTTGTTGGCTCTGTCTACAGACGGGGTGGGCATGGCGGCGGCGCACCGCCCACCCCGAATCCTATACCAACGCGGTTCGTCCTGTGCCCTCAGACGCGGGCCCAGGCTTCGATCCAGACCCGCTTGGTGCTGGCCAGCACCAGATCGCTGCTCTCACCCGGCTGGGGTTTCACCTCGATGCCTACCCAAGGCTTCTGGCCGTCAGGCGTCCGCTTCAGGTAACCGACCGCGAATAAGGCTCGCAGATAGTCCACCAACTGCTCGACGTCGTTCTCGCCCCCTGGGAACCCGAAGCGCGGATGCTGGTCGCCGTAGGCAGCCCGCCCCGGGACTTTGACGCAGTTGCCCACGTGGGCGTGTACCAGGTGCTCCTTCACGGTGTAAAGTGCCGGCAACATCTCCTCTTCCAACAGCGGCTGATGGCTCAGATCATACAAAAGCCCGAAATCGGGGAAAGCCTGCCGCATCTGGGCGGAGAATGCCGCCGATTCGCCGGCCGGCCCGATCAGGGCCTTCTTCTCCACCGTGCGGTCGAAGGTTTCCACGGCCAGGCTCACCCCGTGCGCCTGTCCATAGCGACAGACTTCCATCAACGACTCGACCAGCCAACCCACGGCACTGGCGCGGTCCGCATCGCCCGGATCGGCCCCGCTGAGGGTCGACATGCGGGCGATGCCCAGATCCTCAGCGTAGTCGATGTCTTGCTTCAGCTGCGCCACGGCCCGCGCCCGCATCTCCGGATCGGCCGAGTTCAGGTTCAGCTTTTGCGTCAACAGCGTCGGCTGGGCGCCGAAGGCGCCGGGTATGTGCGCCGTCTCGAGCAGGGCCCGCACCTGCTTGCGCACCGCCGGGTCTTTGATCCAGGTCAGCTCGATGCCGCCGAAGAACTCGTCTTCGGCGATCTTTCGCACCGTTTCCACGACCGGCCCGTCTCCTAGAGTGGTTTCGGGATAGGCCATGAAATGTACAACGCTCAGAGTCAGGTACGCGCTCCAATGACGGTCCATGTTCCCTCCCTGTAGTCTGGTGTTTCGATGGCGTCGAGATCGGCCCGCAGGCGGGCCAGGCGGGTCTCGCGCTCCTGCACGAAGCGCTCGATGCCGGCCAGCAACCACTGAGGCGTGAGATGGGCTTCGTCAAGCACTTGCTCGAGCGAACCGCCGGTGCGCCAGCGGTTGTCCCAATCGCCCGACAAGGCGTACGCTTCGGCCAGCGGGTTGAAGATCCACTCCCGCATCAACGAGCGGCCCTGCGTCGTGATGATCGTCGAATTGGCGCGGTCACCGGGCGCAAGCACCTTCCGCCGGTACGCTTCTGGTTGGCGGGCAAACAGCTCGCTGCTGGCCGCACACACCAGTTTGACATTCGGGCCGCGTGCGTCCAGTTCGGCAAGAGCCTCACGATGTTGTCCATCGCACTGGTGCCCTGCACGATGAACGTGCCGCCGCGCGGTGCGTCGGGCCGGTAGTCGCGCACGACATAGGCCCCACGCGCCGCTTCGAAGTGCGAGGGCAAGCCCGCCCCGGTGCGGTCCGGCACCCTGATTGGTGGGCGGGTCAGGTGCAGCACGACGATAGGCACGTCCTGCTCGAGCGCCGCTGCCAGCAGGACGGGCACCTCGTTATATTCCCACGGGTGGAGGTTGATGATCTGCCCGGCCGGGAAGAGCTGCATCACGCCCGGCGCGAAGATGCCGAAATGTGTCCGGCTATCGTCGGCGGTCTCGGGGCCGGAGTGGCCGGCGACATAAATGATCTTGCCGACCTTGAGGGGGCAATCCTGCGCCAGCTGGCTGAGCAAGCGCAGTGGCCCGTACTTGAGGTACGAAAAGGACCCATAGGTCGAGCAGGCGCCCCAGAATCCGTCGAACTCCCGTTCCGGGTCCGACGCCAGGTTCACCGTAGCCATGCCGGCCAGCATGCCGGCGTTGGCCAGTTCGGTGATTTCCTGCGGCAACAAAACTCCCTGGTCGTTCCCGTAGCGTTCGTACCAGCCATACCCGGGGAAGCCGCCGTAAGGCTTGGCGAATCCGCTGATGTTGGTCGACTCGGCCAGGTCGGCCGAGCAGGCCATGAACAGTGGGCGGCCATACTCGCGGGCGCCGAAGGCGTTGATCCAGGCCCCCCACCTGGCCAGGGCAGCCCGGTTGGCGATCACCGTGCCGGGCTGCACGTACAGGTCCTCAGGGTAGCCGCGATAATCGAAAAGCCGCGCGGTCGGCGAAGGGCGTGCCGCGTCCCGCCCAGCCGGAAGGTGGGCAGATCGTCCGGCACACTCTCGCCTAAGGCCACCAGCCGATCGGCCAGGAAATCCACCAGCGCCTGGTCTTCATGCAAGATCTGCCATCACGGCCTGCAGGTTGGCGGCGAACTCGGCGCCCAGCGCCGCCGGATCGGACGGCGCCGGCCCGCCGAAATTGGCGAAGCGGGCGCCGTACTGTTCGGCGAAGGCCTGCTTGGTCTCCCAGAACGCCTCACAATTCATCGTATGCGGCACGCCATGCGAGGCGTTGTCGTACTTGAGATAGCCGCGGCCCTTGCGCGTCTTGAGCCAGGTGACGCTGGGAGCCCGCCCCGGGTTTTCGCTCAGGGTCATGGAAAGCAGCGCCTGGGTGACCGCTTCCCACTGGCTGCCCTGTTCGGCACCGAACACCCGCCAGCCGTGCGAGCCGAACCAATCCTGGGGTGAGCCATAGACCACACTGCTGATCGGGTGGTCGTCGATCCCGAAATCGTTCCAGTCCAGAACGAAATACAGGTTGTCCAGGGCCAGGCCCCAGGCGGAGTTCAGCGTTTCGTGGACGATGCTGGGTGTCAGGCCCCCCTCGCCGTCGAAGACGAAGACCTTGACGCCGGCTGCGCCGGCCCGCTTGAGGGCCAGGGACTCGCCGGCGGCGGCCGGGGTGCCGTGGCCGGAGGGCCCCGTGTTGAACTTGAGGAACAGGCTCTTGCCGGCCATCTCAGCGTGGCCCGACAGGCCGCCGCGTTGGCGGAAGCCCAGCAGGTCCTCCCAATACAGTGCCCGCTTTTCCGGATTGGGCACGGCGTAGCGCGCATCGCCGGTCTGGGCCTGCTTGATGCGCAACGCCTCATTGAAGACGGCCAGCGTGCAGTAGACCAGGGGGACGGTGTGTCCGCCGGCCAAAACGAAGCGATCGCCGAAGCGCTTTTCGGGGTGGCGGATGTCCCAGCGCATGATGCCGCTAAGCAGGGTGGCGAGCAGGCCATGCACCTTAGAACGAGAGCCGCCCGGGTGGCCGCTCTGCCGGTAGTTCATTATGATGTCGAGCAGCTGCTCGATCAGGTCCTTGGTCTTCTCCCAATAGGCAAATTCACCAGCTAGTTCCTCACATCGGACGAGCACTTCGCCCGTGGCGGTTGGCTCCATCATTCTTGCTCCTCAGGCTTGTGCGGCAAACTGTTCGATTTTGGCCATGGCTTCGCCGAAGCTGGCAGCCGTGGCCTTCAAGGCCGGGTGGGCTGCAAAGTCGGCGTCGGAAATGCCCTGCTCATCGTATGCCTGTGCAAAATAAGGCACCTGCAGCAAGCGTTCCAGTACGTCGGCCGGCACCGGCTCATCGATCTGCGGCTGCAGGGGCAGGTCGCGATAACCGGCGATGAACGCTTCCCAGATATTGGGGAAGACCGTCAGCACGGCATCCGCACCGGCCAGTTTCTCCAGGTGCCAGACCCGCATCTGGCCGTCAACCCGCGGTCCCAGGCGCTTCGATCGCTACAGTGGGCAGTCAGTAGCACATGGTCTACAACCCGAACATTTGCCTGGTGGTTACGATGCCTGCTCGTAGGCCAGAGCAATGCGACAGGTTGGGGGCCACGGTGAATTCGCCGCCACTGGCTTAGATCTGGCACACAGCTGCTTTGTGGAAAGGCACAATGCCAGAATCCAGCCGCTGAACCAGCGGGCCCAGCGATGCCACGTCTAGTCTCAAAGCGCCGCCTTTCACCGCTGTACCTCGTCTATCTAAGTGAAAGTTCAAACCGTATTTCGTGGCACCTTCCTGACCCGGAACAGCATCTCGCCCGCATGCGGCACGACCAGGATGCCTTCGGACTCGCGGCCCTCCCACTCGCTGACGTTCACGCTCGCAGGATCGAGATAGCCGAGGTTGATTCGCTCACAGCGCTCGCGCGGGATGCCTGTCGCCAGCCTCGCACGATCCGCGTGGCCTCGATCCCAGTATCGCTATCGTAGGTGCCTAGACCCTTGACGTGCGCGGAGTGGGCCAGCACTCCCCAGGGATAATCCTTGAACCGGTCCCACTGTTTCAGAAAGTAATCTCGGCAGTGATAGCTGACCACATCGATCACCGGCCCGTGCGTATAACTCACTTCGTCGATGTGCGGCGCGTAGATCACCACCTCCCCGCCATCCGCGACCGCGGGCTCTGTCTTGTACATGCCCTTGGCCGCGGTCCACAGGTCGTCGTACAGGGCCGGCATGATCGACAAAACGCGCTGGACTGGTTGATCGCGCCAGGTGATGTGCACTTGCGACGAAAGGGCCGAGGCAGCCTGCCACGCTTCCTGCGCCGTGCCAAAGTACAGGCCGTGTAAACCGGCATGGGTTACCACCAGGCTGAAGCAGGCCACCGGCAGGTCTATGAACGCAGCCGCACGATCGATTACGGCGCGCACCGGCGTGTAGCCTGAACCAATGATCTCGTTACTGGTCATGACTGCGCCCAGCCAGTGCGTGAAGTTGATGATCTCAGGCCCGCCGATGCCCGGGAAGAAGTACTTGTTGCCGCCCGAGAAGCCTACCACCTCGTGTGGGAAGACCGGCCCACAGATGATCAGCCGGTCATAGTCGAAGATCAGCTTGTTCAACGTCACCGGCACATCCTGGGCAAAAAACCCGCCGCTGAACCTGCTGATCTCCGCCGCCGGGATCTCGCCGATGGTGCGAAAGGTCGCCGGATCAGCCCACTTATGTTTGAAGATATGGCTCTCTCCGGCGAGGCCGTTGACCACCGGCCGGCCCACCAGCTTGCTGAGGTGCTCGTCGGTCATCGGCTGGTGCGTGCCCAACGCCACCAGGTAATCCAGTGTCGCCACATGCGACACGAGGCAGTCCTCGAACAGGCCGAACATCATCGGCATGGGCATCGTGCGTGTGCCGTCCGGGATAACCATCAGGACGCGCGAGCCGTCGATGGCCAGTGAAGCGCTCGCTGAGCTCACGATGGCCCCGGCCTCATCCTTCGTCAGGTAGCTGTCCTCAGACCCGCGGCCGAGCACCATGCTGCGCCCCCTGGTCAGACCCCGCCGTAGGCGGAAAAGCCGGCCATCGACCGGGACGGTGATGCCCGTGACGAACGCCGAAGCGGGTGACAGCAGCCAGAGCACGGTGCCCAGCAGGTCGTCGGGAGCGCCAAAACGGCCCAGCGGGGTGTGCTGGAGGATGGTGCGCCCACGCTGGGTCAACTCGCCGCTCTCCTGGTCCGTCAACAGGTAGCGGTTCTGCTGGGTCAGGAAAAAGCCGGGAGCGATGGCATTGACGCGGATACGCGGTGAGCAGTTCTGCGCCATGTGGACGGCCAACCACTGGGTGAAATTGCTGACGCCGGCCTTGGCCGCCGAGTAGGCTGGGGTGCGCGTCAGAGGGCGGAAGGCGTTCATGGATGAGACGTTAAGGATGACGCCTTCTCCTGCCTCTGCCATAGTCTGTCCGAAGACCTGGCTGGGGAGGATGGTGCCCAGCAGGTTCAGATCGAGGACAGCGTGCAGGGCGCTCTCTGGTAGGTCGAAGAAGGTGAGGTCGGGACTGGTAGTGGCGGTGGGCCTGTTTCCTCCGGCAGCGTTGATCAGGCCGTAAATGCCCCCGAACTCGCCGACTATGGCCGCCTGGGCTCGCACCAACGAGTCGCGCTGGAGCACGTCGCAATGGACGACGGCGGCGCGCCCGATGCAGAAGGAGTCGTCCCGAATGGCGGGGCGCTCCAAGCGCTCGATGCGTTGGATCACGCGCTCGGCGAGGGCCGGGTCGCGGTCGAGGATGGCCACGTTGGCGCCGCAGCCGACCAGGGCGCAGGCCATCTCGCTGCCCAGCACACCCGCGCCACCAGTGACGACGACCGTGTGCCCGCTAAAGTCGTACAGGTCAACGATTTCCCCCAGATTCATGTCCACTCTACCTCTCTGACTTCAAGCCGACCCGGTCCAGGTCAATCGGCACGCAAAGCCAGGGGCTGCCCATGAGAATGCAGGCGGTGAACTCGCTGCGTCAAGCGGTTCCCGAAAACGGCCGCAGATGCCGGGCAAGGTGCTTCTCCAGGGCGGTGTAATGCTCTTCTTCGTGTGCAGCCAGGGCTGCCAATAGCCTGGCCCTATGACCCTGCCGAGAAGTCAAGATGCTGCCGAACGTCACATGCAGCACCTGGCGCGCGTCAGACTGATCGAGCAAGGCCGGGAGTTGTGCGTCCGACAGGCTTTCTGGGCGCGGCACTTGCCGCACATCCGCCGACACGTGGTATGAAGCCCGGTCGGTCTCGTACTGCCTCAGTGCCGCCCCCAGAATGTCGCGGAAGAGCGCGGGATCGAAGGCAACCAGCGCGCGCAGCGCCTCCAGGTAGCTCGTGCCGGCTGTTTTCAGGTGCACCAGTCCGCGGGTATGCTGGGCAGCCATCGCATAGATGCTAAACTTGTCGGAACCCGAATGGAGGCTCAGTTTGTAAGGGCCCAGGGCACGGGCGATCGCAGCGTGCGCCGCGAAATCGTGTTCGAATTCCGTGAGGTCGCCGATGTAATCGACGCCTTTCTCGAACCGCCCGACGTATCGCGGGGCGAGGCTCGTCCAGCGCACCCCCAGGCGGCGCAGTTCGGCGGCAACGAAAAGGTGCTCTGTATGTGTGGTAGGGGTGGCGGTCTCGTCCACCGATACCTCGAAATCGAACCCCAGCGGGCTGGCTTCCTGATCCACCGGCGGGGAATCGCTATTGCCAACAGTCGCAGCGCGCGCGTTCCCTGGTTGCACGGCGCCGGTCCGGCCCGTCGTGACCTCTATGAGATGCCGGTACATGCGCAGCGTGTGAGCAACTGCCCGGCCATACTTCACGGCGGCCCGAACCAGGGTGGGCTCGTCCAATTCCCAAGAACGTTCCTCAACCTCGAAGCGCTTGCCGCGATACGATGCCCACAAGCCGGCGGGGCTGCTCTGCAGCTCATCCCATGGCAGGGTGGCGTAGCGATCGCGCAGCGCAGCCTCGTTGGCGCTGTCTGCATGCGCGTCGACGTAGTCACCGGGATCCACTGTGTAGAAAGTGAAGCCTGCCTCCGCGGAACGATCGATATCGGCGGGGGTTTTGAGGTGATCGGCATCAGCGCCCAGGCAAGCCCCGCTTTCGCCTTTAGTCCTTGACTGGCCAGCCTGCCAGCCTTCCTGGAAGAGGCCCCAGGTAGCGTCGTCCATGACTTCTTCAGGCGTGCGCGCCGTCCGGCTCATCTCACGAATGGATTGTTGGGCGAAGATCATCGCCAGGGCAGGGAACCGGCGCGCGGCGCGTGAATGACCGGGGGTTGCCAGTCCAAGCCTGTCGCCGCAGCCTGCCGAAGTGCGCAGGCCGATGGGCGAAGGGCATAGTCCGGGAACTTCCTGGCGCAACACTGAGGCGTTGGCGTGTGTGAGCGGGCACAGAGTCAGGCGCCCGTCCGTCAGGTTGACGTGCTCGCCGTCGAAGTGCTCCGGCCGGGTATCGCCGGGCCCCGCGATGACGCCGAGCAGTTTCCCGCGTGGGCCGTGGGCCAGGAAGAAAACCGCCCTCCCGGCAGCCGTCAGCGAACGGGCATAGATGGGCAGGTTGACCAGGCTTTCGACATATTCCGCGTTGACCAGCTGCATCTGAGCCCTCGTTGCCGAACAGGTTCTGCTCTTATATCAAGCTACACTCGCAGGCAGTGCCGCTGCGCGATGCTGAGGGCAGTAAAACGCGGTCAGGGCCTTTCTGCGGTCGGTACACAGGGACTCTGCCCCGCACATGCGGACCAACTGCCTGCCTCGTACGGCCGATGACCCAGCCTACACCTTGATCATCACTTTGCCGCTCTCGGTGCCCCGAAGCGCCAACTCGAAACCCTCGCACACTTGGCTCAAGGGGAAGGTGTGGGTGATGACCTTGGTGGGATCAGCCAGGCGCCGCGCCGATATAGGCCAGGGTCTTAGGGAAGAAGTCCGGCGCGCCACAGGAGCCAATGATCGTGGCGTGCGTCCAGATTGTCTTGCCGAGGGATGCGGCCGGCTTGAGACCAAAGCTCTGGCCGGTGAGCACAATGCGGCCGTTCACACCGATCACGTCGACTGTGGATGCAATGCCTGCCGCGCTTCCCGAGCACTCGATGATCAGGCTCAAGCCTAGCCCATCGGTCAGATCATTGACTCGGGCAATCAGGTCCTCTTGGGTGGGGTCGATCACCACGTCAGCTCCAAAATCAGCCGCCATCCTGGCACGGAAAGGCGCTGGCTCGACCACGATGGTCTGTGCGCCGGCAACCTTGGCGATCTGGACTGCCAGCAGTCCGATTGGACCGGTACCGAAGACTGCCACCCGATCGTGCGGCGCCACGCCGCCCCGCGTCCCCAGATAGCATGGTACGCGACCGATACAGGCTCGACCAGCGCCCCCAGCTCGTCACTGAAGTCGGCTGGCACCTTGAAAAGGGGGATTTCGGGTGAAACATGGTATTCGGCCATGCCTCCCGGTGTGTCGGGCGCAAAACCAAAGTATCTGTGATCGGGGCAGAAGTGAGGGGCTCCACCGCTATGACAGACGGGGCAGATGCCACAGCCGATGAAGGGCTCCCCAGTGACTCGGTCTCCTACCCTCAACTTTCGTACGCCCGGTCCCGCCTCGACAATCTCGCCCATCCATTCGTGGCCAGGAATAAAGGGGAACGTGCCCTCGTAATTTGTTCCTGCCCACATGTGTACGTCTGTGCCACAGACGCCGGCATGCCTTGATCTTGATGAGGACTTCGTCTTGCCCTGGCACGGGGATAGGAACCTCGTCCAGGCGCAGATCGTTGACGCCGTGTAGTACTGCTGCTTTCATGTATTGATCTCCTGCGCAATGTGGTATCTTGCTTCTCAACCTGCTGCTGTTACTGCCTTCGTGTATCACTCAGTTTTGCCGAGTCCATTTGACCCTACAACCGGGTGGTCGGCGTAGGACCGCCGAGCCAGGTACATATGTAGGCTGGCTGCCTCGCCGCGCGGTCCGGATCGCGGGCAACAATGGCTTCGACGATCATGCGATGCGTGTGGTTCACGTCAGCATCAAAGACCACCGAAGAGTGCTTCATGGTCCATTTCTCCGTCAGGTGGTTCAGACTGGCGGTAATGGCCGCCAGCAATTGATTCCCCGAGGCTTTGGCCAGTGCGCCGTGGAATTCGGCCTCGGCCTGTGAAAGCCGGATGGGTTGGCCAGTTGCAAACGCTTCCTCCAGAGCGTGCACCGTTTCCAGCAGCCGGGCCATATCCTCTTCGCTTGCATGTACGGCTGCCAGCGCGGCGGCACCGGGCTCGATCATCTCCCGGACTTGTGCCAGGTCTTCGAAAGAAGATTCGGTCACCCAAAAGAATCGATCCAACGATTCAACGACCGGGTCAGAACTCATCGGAATCACGTAGGTGCCGCTGCCGGCGCGCCTAACCACCAGCCCGCGATGCTCTAACAGGCGCATGGCCTCGCGCACAGTTGGTCGAACTGACGCTCAGCTGGAGTGCCAGATCTCTTTCTGACGGGAGCCGTCCACCAGCCTGCAGGTGCTGTTCGGCGACGAGCTGCTGGATGCGGTCGGCAATCTGTTCGTGCAAAGGCTCACGCACAAGCGTCATGTTGTTATAAAGGTCCAAGTCGCTGCTCATCATCTACTCCACAAGGCCCTGGCCATAGTGCCAGGGGAATACCCACTTACGCTGGGTAACTGGTCATGCCAATGATAGCAGCTGCAGAGTGCTGTGTCAAAGCCGGAAAGACGCCATTACTGCACAAGGTGACTTGTGAAGCAAAGGTGGCGGTCTTTGTCTATAGCTTTCTTCACTCGCGTCGGCCGACATGAGTTGATTGCCGGCCTATTCCCATGAGCAGTTCAACAGTTAGGACGGTCCAGCACCTCCGTATTGACGACCGTCGATGGCACCTGGCCCGAGAGCGCTTCCACCGCCCGCTGAGCAGCCTTCGCCTGCAGCTCTTGAAGCGAGCCTTCCGAATAGAAGGCGCTGTGCGGCGTGAAGATCACGTTCGGAAGAGTAAACAATGGGTCCTCGAGGCTGGGTGGTTCCTCTGGCAGCACGTCTAAACCTGCGCCTGCCAGCCGGCCATCACACAACGCTCGATAGAGCGCGGACGTATCCACGACGGGCCCACGCGAGGTATTGATGAGCCAGGCGGTGTGCTTCGTCTTGTTCAACGCCGCCTCCCCGATCAACCCGCGCGTCGCTGATGTCAGCGGAACGTGCAGCGTGATAAAATCCGCAGAAGCCAACAACGTATCGAGGTCGACGGACACCACGTTCCGATCTGCCATCTCCTGGGGCGCGATATAGGGATCGCAGGCAATCACTCGGAAGCCCAGTCCATGTGCTTTGGGCGCAACGGCGCGGCCGATCCGGCCAAAGCCGATGATACCCAGAGTCAGAGCTCGCGTGCGGTACAACGGCATCCCGACCTTAACATCCCACACTCCCGAACGCACCGACTTATCATAGGTCATGATGTTGCGGGCGCCACAGAGCAGCAGCGCCATCGCCTCGTTCGAAACCTCATCCATGCAATAGTCGGGCACGTTCGCCACGGCAATGCCGCTCTCCGTGGCGGCTTCCACGTCGATATTGTTGACGCCTACTCCATAACGTACGATGAGCACGCATTTCCTGGCGGCGGCAATGACGCGCCGGGTCATGCGGCGCCAGTTGATTAGGATGGCATCGGCTTCGGGCGCCAGGGTCACTAACTCTTCTTCGTCACCCGTGGTCGCGGCAATTGTTTCTGCGCCGATCCTGGCCAGCGCCTCGCGTTCGATATCGATCGTGGGCCAGGCGTAATCGCAAATCAGAGCTGTCTTGGGTTCGGTTGCCATCTTGACGCACCTTTCTTGTGAAGCTGAGCTGCCTAGCGTCCCCGCAAGCGGAGCGGGAAGCGGTCATGTCAGTTGCGCTCCAATAATCTGCGGATCCGGCTCAAGGCACACTGCGCTGCCTGATGCGCGTTCGGGAGCGGCAAGACTTCGAAAGACAGATATTCCTGAAATCCGATCTCGACAAGCGTATGGAGAATGCTCTCCATGTCCAGATGGCCATCACCAGGAGCCCGCCGGTTCGAGTCCACCAGGTGGACGTGACCCAGATAGGGCGCCGCACGGAGCAAAGCATCATCGATGCTCTGCTCCTCAATATTCATATGGAAGGTGTCGGCAAGTAGCTTCAGGTTGGTGGCGCCCACGGCTGCCACAATCTCAAGCCCTTGGTCCAGCCTGTTCGGATAGTCCGATTCGTAACGGTTCAGCGGCTCGAGGAGCACTGTCACATTCGCATCTGCTGCTGCCCGACAGCATTCGGCCAGACATTCCGTAGCCGCTTCGATCCGGGCCGCCCGCTCGCGCGGCTCATTGCCCACACGTCCCCAGATCAGGCCGATGGTCACAGCTGACCGCCATCGCGCTGCCAACTGGATATGCGCCTTGACTCGTGCGGTTGCCCGGCGGCGTACTTCCGGATCTGCATCCGCGAACGTCAACCCATCCACCCCCGCGGCCAACCCCGTGCCAATGGTCGGCACACCCAGCCGCGTTGCCTGTTGCAGGGCACAAACTGCTTCGGCATCGATATCGTCGGGCTCGCGGAGGTGCCACTCGACGCCTTCGTACCCGAGTTCCGTCGCAAGATCAAACGTCGTGACTGGATCGCCACGCCATAGAATGGGCGCGAAAGTAGAAGCCTTTGGCGTCGCAGTAAATGACAGTTTCACGCGCCGCCTCCCCTTGAGCTATGCTCCGATCCTCGGAAGGCCATAGACGGACTTCCAGCCGGGACTGAGTGGTTCACGCAAGTAGGGCTCCAGCTCCTCCGCGCTGCGCAGCGTCACTTCTTCCACAGGCGGTACTGCGCCAGCAGGGAATCGAGCCAGGATCTCGTCGTTGACCAGAGTCAGGTAGCGCAGGATGGCGGCCAGGGGGCGCTTGGCCTTTTGGGCGTTGCCGCCGGTCGCCTTGCCGACCACCCCCTCCGGCGTGCCCTTGATCTCGATCGCGAAATGCCCTTCGCCCTCGCTCCAGCGGTGGGGACGGCGGTAGGAATCCACGGAAGTATCGAAGTGCCCTGCAGGTAAGTACTGCTTACTCTCGGTATCGACGGCGTAAGCCATATCGACCATTTCCGGGTAAAGAAAGAGCGACAACGACGTTTCCGATTCGTCGGCATGGATGAAGGGTGTATCGTATTGGCCACCAGCATCTGTGGTCCGGAAGAATTCACGCACGGCCCGATGCCAGTCTAACACCTGGAAGATGCCGGGCAACTGATAGCGTTTCATGAACTCTTGGATCGCTGACTCCAGTATCCACAGTTGCCCATGATTGTTCACGATGATCTGCTTGCGGAAGCCGTCATTCCAAAGGCCGAGCATGACATCGATCATGAGCTCGCGCACGACAGTCTCTCGCAGAATAACGGTACCCGGCATCCCGACGTGGTGGTAAGGGTGACCTCCATACATCAGGGGCGGGAGCGCGAGGTTCACCGCCGCACCTCGGCTGGCTGTGTAACGGCGTACGCCCTCGCAGATCTGGCTCACATAGAGCGTGTCGGCCGCGCTCACCATGTGCCGGCCATGGTTTTCTGTGCAGCCCACCGGAATCAGCACGATGTCGTTTCTGCGGCGGTTCGCTTCCACTTCATGGCGGACAGTTGTCTGGATGTACGATCCGGGCTTGGCCCATTCGCAGGGTAGCGGCATCTGGTACTCTGCCAGAACCGCATCGATCTCTTCGTCGGACGCAACCCAAAGCTCCCTCTTCATGCGTCCGACCGCGTTATCCTCAAACCATAGATCAGGCTGGTTTGTCGCCAGCAGGTTGCCGTCCGTTACCATGTCAACCTCCCTAGAATCATGAATTCGAAGCAAAAGGCCGCTACGCAGCGACCGGATCCTGCAATCAGAAGGAGCCGCAAGTTGGATGCCTGTTCAGGCAGATGACCAGCGACTAATCCGTCCCTCGATGCCGTCCGTCTTACCAGGCACGACCGCCATACTGCTGGAGTGTTTCCCACATCGCCATGAAATTCTCGGGCCGTACATCGGGCTGGATGACATGTTGGGCGGCAAAGACATACCCGCCGCCCGGTGCCAGCGTCTCGATGTTCCGGCGCACCTCGGCGCGCACCTCGTCGGGGGTGCCGCGGACGAGCGTGGCCTGCGTATCCACACCACCGCCCCAGAATACCAGATCCTTGCCAAAATCGCGCTTCAACCCGGCGCCATCCATCCCTTGGGCGCCCAACTGAATGGGATTGAGAATATCCACCCCGATCTCGATAAGATCCGGGATCACGGGCCGCATAGCGCCGCAAGAGTGCAGGAGCAGCTTGACATGCGGCGCCGAGCGCTTGATGGTCGCGAACAGCTCACGGTGCCGGGGCTTCACCAGCTTGCGGTAGGCTTTGAGAGACATAAGCATCGACTGCTGGCCGGCCAAGTCATCGCTCTCGTTTACGACATCGATCAGGTCTCCTACCCGGTCCAGAGCTTGCTGCCAGAATGCAGCCTTGAGCTCCAGCATCTTGTCCAGGAAGAACTCCGCATTTTGAGTGTCGGCGCCCATGTCCGTGTAGTAGCGCAGGTACCCACGGAGGGAGGTGTACTGTTCGGTGGTGCCAGCGCAGAGGCCGAGAAGGATTGTGGCTTTGCCCTTGGCTCGCGCTTCCTCGGCTTGCGCCCGCAACAGCTCAAAGCGCCAAGGATCACGGGCATCCGGCCAACGGAAGGCGGCCAGCGGCTCCCTGATGTCGTCCACATCGAAGGGGTGCAGATAGGCATCGAAGTAGAGTCCCCCCAGCGCCGGCATGCGCCAGCCAATGCCCCATTCGTCCTCGTAGGTGAGGTAGTCACCAGCGAGCTGGGGGTGGATGAGTTCGGGGGTGGTGGACCGCCGGCCGATAAAGCGGGTATCCACGCCGAGCCGATCGAGCAGATCATCGTCCAACCTCGCCATTTGAGAGTGGACCTGCTCCAAGCGTATCGGCACCTCGGGTAACGCGAGGTAGTGGCGTAGCTGCCGGTATGCGTGGACGTGCATACCCGATGCCACAGTGCCCCCCAGATCGAACGGCAAGCGATCGGGCTCCTGGTGGTTTAGCGCCGTCAATATCCGTACACGTGAGTTCAACAAACTGCCTCGCTCAAGCCGTTGTCAGATTCCGGCTCTAATCCCGGCGCGTGGGGCGCCAACGGGTAGACCCCATGCTTCTGCGCGGCTGCATACATCGCCACCAGGTTCTCAGGCGGCACATCAGCCTGGATATCTTGGGTTGGCGCAAAGACATAGGCCCCGTTGCGACCCAGGACCCCTATCCGTTGCGCAACCTGCTCCCGCACGTCATCAGGTGTGCCGAAGGGCAATGTCGTTTGCGTGTCTGCGCCGCCGCCCCAGAACACCAGGCGATCGCCAAACTCGGCTTTCAGGCGAGCGGGCTCCATTCTGGCCGCGTTGGATTGCAGCGGGTTCAAGATGTCAACTCCCATCTCGATCATGTGTGGGATCAGGCGATAGATTGAGCCACAAGAATGGAAGAACACCTTCCAATGCGTATGTTGGTGGATCCAGTCGAAGAGAACCCGGTAATGGGGCGCAATCAGGCGGGCAAATGTGGCTGGCGCCACCATCTCGCCCCTCTGCGTGCCGTAGTCCTGGTAGATGGCAAACACTTCTACGTCGGGCTCCACAGCCTGGGCCAGCTGCTGCACTTTGGCCAGCAAGTTCTCCACCTTCTTCGCGTGTAGCTCAGCCGTACGGCCAGGGTCGGAGGCCATGGCATAGAGCCAGTTGGGTATGGAGGTGTCCCAGCGGCAGTTATCGGTCAGGTCGATGACCAACGCCTTATCGGTCTCCTGGCGCAGCCGTTGGGCACCCTCCTGGCGGAAACACAAGTCCTCATCGGTCAGCAGAGGGAAGCTGACGGTATCGGGGTCCGGCGGTTCTCTCAGGGCATCCAGACCGCCCATGGTGGCGTTGGCCAGCTCAGAGAAGTAGAAGCCACCTTTCGGCATCTTGCCGACCGCTCGCCCAGCCACCATGAGGAGCAAGCCCTCATCGTCATCCAATGCCGTCTCCAAGCCCTCGGGAACCTCGACCGGGAGGCCGCTAGGCAGACGCCAAGGTTTGAAGGAGGCAACCGGGATGTCAAAGCGAGGCGCCAGAGCAGGCACCATCGCAACATCTCCACCCGTTGCGGCAAGGACATCAGGTTCGACTTCGGCCAACATACCGAAAACGTCGAAGACGCGCGACGGGCGCCGGCACAGCCCAAGCGCCTGGCGTAGCCCTGAGTAGGCCGTTACATTGATGCCGGTAGCCTGGGTGCCTCCCAGGTCGATCGGCACCCGGTCCGGCGGTTGGTGGTGGATGGCGGCGATAACGCGCTCGCGCGAGTTCATGGGAGCCTGTCCTCGAATCGGAATCTCCTCGCCTCGTCCAGCATCGCCAGGACGTTGTCGATGGGGACGTCGGGCAGGATGGAATGATCACTGCCGCAAATGTAGCCGCCGCCCTTGCCCAATACTCGGATACGCTCGCGCACTTCCGCCCGTACTTCGAGCGGCGTCCCGAAGGGCAGGGTCTTCTGAGTGCTGACCGCGCCGTAGAAGGCCAGGTCCTTGCCGTATTCCCGCTTTAGCACTTCTGGCTCGTTGCCCGGCAAGTGCACTTGCACCGTCTCCCACACGTCCATGCCGATCTCAATCAGGTCCGACAGCACCGGGCGAAAGGTGCCGCAACTGTGAAACCAGACATACAGCCCGTAGGACTTCGCCAGTGCGAACAGCCGCTGGTAGCGGGATTTGAGGAAGCGCCGCCAGTCCTTGGGCGAGAAGAGCATGCTACGCTGTGTGGCGAAGTCGTCGCCAAAGTAGAAGATATCGACCAGCCCGCGGGTCGCCTCCAGCATGCGCCTGCTGAACTCGTAGACGAACGCCTCGATCTGGTCCAGCGCGGCTTCGATGATGGTCGGCTCCGTCTTCATACGCACCAGCGTCTCATCGATGCCAAATAAATTGAAAGCCGAGCAGATGTAAGGCAGCCACGGCCCGCCGTTGCGCGCGGACTGGGCATGCGGCTTGCCTGACTCTTCGACCGTGTACTGGGTCTTCGCCCAGCGCGCACGGTCTGACGAGATGCCGCGCAGCGCCTCTGCCGCCGCTGCGTAATCGAAGTCGCCCGGGCCAGGCCATGGGTACGCACGGACTTCAGTGACCGAACGGGCACCGGCAAGCGGGAAGCTGCCGCGCCCCATAGAGTAGCCAGCCCCTGCCGAGCCAGCCCCTTCGTCCGCCAGCCCGAGGGCACTCAGGCCGCGGCGGCCATTCTCACCACAGTACACGACCCGCGCCGCCTGCAGATCCAGGTCCAGCTTCTCGCGCAGGTCTACGTAGTCGTGCGCCCCGAAATGCGCAAGCCACTGGGGCAGGGGATCGATCCCCATGATGTGGATCGGCGTCACTTCCGGCTGAATATGGCGGATGGCTTTCAGCACTCGCTCGCGCGAGGTCTCCATAGACAAGTCTCCCCAACCCGAGGTTACCGGGCCAGCGCCAGGAACTCCTCAAATTGTCCTACAGATCGGCCTCAGCCATATGCCGCCAGTGCGTTCGTACCCAGCACCAATTGCGCCGCGCCCTGGCCTAGCGTCTCGCACTGCCCCCGGCACAGTTCCAATAACTGCGGGTAGGTGTGGCCGGTCAAGGCACCTGGGATATCCGTGCCCCAAAGCAGCCTGTCAGGTCCCACGCGACCGGCCGCGGTCCGAAATGCGCGAGCCAGACCGGGATGGGGATAGCCCTCGTCCTGGAAGTAATAGGGTAGCGAGGCCAGGTCCAGCCAGACACGCGGGCGCTCCGCTAGTGCTACCTGCTCCAGCCACAGTCGCTCCACCTCCGGATCTGCGAGAACGCGCGGCGAGGGTTGGCACAGGTGGGCGATAACCCATCGGACATGGGGGTAGCGGTCGATCAACTGGCGCACAGCGCTTGTCTGAAAGGACCGGCTGCCGGGCTGGCCGAGATCCAGCGTCACTGTCAGCCCCGCCTGGTCAACTGCTTCCCACAGCCAAACCAGCCGCTCGCTGGCGAGGTCCAGGTCAGGATGGATGCCACACAATCCCGCGTCCTCGGTGAGTTCGAGCTTGAAGATCCGGAAACCCAGATCCTCGATTAGCCAGGTCAGTGACTGCGAGCCGGAGGGCAACCAGGGATCGATGAGCGCTGCGCCGATGAAGCGATCCGGCCAGCGGCGGACCGCAGCCGCAACATACTGGTTCATGTCACCGTACCACGGCCCCTGGAGCAACACGGCCTTGTCTACGCCAGCCCAATCCAGGTATTCCAAGGCGGTCTCGGCGGGAAAGGCGGTTTCGGGGGCCAGCGGCGGCAGGAACCGGCGGATCTCGCCCGAGCCCAGGCGCGCCCGCCCGTAAGGCAGCGGAGTGGCGAAGCCTTGCGCGGTGAACCCGCTCAGCCGGTCAAAGATGTGCACGTGAGCATCAACGATCATTATCGGCCCCCCTTGGGCCTCTTTCCAGGCTGCGAAAGCCTGTCAGGCCGCGTCGAGCAAGGCGGCGTCGATGGTCGCCCGACAGGCACGCAGGGCTGCCAGGTCGTCGCGCAGCGGGTAAAGCTCCAGCCCCACCGCTCCCCGATAGCCGGCGCAGCGCACGGCCCGCAAGATGTTGGCGAAGTTCAGTTCCCCCGTGCCCGGCTCGTGCCGGCCCGGCACATCCGCTACGTGCAGGTGGCCAATATGATCGATGGCGTGCACGCTCGTATCGGTTACGTTGCCTTGCGCGATCTGCATGTGGTAGATATCGAACAGCAGCTTCAAGGCAGGGTGATCTACCCGTCGGATCACGTCCAGCGCCTGCTCTGCAGAACCCAGGAAATAGTTGCGATGGTCGACAACAGTGTTGAGGGGCTCCAACATCATGGTCAGCCCCTCATTGGCCGCAATCGGCATAAGCGCACGGATGGACTGAACCATCACATCGCGCCGCCGCAGGTAGCGCTCGCGTCCCTCCACGCTCTCCATCTCGACGTACCAGGGCCGCCCCGGGCCCCACCCCACGTGGTCACCGTGCAGCGTGATCCGTGGACATCCCAGTTGTTTCGCCACCCGGCAGGTATCGCGCACGGCCTGGGCGGCCAGCGCCATGTCCGGGTCCTCCAGAAGATAGAGAACAGGTGTGACGTTGATATTCTCCACGGTCAGCCCATGATAACGCTGCCGTTCGGCCATCGCCGCTATGTCACGGCCTTCCCAGCCCCATAACTCAAAAGCAGTGAACCCAGCCTGCGCGGTGGCATCAACCCGGTCAAGAAACTCCCGGTCCACGAAGAAAGTGTCGATACAAACCGCTGGCTCAAGCATGGCCGCCTCCTAATGGAGATCCGGCATGTCGAATGCACCCAGGTGTAAGGGATAGTCGCCGTATTGCCGGACCAGCGACACGATGTAGTCGTAAGTCCCCCCGGATACATCGCCGGGCACGGAGTGGTCTGAGCCGAAGATGTAGCCGCCGCCTTTGGCTGCGTTGAGTTTCCTCAGCGTGCAGGCTGCGATACGATCCCGAGCCCCTTCGGCCCACAGGCGCACATCGTTGTTGCCGACAAAGCACAGCTTGTGGCCGTATCGCCGGCGAAGCTCGATGACATCGAGCCCGGCTTTGGCCTCGAGCGGATGGTAACCATCCAAGCCGATCTCGATGTAGTCAGGGAGTATCGCCGCGACGTTGCCGCATCCGTGATAGATCACAGGCAGACCATAAGCATGTATGGTAGCTATGATTTCCGCCAGGCCGGGTTTGAAGTACCGGCGCCAGTAGGCCGGCGAAAAGAAGAGCCCCTTGCCGTACGCGACATCGCCGGCAATCAGGAACCCGTCAAGCATCCCGCCAGCACTTTGCACCTGGCCTTTCACGAGCTGGACAGAATACTCGTTGATGCGTTGCGCAAAGCGCCCGATATCTTCCGGGTACAACCCCATCCAGAGCAACATGTTCTTCTGACCGATGGATCGGACCATGAATTCGGTGGCTTCCAGCACGCTGCCGAAGAGGGCCATGTCGGGAGCCCATTCCCGGGCGCGCTCCGTAAAGGGAGCGACGTTACGGACGATTTCATCATCTCCCACGCAGTTGATGTGATCATCGCCGCCCCGGAAGTATCGTCGCTCGTCCCAAGGATCATCGAACTCGAACGACCGCACCTTCTCGATCGTGTCTGTGTCGAAGCAGACGTATTCAGGCATCGGAAAGGCATGAACCTTGCGCACCACGGCTCCAAATCCGGTGCGCAGAATCGTTTCTTCCTCGGTCTGGCTGAGGATCTCGAAAGGCCGGATCCAGGGGTCGACGTTGGGCGAAATGTTGATAATGTCGATGTCGTAGTACTTGTATGGGTCGGCATCCTTTGCCAGGCCCAGCTCCTGCCGCCAACGTCGGATGAAGCTGGTCCAGTAGTATTCGAAAATCGGCACCCGGTCGGCTTCCGCATGATGCAGCGCCTTCAGCACCCGGTCCGTTTTTGCCAACCCCTTTTGGCTCTTGATCGGCATGAGATCCCTTCTATGACGCCCAAGGCGTTGTCCTCCGCGCAATCCGTGCAGTGGTGAAGCTCCTGCGGCTATCGGCTTCGAGCTGAGCCTTCTGCCTGACGTGTTCGTTGGCTCATCACTGCGTCCACTCCTCGAAAGCCGCCTCCACATTTTCGCGTGGGTCGAGCTTGCCCCATTCCAGCTGGGCGATGATGCCTCCGCTGCCGCAGTCCAGCGCCCGTCTTACCCGGCGCACATCCTGGCGCACATCTTCCGGCGTGCCGAAGGGCAAAGTGCGTTGGCGATCCAGCTCGCCCCAGAAAGTGAGCTTGCCCCGGTACAGGCGCCCTAACTCTTCGAGGTCCATGCAGAATAGCTGCGAATTGAGAGCGTCTACGCCGATCTCGATCAAGTCAGGATAGATGGCGCTGATGTTGCCGTCCGAATGGCAGAAGACGAACTTGCCTGCGCTGTGGGCAAGGCGGCAGAACTCGGCATATCCGGGCTTAAAGAACTCACGCCACAGTTTTGGCGACATAAGCAAGCTACGCTGGGCGCCCCAATCATCCGAAAAACGGATGCCGTCGATGTCCGTCTTGCACCACAACTCGATCTCTCGGCTCATGAATTCGAAAACCAAGTCGCGCAGCCGGTAGACCTCAGGTGCACCCCAAGCCAGGTCCATGAACAGGTTCTGGGTGCCGCGCAGGAATTGCATGCGCTCGAACGGGTCGCAGTGCCACGGCATCAGAACGAACCTATCGGTGGCAGCGCAGACCCGGTCAACATCTTCCCAGTAAGCCTCATCGAGCACTTCCCAGGGTGCCTGCAGTGTATCCAGCAGCCGCCATTCGGCCAGAGGTGCCTGCTTGACTTCGCCCACAACGCCGTCTTCGCCCACTTCCCACACACAACCCCATTCATCCACATAGCTACCTACGACAAAAGCGGTCCCATGGGCCAACCGGGCCGGGCCATAGCGGAATACGAGTTCATCTGGCCGGGGTGTGGCGAGATTTCCAGCTGCGGACACCGCGGTGCCTGCCGTATCTACCGGCAATACGATATCCGAGGGGTACTTCTCAAGCACGGCCTGCAGTTCATGCGGCCTAAACATGGCCACCGCTGGCACCGCCCAGAGATCCCTGGGCGCACGATCGGGCTGCTCGAAGCGTAACGCCTTGTACACTCGCTCGCGGCTGTTCATGGCCACCCCTTGTGGAAACTGAGGCCGATCAATCCCAGTGACCGATTTCCTCCATGTCAACCCACCACTCGCCCTCTTTCGCCGTCGCGATAGGTTCTTGCAGCGGCATCATGATATCCCACCATTCGGCGTTCTTGGGATTGGCGGCCATCCTGGCTACATCCTCCTCCCAGTCGTCGCCGACGTATTCGAAGTAGCGAAACAGATAACCGTCGCGATGGTAGATGGTCTGGTTACGGATGCCACATTCGTGGCCTAGTTGCTGGATCTCGGGCCAGACATGGCGGTGCCACTCCCTGTATTCGTCGAGTTTGCCAGGTTTCAACCTCAGGACCGTGCCGAAGCGCCTCATGACAGACTTGCCTCCACAGTAGCTTGCAGACTGGCCACTCAACCTTTAATGGCTCCGGCCGTCAGGCCCTGCACAATCCACTTCTGGGCCGCGAAGAAGAAGATTACTGGAGGCACGGCTGAGATGACAGAAATAGCCATCAGCATGCCAGGATCCAGGGCAAACGGCTGCATCGTCGCATAAACGGCGACACTGATAGGCTGGTAACTTTGAGTAGTGATAAGTGTCACGGCGAAGAGATACTCGCCCCAGGCCAACATGAAAGCAAACACCGCTGTAGCCATCACGCCTGGCCCTGATACGGGCAAGATGACGCGGAAAAGCGCGCCGAGGGGCGAGCAGCCATCGATCAGCGCCGCATCGTCAAGCTCACGCGGCACTGTATCGAAGAAGCTCTTCAGCATCCATATCGAAAAAGGCAATGCAAACGTCGTGTCACATACCACAAGGGCCCAAAGAGTATCCCGCACCCTGAGGCTTGTGAGCATAAGATACAGAGGTATCAACAGCAGCATGGACGGAAACATGTAGATGAAAAGGACGCTGCGGGAGAAGAACTGTCTGCCCCTGAACCGGAAGCGGGAGAGGGAATACCCGGCCAGACTGCCCACGGACACGCCGAGCAGGGTGGTCAACACGGCAATAAACACCGTGTTCCCCATGTAGTGGGGAAATTGCAACGGGCCTAAGGCTTCGGCGTACTTCTCGAATGTGGGCCTGGTAGTAAACAGACTGGTCGGGAAAGTCCGCAGCTGATAGGCCGGCTTGATGGAGGTGTCCACCGCGACCCAGATAGGATACACGAAACACAGGATGATGAGCACCATCGCGAGATAGAGCGGAAGGCTGCGCACGGTTCTCCAGATCCGCCTGCCCGTCACCGTGCGCCTGGCTGGCGGCCAGTGGTCAACCCGAGTTGGCGGCCGGAGTTCTATCGCCTTTGTCATAGTTCGACCTCCACACGCTCCTGCATATGCAAGTAAACAAGGGCCGATATGGCCAGGATCACCATCATGACCACACCGATGGCCGCAGCATAAGCGTACTGAAACTCCCTGAAGCCAACGTAGTAAGCGTAGGTGGCCAGCGTATGGCTAACATCCGCTGGCCCGCCGCCGGTCATGATCCAGATTACGTCTATGTGGTTGAATAGCCAGATGAATTCCAGAACCGTTACGAGGCCAAAGATAGCCCGAATGCCAGGGACTGTTATGCTCCAAAACTTCTGCCAGGCATTGGCACCGTCCACCGCCGCTGCCTCGTAGAGTTCTCGGTCGATTGCCTGCAGGCCGGCCAGCAGCATGAGCATTACGAAAGGATAGTAGCGCCAGATTACCGCTACAGCGACCCAGACCTGGGTCATCTTCATGTTGGACAGGAACTCAATGCGCGTGCCGCCTAGCAACTGGATGATCTGGTTGAAAACGCCAAGCAGCGGGTCATACAGCCAGATCCATACGAATGCAAGTGCCACAGAGGGAATGGTCCACGGCACAAGCAGGATCCCACGGGCGAACCGTTGGCCGAAGAACTGCTTGTTGAGGATGAGCGCCAGCGCAAACCCCGACAACATGGTCCCCACGACGGTGAGCACCGACCAGGACACGCTATTGCGCGCCGCGTGCATGAACCTGTCGTCTTGGAGCATGGCCTTGAAGTTATCGAGACCGACGTAGTTAGGATGAAACGTAAGAAGTGTCCTATCTGTCAGCGCCAGTGTAACGCCATAGACCATAGGATAGAGCACGACAGCCAGCAGCAGAACCGCGGCTGGAAGCAGCAGAAGATAGGGCAGAGCTTTCGAGTGAGACATAAGCGACTCCAGCTTATCGCAGGGAAAATCAAACCGGCCTGAGCCAGATCGAGTGAGCTCATGGATCCCCGACCTGGCTCAGAAGCCGCCACGCCTACATGAGCGCGGCGGACCTACGACACTATCCCGAGCAGCCAGCTACCAGAGTCGAGCAAGCGTGGCCATAGATCTTTTCAACCACCGTCTGGTACTTTGCCAGGGCATCGCTTACGCTCATCCCCTTCAGCACGACATCCTGGACCATCAGCGCCGGCCAAAACGAGTTGGTGGCCTCCATGTTCTTGGGATCGGTTTGCCACAATCCCGGGCGAGCACCATACGTCTGTTCGTCGACAATGAACGGGTACCAGTACTGGTCAGTCACGCCTGGCACCTGGGTGCTTTTGAGGAGTGGGATGATCCCATCTACCTGGGCCCAGCGCGTCTGCCACTCCGGCTGATAGAAGAAGCGGATGTACGCCTTGGCCAGTTCCGGGTTCTTCGCGCCCTTGAAGATGTAGAGGACCCCAGGCTGTGAGAAAGTGCCGGTGTGTCCCGAAGGGCCAACGGGCATTTCGCAGACCTGCGTGTTCGCCCACATCGGCGGTTTTTGTTGCGCCCAGACGACGGCGTTGCTCATGTTGCGGACCATCATCCCGACCTGACCCGCCAGGTACCAGTCGTCGATAGGAGTTGCGCTTGACGTGCCATAGGTGGTGACGGTCGTGACACCCGGAGGCATCAGATGATACTTGAGCCACAGGTCGGTGTAGAACTGCAGCGTCTTGGCATTCTCAGGCGTGTTGACGGCAACCTTGTCGTTCGGGTCCAAAGTCTGCCCGCCGCCCGCAGCCCAGAAGGTGGTATAGAGTTGCGCGGTACCGTTGCCAGCACTGTAGTCCATGGCCATTCCGTACACATTGTTCTTAGGATCATTGATGGCTTGCGCCATCTTGACCATGTCATCCCAGGTCTTGGGGCAAGGGTCAGAATAGCCGGCCTTCTGCAGCAAGTCCTTTCGCACGTAGAGAAGGTAGCCACCCTCCTGATAGGGCATGCCCCAGTAGTGCCCATTCCATTTGCCGTTCTTCAGCAGACCGGTGAAGGTCTGCGGTCCACCCATCTCCTGGACCATATCATCCACGGGGATGATGGCGTCCATCTGGGCAAACTCGACAGACTCTTCTACCCCCATGAAGCTCATGTCCGGCACTTGGCCGCTCTGGATGGCGCTGACCTTGGACGTGGTCTCCTGGTCCCATGGCACCCATGTCAGATTGACCGTGGTGCCAGGATACTTCTGTTCGAAGGCCGCGTTGAAATCGCTCCAGAACTTCTGCTCTTGTGTGCTATCGAAGGCCGTCGGATGGTCCCAGAAGTTGAGCGTGCCAGTCAGCGTTGGCACCGCCGCCTGCGTGGAGCTAACTGCCGCTGCCTGCGTAGGAGTAACCACTGCTGCCGGCGCCTCGGTAGGGGCCGCCGGTACCGCGGTGGGCGCTGCCGGTACCGCGGTGGGCGCTGCCGGTGCCGCGGTGGGCGCTGCCGGTGCCGCGGTGGGCGCCGCCGGCGCCGCGCAGGCCACGAACGCTGTGCTGACTACAACCAGGATGCTGAAAAGTCTGAGGTACTTCATGTGCTCCCCCTCCTTGAAGGGACAAGCCGCCACTAGCATGAGAGACGCTTGCAATGATCAGCACCACACCTGTTGACCTGCCTGGACTCGTTCGATGTCACCCACCTCCTTTCGGCCAGCCAGCCGACCGGCTGGCCCTGGCCCGTTGGTGCAAGTCAGCGGCCACCGGCCACACGGGCTCGGAAGCCCTTACAGTGGGTCTACCGGGCGGGGGTACAGGGTCTGCTCCAAGTCTAGCCCTAGCTTCCAGGGAGCCTTGATGCCGTAACCCAGCTCGGAGCCGCCGCTGATGATCAACTGTGTGCCGGTAATATAGCTAGCGCAATCGCTAGCCAGAAACAGGCAAGCCTGCCCCACTTCCTCGATAGCGCCGCTGCGGCCCGGCCATTGCCAACTATCGACCAAACGGTCTATTTCCGCCCCGTTGGGCGTTTGGCTGACGCCGTCCATGCGGCTCTGGGTTAGGATGTTGCCCGGCAAAATCTCGTTGACCCGAACTCCATGCCGTGCCTCCTCGATGGCCAGCGCTCGACTGAAGCCGCTGATCGCGGCCTTGCTGGCACAGTAGGTCGTAGCCAATTGCTGGCCCATGGTGCTGACCAGGCTACCTACATTGACGATGCAGCCGCGCACCTTGCGCAGATGCGGCAGGGCGTGCCGAGCAGCCACGAAGTAGCTAAACAGGTTCGTCTGAAGCACATCCATCAGGTCGTGTTCGGAGAAATCATCGATGGGTTTGTGCGGCGGGTGGTAGCCAGCGTTATTCACCAGCACATCGAGCCGCCCACAGCGGTTGACGGTTTGGTCGATCACGGATCGGATCTGATCTGGCTGGCTAACGTCGCACTGGAGAAAGGTACATTTGCCCGGGCCGTGCGCCGTCAGCTCGGCGGCCAGTTTCTCCCCCGCGTTGCGCCCTCGAGCGCAAATCACCACTGCAGCGCCTGAGCCACAGAAAGCTCGCGCACAACCCTCGCCGATCCCCTTGCTGCCGCCCGTTACCAGAACGGTCTTTTCAGCCCAATCCCCAAAGGATGGCGAATTCGCCACAGCCATTCTCCCTCCCGCATCCTTGTTACCTGGGCCTGCCGCCTGCGCGTTGGGCCTGGGACAAGCTGCCCTACGCCCACTGGCGGCCCTCAGCTCACTGCAAGGCCCAGACTCATACCTGCCCTGCCGGCACGGGCTCAACTACCGATATCCCGAGAGACTCCGCGGTCTCCCGAATACTTTGCCACGTCACGGGGTCAACAGGAATGCCATTGGCTTCCCGATCGGCCTTGATGCGCTCATCGATTTCCCCGGGCATCAGCACTTCGTCAAAGCCGGGCGCCGGCGGCGCCGACTTAATGTAGTCGGTTATCACCGCCATTTCTGCTCTGAACTGCTCCAGCGGCACGAAAGCGGAGACATCGATCACGATCAAACAAAGGCCGTTGGTGCCGTCGAGCACCGGGTCTGTGATGGAGACGCCCCCGAGTGCGCCGCTCAGGATCTCGGCCATCAACAACAGGGCAGTGCCCTTGTAACCAACGTTTCCCCCCATTGGCAGGATCCATCCACGCGGCTTCTGGAAAAGCACATCGGGATCCGTGGTGGGATGTCCCTGCGCGTCGATCATCCAACCTTCTGGCGCCTGCTGACCTTTGTTGCGGCAAATCACCACTTTGCCTTGAGCCGTCGTGCTCATGGTCATATCGGCCACGATGGGATGGTCCAGACCGGGCGCGCCGTAGGAGAGCGGATTGGGCGACAGGCGTCCCGCCAGGCCCCCAAATGGCACCACGGCGTGTCCGGCCGGCGCGCTGTTTACCGATGCGAAAGCAAAGAAGCCAGCTCTGCTGGCCATCTCGGTGAAATAGCCCAGGCGACCCACGTGCCGGCAGTTGACCGTCACGACACACGCGACCTTGTGCTCGCGCGCTTTGGCGAGCGCCACCTCCGTGGCCCGCCTGCCGCCCACCTGGCCGAAGTTGCCGCCACAGTCCAACACCGCCGTTGCACCTTCCTCCTTGACAACCCGGATCGGCGCACCGGGGACAATGGTGCCCTCCCGGATTCCAGAGGCTGTAAAGAGGGATGCGCACGACACCGTGCGAATCCAGCCCGGCCAGGTTGCTGGCCACCAATTGCTCGGCCACGATGGCCGCTTCTGCTTCAACTGCACCCTGCGCCACAAAGACCTGCGCAGTCAGGCTTCTTAGATACTCAGGGGTGAATACCGGCATTGATTCCTCTTCTTGTGTTGCCGTCGGCGTTCTTTGGGAACAGTCTGCTACACCGGTGGGCTGCCTCGACTTAGGTCCTGAGCCAGCGCAGAAGGAGAGGCTAGTGCCCACCGTTATTGCCGTACATACGACGCACCAAGTCCGGCAGAGAGAACTCGTCGCCGTGGACAAAGCTGACCAGATCGCGTTCTCTGGCAAGGATGGCCTGTGCTCTCTCAATCAGCTGAGGCGCGATCTCGATGGGAACGACCACAAGCCCATTTTCGTCGCCATGGATCAGGTCGCCGGGCTGCACAGTCATCCCACCGATGTTTACGGTCACGCCGAACTCCAGGAAGGTGGGCACGCCGTGCGAAACCACCAGCCCGGGGGCATAGACGTGAAAACCGGGGCGCGCTGGCGGATGCCGCTCAGATCGCGGATGCCACCATCGGTGATGAGACCGACCGCGCCCAGGCGTTGGAAGATACTGGAAAGGTTGTCGCCGGCATGACAGCTGCGGGCTGGGACAGGACCGACGTCCTTGATCACGACGATGGCGGGTTTGGGCGCCGCCAGCAGGGCTTCATAGAGCTCGGGCTCCCGGTTGGCACGTCTGGGCAGTGCTGTGGTGCTGTCCGCGGTGACAGTGAAAGCATACCCGGCCATCGGCGGGAGATCCGTGGTCAGACAGCGGATATCCATTGACGCGTAGCCGGTAGTCGGATCGCGCACTTGGAAAGATTCGATAGCGTTGGAGATCGTGGGGGAGTCGATGCAAGTAAGGGCTTCCAAGATGTGCGAAGGCAAGGCGGCCACAATGCTCTCTCCTTGTGCATTTCCACACATGTGGATATCTAGGTAACTGAGAAACTGGTCATGCCAATACTACCACCTCTGCTTGGCTCTGTCAATAGGCGAATTGTAACATTCCTGCGGAAATCGGGGGCCTCCCTCCTTCCAGAGCGACAGTCAGCAAGGACGCGAGGAACGGGATACCGCAGTAAGTCTCCAGCGTAAACTCAACCCATAGCTGTTTTTGATATTCTAAAACGAGCCCACCCGGGCGAAAAGTGATCATCGAAAACAAGCCCACCTGGGCGGGATCTCTGTTACCATAACGAGGTGTCGTATTGGTGACGGAGGTCAGGAGATGCTTAAGGTGGAAGACTACGAAGCCATGCGCCGGGCCCACGTGCGAGAAGGGCTCAGCGTCCGGCAGATTTCTCAGCAGTTTCATCACGGCCGGGTGGTCGTGCGCAAAGCGTTGGCGCAGGCCGAGCCGCAAGGCTACCTGTTGCAGGCGCCGCGGGAGGCGCCCGTCCTGGGTCCCTACAAGACGCGGATCGCCGAGTTGCTGGATGAGAGCGACCGGCAGCGGCGCAAGCAGCGCTACACGGCGCACAACATTTACACGCAAATCCAGAAGGAGGGCTATGCGGGCAGCGAGATCAGCGTGCGCCGTTACGTCGGCCAGCAACGGCAAGCCCGCCAAGCCCGCCAAGTCTTCCTGCCGCTGGAATTCGACCCCGGCCAGGACGCCCAGGCGGATTGGGGGGAGGCCGAGGTCGAGTTGGGCGGTGCGCGTATCACGGTGCAGTTCTTGGCGATGCGGCTGAATTACTCGCGGGCGCGTTTTGTGATCGCCTTCCCGTTCCAGAAGCAGGAAGCTTTTTTCGAGGGTCACGTCCAGGCTTTTCGCTTTTTCGGGGGTGTGCCGCATCAGATCACCTATGACAACTTGAAAACGGCCGTGTTTCAGGTGCTCAAAGGCCACAACCGGCGCGAACAGCAGGCGTTCACCGGCTTTCGCAGCCATTATCTGTTCGACAGCTACTACTGCATGCCGGCCCAGGGTCACGAGAAAGGCGGCGTCGAGAGCGATGTGGGTTTCATCCAGCGCAATTTCTTCTCGCCGGTACCCAAGGTCGGCTCCTTTGGCGAGTTGAACGCCTATTTGGAGCAGGCTTGCCTGGCCAATGCCGAGCGCCGGGTGCGCGGCGCAGACCACACGGTCGCCGAGCAGTGGGCGGCCGAAAAGGCGCAGCTGCTGCCGCGGCCCACGAGCGATTACAAGGCTTGCACCACGCACGCGGTGAAACCGAATCCTTACAGCCAGGTGGTCTTCGAGACCAATCGTTACTCGGTGCCCACCGAGCATCTGGCCGACGCCCTGGTGCTGCGGGCCTACGTGTTTCGCGTGGACATCCTGGCCCAGGATGCGGTGATTGCCACCCATGTGCGCTGCCTGGGCCGGGAACAGGACATCCTGGACCCGCTGCACTATCTCGGGCTGCTGGCGCAACGGCCCGGCGCCTTCGAGCACGCCATCCCCATGCGGCGCTGGCGGGCCCAGTGGTCGGAGGTCTACGAACAGCTCTTGCAGCAGCTGCGGGCCACCTGGCCAGACGGTCGCGGCCTGCGCGAGTTCCTGGCGATCCTCAAACTGCACCTGGCGCACCCGGCTGAGCGCGTCGAGCAGGCCATCCGCGCCGCCTTGGCGCTGGGCGCCGCCCACCTGGACGGCGTGGAACTGTGCCTGCGCCAATTAGAGACGGACCAGCATGCGCCCGTGGCCCTCGATTTGAGTGGCTACCCACAATTACAGGACATTGGCGTCCAGCCGGTCAACTTGGGCCAGTACGATCGCCTACTGGCCTCCGCGGGCGGGAGGTAAGCCATGGACAGCGATGCGCTCTTGGAGTCGTACCTGCGCCAGCTGCACCTGACGAATTTCCTGACCTACTACCGCCCCTTTGCAGCCGACGCCGCCCGCACCAACCAGGACCACGTGCGCTACCTGCTGGCCCTGGCCGAACAGGAGGTGAACCAGCGTGAGCAGCGCCTGCACCAGGGCCGGGTCAAAGCCGCCCGCTTCCCGGTGCTGCGGGAGCTGGCCGACTTCGACTTCTCGCTGGTGCCCAGCCTGAACAAGGCTTACCTCCTGGACCTGGCCCGGGGTGAGTACATCACCCGGCACGAACCTATCCTGTTAATCGGCAACCCGGGCTTGGGAAAAACGCATGTGGCGACGGCGTTGGCCCTGCTGGCTTGCCGCCAAGGCCGCAAGGTGCGCTTCTGGACGGCCGCCAGCCTGGCCAACGAGCTGCTCCAGGCCCAAGACGAGCACCGCCTGCACCGTTTCAGTACCCAGGCGCTCAAACTGGACCTGATCGTCCTGGACGAGTTGGGTTTCATCCCCTTTGCGCCCACGGCTGCCCAGGCGCTGTTTACTTTCTGCTCGGCTTTGCACGAGCGCGTGGCGGTGATCATCACCAGTAACCTCAAATTCGCAGACTGGACGCAGGTCTTTGGTGATGAACGCCTGACCGCGGCGCTGCTGGACCGCTTGACGCATCACGCCCACATCCTGGAACTGGTTGGCGAATCGTACCGCTTCCGCCAACGCCTGAAGCAAGACCAGGCGTGAGCCCGACCGGGCTGATGGATAAGTGCATAACCGCCAAAGAGATGGCGGTTACGCACTTACCCACAGCCCCTGCTGCTACCGCTACGACGACGGCCTGGACAGCGCTCTGCTTATCGGGGTGGGTCTGTTTTCGATGATCAAAATGGGCTCGTTTCTGATGATCACTGCGCTACCCTTTGTGCCCCAGGTGGGTCCGTTTTCCATGATCAAGTGGGCTCGTTTTCGCTTGACAAA
>CAWEHT010000142.1:0-3300 GCA_963808455.1 uncultured Chloroflexia bacterium | reverse complement strand
CCGGCGCGCGGCAGCCGGCCAACAGCACAAGCAAGAGTGCGGCCGCAAAACACTTCCTGGTCGCCACTATTTTCGCTCCTCTCGCGCGGGCAGGCCGGCGCCAGCTTCAGCAGCCGCCTGGCCTCAACGCCAGAGCGCGCCCGGGCACGCTCGCAAATGTGCGGCTGATGGGAGGATGTTCTGCAATGGAGGGGCGCAGCCACCTCGCAGGGCGCCTCGACATTATACACCCCCGGACGCCCCGCGGAACAGGTACGAATGGGTGGGATTCCTGTTGACTGGCGCGGCAGAACGAAGAAGAGAGGTCAGGAGATCTCTACGGCGCCACGCCCAGATCCCTGAGGTAGTTCAGCTTCTCGATGGCCTGATGGGTGCCCCCGCCGTCATGCTGGTTGAACGGCCACACCTTGATCCGCTTCGGGCCGGCGTAATGGTTGTAGGCGGCGAACACCGTGGAGGGCGGACAGGTATCGTCCATCAGGCCCGTCGAGAAGAGCGCCGGCGCCGTGGCCCGGGCCGCAAAGTTGACGCCGTCGAAATACGACAGCGTGCCAAAGACCGTCTCGACCTTGTCACGGTGCACCCGGCAGTAGTGCACGATCTCGCTGTAGGGCGCGGTATCGACCAGCTCCGTGGCGCGCCGGTAGTGGCACAGGAAGGGCACGTCCGCCATGACGGCCTGCAGGCCGGGCACCAGCGCGGCCACGGCGAGGCTGATCCCCCCTCCCTGGCTGGCCCCGGTGACGGCGATTCGGCCCGGATCGACCGCCGGGTGAGCCCGCGCGGCCTCGATCGCGCGCACCGCATCCGTGAAGACCCGGCGATAGTAGTACGTGTCAGGGCGCAGGATCCCCTGGGTCATGAAGCCGGGGTAGTGGGCGCTGGCCCCATCGGCCGCCGGGTCGGGCGTATCGCCCTGGCGCCAGCTGCTGCCCTGCCCGCGCGTATCCATCACCAGGTGCGCATATCCGGCGCTGGCCCAAAGCAGCCAATCCAGGGGAAAGCCACGCCCACCCCCGTAGCCGATGTATTCCACGACGCATGGCAGGCGGCCGGCCCGCAGCGCCTCCGCCGGCAGCAGCAGCCAGCCCTTGATGGGCTGCCCGCCGTAGCCGTTGAAGGTCAGATCGTAGCACTCCTGGGCGCGCAGGCCGTAATCTACCCGGTCGAACCTGGCGTCCAGTGGGAAGCTCCGCGCGTGGCCCAGCGTCTCACGCCAGAATGCGTCGAAGTCGGGAGGCTCCTGGCGCGCAGGCCGATAGGTCCTCAGCTCCTCGAGAGGCATGTCCACAAGCATACCGAACGTCTCCTTTCACCGAACCCGCAGTCAAACCTGATCGCCCCGCCCCGGCGTGCGCGTGCCACGCATCCGCAGGGCCTCCGTGGCCGGCCCGGCCCCGATAGCCCGACACGCGCCATGGCGATCACGGGAGAAGTTGGACCAGCGGCAGCCAGACTTTATTCTCCTCCCGCGGCTCGCCCGGCGTAGCGGACGGGGTCGGGCTCCCCGCCTCGCCAGGGAGCGGTGTATCGGTTGCCGGCGCCGGCGGCGTGACGGTCGTGGTCGGGGCCCCGGTCACCGTAACGGTCAGAGTGGGCGTGCCGGTCGGGGTCGCGGCCTCGGTCGCCGTCTCGGCCACGGTGGGCGTCCCGGTCGCGGCCGGCGTGCCCGTCGGCGTCACCGTGGCAGCTGCGCAAAAGCTGGCCGGGCTGGCGTCGGCCAGGGCGCCGAACCAGGCATCGAAGGCCGTGTCTTGTGGCTCGCACACCGCGCTATCGAAGCCGAACAGGCTCAGCTGCGACAGGCCATCCAGGCTCAACGGCATCGGCCCGCTCAGCCCGTTGCCGTTCAGGACGAGGGCCACCAGGCCCGTTAGGCCGCCCAGCTCCGGCGGGATTGTCCCGGTGATCTCGTCCTCGGCCAGATCGAGGTCCTGCAGGCCGGCCAGGCCGCCCAGGCTGGCGGGTATGGCGCCTCCCAGCTGGTTGTCGTACAGGTCAAGGACCTGCAAGTCGGCCAGGTCCCCCAGCGAGGACGGGATGCCGCCCGAGAGCCCGTTGGTGTCCAGGTCGAGGTACTCCAGACCCTGCAGTCCGCCCAACCCTGGCGGGATAGGGCCGCTCAGCTGGTTGTCGTACAGCTGGAGGTCCTGCAGGCCGGCCAGACCGCCGAGCGAGGACGGAATAGAGCCCGAGAGCTCGTTGTCCCCCAGCACGAGCTCTTGCAAACCGGTCAGGTTGCCCAACTCGGACGGAATCGGTCCGCCCAGGTTGTTCCCGCTCAATACGAGCGCTGTGACGTGGCTCCCAGCAACCGACACGCCATACCAGCTGCCCACGGTCGTGCTTGCGAGCCAGCCGGAATCCTCGGCCCAGGCCGGCCCATCCGTGTCGTCGTAGAGCGCCACCAGGGCGTCGCACTCCGTCGCCGCGACATCGGTCACGGTGCTGCAATCGAAGCTGGCCTCGGGCGCCGCTCCGCCGGGCAGGCCGGCGGGCGCGTTTCGGGTGTCGCCCGACTCGGGCAGGCGCGCCGGGCAACCGGACGGTGGGCACAGGGCCGGCGGGCGCCCACGCCCGGGCTGCGGCGCCCGGGTGGCAGCCACCGGCCGTGCGCCCGGCAGCGTGGGCCCGCCTGCGGCAATGGGCGTGGCGCCCAACAGGAGGAGGCCGATCACGAGGATGATCGGCCAGCACCTGGGACGCGGGGCACGCGCAACCATGGGTTTTGATCCTTCGGCCAACCCCGGGGCAGGGCCGCTACACACAGCTGCCCGTCCCCGGCGTGGCAACTGCGTTGGGGGCGCTCCGCGCCGTCAGGACCGGCCGCCATCACACGCAGGGCCCCGCGAGGGGGGATGGAACCGAATGTAGTGGCGTATCCGCTCGGCTTCCGCGCCGTAAACGAATGCTTCCTCGAGCCGGCGGACAACCTTCTCCATGTGCTGGTCGAACGTCTCATCAGAACAGCCTGTTTCAGCACACGCTGAAAGTGCTCGTATTACTGAAAAAGGCTGGGGTCACAATCACTTTGGCACACCATTATAACTCACGCACGGCATCCGGCTTAATTCAGTCCCTGAGCGACATTCTGCAAGGGCCGTTTGAACATGCATCGTCCGTGCGCCCCCGTTCTCAAGCATCGTTGGTCGGTTGTGCGCTGTGGGCAGGCAAGCTGGGCGACCTGTTTGCCTGTGGGTCATGTCAGGCCTTCGCGGGTACGATATAAGGTATTTCTGTTGCCCTGAATGGGTGGTATCCCCCTGGACAGCAGGGCACGAAGTGTCGAATAATAACTTG
>CAWEHT010000141.1:0-22429 GCA_963808455.1 uncultured Chloroflexia bacterium | reverse complement strand
GTACTGGTCCGCCGAATTCCTGAGGCAGGCCAAGGGCATGGCTCTCGACGATGCGGCGCTGGGAACCAGCGTTTTCCTGACCGGGATGGTGCTTGGCCGGTTCGTGGGCAGCCGCCTGATGCAGCGCAGCGCGGGCACGCCCCTCCTGGTGGTCGCCCTGGCCGTGGCGGGTTGCGGGTTCCTGATGAACTGGCTGGCCGCGCCCGTGCCCCTGGCGCTGGCCGGGCTGCTCCTTTGCGGCCTTGGGGTCGCCAACCTCTATCCGCTCAGCCTGGCCCTCGCCGTCGGCTCGGCCCCCTCCCAGACGGACCTGGCCAGCGCCCGCGCATCGCTGGCCTCGGGCTGCGCTGTGCTGGCGCTGCCGCTGCTGCTGGGCAGGCTCGCCGACCTGATCGGCCTGGCGCAGGCCTACGGCTGCGTGGTGGCCTTGATCTGCGCGGCGCTGGCCCTGGTGCTGGCGCTGAGCCGGCGCGGGCCCGTCAGCGGGGCCTCTCGCGAGGCCGGCGAACCTGCAAGGGTCGGTCCTCACTCGTAGCGCAACGCCTGGATGATCTCCATGCGCGCCGCCTGGCGGGCGGGGAACAGGGCGGCCAGCACGCCGAAGATCAGCCCGGCTGCGATGGCCGCCAGCACGCCGGCGAACGGGAACCCATATTGCAACTTGTATATTCCGCTGGCGTTTATCCCCAGCACGAGCATGTAGCTCAGATAGAGACCGCCGAGCAGGCCGAAGGCGGTGCCGATGGCGGCCAGCAGGAGCGCCTCGGCGATGATCATGCGGCGCACCTGGCCACGCGCCGCCCGATGGCGCGCAGCATGCCGATCTCGCGCGTGCGTTCGATCACGCCGATGGCCAGCGTGTTGAGGATCGCGATCAGGGAGGGCAGTGAGAGCAGCGCCAGGAACACGTCAAAGCCGGCGTAGATGCCCGCGAACTCCTGGCCGAACTCGCTCACATACTGGCGCGTGGAGACGAAGCGGAATTGCGGATAGTTCGCCACGGCCGTGCGCAGGCGCTCCTCGACGGCGGCCGCGTCGGCGCCCTGCGCCAGGTTGATCTCGAAGAAGATGTCCTCCGTCTTGTTGAAATCGAGCGCGCAGATTGCTCTGCGAAATGTAAGCCGTGGTGCCCTTGGCATCCAGCACGTCGCCGGCCACCGCGACCACGCGATAATCTTTGTCGCCCTGCGGCGTCAACAGCGTCACCGTGTCGCCGGGGTTCAGCCGGGCCTGGACTGCCAGGAGGCCGTTCACGATGATCGTGCGGCCCTGGGCCAGGGCCGGATAGGCTTGCTCTGGGCTGCCCTGCCGGAAATCCAGCCCTGCGACCTGTGGATAGGTCACAGGATCGATGCCGAGCACGGCGATGTCCATCTCGCCGGTACCCGGGCGCGGTCCGCCGGGATGCTGGACTGGGCGTAGCGCAGCGTGCTGACCGCGCCCACGCCCGGCACGGACCGGATCTTGTCGGCCAGGGCCGTGGTCGCGCCGAGGTCGCCTTGCCAGACGGCAACCGCCGGCGGGACCAGCATGTAGTCGCCCTTCATGGACGTCAGGAACATCGAGGTGAGGCTGCCTGCCATGCTCCACATCAGCCCGCCGGCCCCCACCACGATCGCCAGGCCGATCATCGTGGCGCTGGCCGTGATCGCCGATCTCGAGGGCTGGCGCGTGACGTTGCCCTGCGCCAGGTCCCCCGTGCCATCGCGCGCCATGGCCAGCGCGACCAGGGCACCCAGGGCAGCGGCAAAGGGCCTGACGAGGGCCGGCGCCACCAATACCAGGCCCAGCAAGAAGAGCAGGCCGCCCAACACTACCATGGCGAACTGGCCCGAGAGCAATCCTGCCAGCGCGCCCAGGATCATCACGGCGCCGGCGATCGCGCCGGCCCGCCCGGCACGCCGGCCCGTTTGCGCCAACCCCGGCCGCAGCGCCTCCATCGGCGTCACCCGGCTTGCGCCGAGCGCGGGGATCAGCCCGGCCAGCAGGGTAACGCCCACCCCCAGGGCGATGGCGCCGGCGAGCAGGCCGGGCTGGAGGGTAATCGCGCCCAGCGTGGTGTGCAGCCACTGCTGGTAGAGACTCCCCATCGCCCTGACAAAGACGAGTGACAGGAGATAGCCCAGCAGCAGGCCAACGGCCGTCCCGGCCATGCCCTGTACCAGGCCTTCGGTGAGGATGAGGCCGACGATGGTGCCCCGGCTCGCGCCGATTGCCCGCAGCATCCCGATGTCATGCCGGCGCTCGGCGACCACCGTGCGAAACGTGTTGAAGATGATGAACCCGCCCATGAATAACGAGAGGAAGCCGATCAGCTCGAGGCTAAACTGTATCGTCGAGAGGCTCGCCAGAAACTGCGACGCGCTCGTGAGGGCGTTGAGGAGATAGGTCTTGTCGAGGCGCGCCTGGATCTGCTGCGTAATAGCTTCCCGCTGCTGGGGATCGTTCGTCGCCAGGTTGGCCTCGATCGTGTTGATGTAGCCCTGCATATCCAGCAACTTCTGCGCTTCGGTCAGGGTAACCAACACCTCTTCGTTGCCGATCAGGGCCTGCGCCGGGCGCAGCCCGACGACCTGTAGCCTGACGACGCCATCGGTGGCCGGCAGCCGGAAAGTGTCGCCGAGCTTCACGCCCAACGCATCGGCCAGGTTCTGCGTGATCACCGCGACGCTGCCGTCGCCCGGCTTCAGGAAGCGCCCTTGCAAAACCGAGTAATCGTGTACGGCCGGGCCGGCCACCGGATCGACGCCGACGAGCGTCAGCGTGCCCACGGTCGAGCCGCGCCCGTAGAAATTGGCCGGCAGGTTGATCGTGCGCGAGATCGATCCGGCGATGGCACGGATGCCGGGCACCGCCTGGATCTTCTGCACCAGCCCCGCCGAGAAGGCCTCGCCCGTCTTGTGGGTGATCGTCACGTTAACCTGGCCGGTCAGGGCGATCGCGCTCTGGCGCAGGCTGGAGTACATCGCGGGCACCGAGCTGCCCAGCCCGAAGATCACCATGACGCCGATGACGATCGCCAGCGAGGTCAGGGCAGAGCGCAGCTTGCGCCCCCAGAGGTATTGGCCGGCGAGCGAGAGTTGGAAGCTCATGTGCGGATCCTTTCGCGTAAAGCCGTCACTGGGGCTCGATGCTCACTTTGGCAGTCATGTGCCAGCGCAGGCGCGGGTCCTGATGGTCGGGCGTAATGATGACCGTGTAGACGATATCCCCCTGATGGGTATCGCCGTAAGGCTTGATCTGGCTGACATGCCCCGACAGGCTCAGGTCGGGGATGGCATCGAAGGTCATCTGCACCGGCGTCCCTGTGCTGACCTGCGCGATGTTCAGCTCGGTCAGGTCGGTGGTCTGTACCTGCCAGGAAGAGGTATCGGCCAGGCGCATCACTTCCGCCCCCAGTATGGCATACTCGCCGGCCTGGATATCCAGGGTCATCACCGTCCCCGCGAAAGGCGCGACGAGGCTGGCCTCCTTGAGCTGTTCGGCGGCCAGGTCGCGCGCTGCCTGGGCCGCGTCAACGGCTGCCTGCTGCTGGGCTCGGTCGTCATCCGATGGCTGCAGTTTCGCGAGCTGATCGCGGGCATTCTCAACGGAGGAAAGCGCCTGCTGGAGCTGCGCGGCATCCGGCGTGAGGCGGACAAGGGTATCCTGCGCCTGCTGCACCTGGGCATCGGCGGCCGAGGTCTCGGCTGCGGTGGGGTGCGCGGCGGGCCGTCTCGTACGACGCCACGGCCGCCTTGTAGGTGTCGGTGGCCTGCTGCAGCGCCAGGCTCTGGGGGAGCATGGAGATATCGGAGCTGAATTTGACCTGATCATAAGCGGCTTGCGCCTGTGCCAGCGCGGCATGCGCGCTGTCGACCTGTGCCGCGAGCTGATCCAGCTGATCCTTGGTCGGCCCGGCGCGCACGGTGGCGTCGTTCTGCTGCGCGGCCGCCAGGGCAGCCTGCGCCGCGGCCAGGTCCGCGGCGGTTGGCCCGGCTTGCAGCTTAGCGTAGGCGGCCTGCGCCGCGGCCAGATTCTGCTGCGCGGCCGCCAGATCTTCAGCGGTGGGCCCGCGCACCAGGGCGTCCAGCTTCGCCCGCGCCGCGGCCAGGTTGGCATCTGCCTGCGCCAGCTCGATCTGCAGCTGCCGCGAGTCGAGCTGGGCCAGCACCTGGCCGGCCGCCACGCGCTGCCCGAGCACGACGGGGACGCGGGCCACCACGCCCTCGGCCGTGAACGCGAGCGCCGCGCTCACCGAGGGGGTCACTTCCCCTTCGGCTACAATCGTGTCAGCCGACGCGGTGCCGCTGCCGGCCAGAGCCGGGGCCGCGGTCGGCGTGGCCCTGGCAGGAAACGAAATGCTGCCACAGCCGGCCAGCGCCAGGGCGATCAGCGGCACCATCGCGGCATACAACAGTGTCTGGTTCACGGTAAGCCTCACGTAGGGCCCAGAAAAAACCACACCTGTGGTTGGAAACCACAGCCAAGGCAGGTTGCCGGAGGCGTCCTCTCAGTGCGTTTGAACGCACTTCCGGTATCAGCCTGCGATTTGAATCGCCGGCGCGAATGTACACGGATGCGCCCAACGCCCCGTTAAGCCTTCGCGGCTCGCAGCTCGCCGGCGAGCGCTTCGGCCTCCTGGTCGCCCTTCCACTCGAGATGGGTCTCGCTGACGATCTTGCCATCCTTCAGAAAGATGATGCGATCGGCGTACGCCGCGATGCGTGCATCGTGTGTCACCATGAGCACCGCGCGCCCCCATTCCTTGCCCACCCGGCGCAACAGCCCGGCGATCTCGTCCGCCGCGCGCGAGTCGAGGTTGCCTGTGGGCTCGTCGGCCAGCACCAGCATAGGGTCCGTGACCAGGGCGCGGGCAATCGCCACGCGCTGCTGCTGCCCGGCCGACAGCTCGTCGGGGCGATTGCCCAGGCGCGCCCCAAGGCCGACCTGCCGCAGCCACCCGGATGCCTCGTCCCTGGCCTGCACGCGGTTCTTGCCGTCGAGCAGGAGCGGCAGGGCGGCATTGTCCACGGCGCTGAGGATCGGGATCAGGTTGAAGAACTGGAAGATGAAGCCGATCTTGCGCCGCCGGAGCTGCGAGAGCGCGTTGTCGGACAGCGAAGAGAGCGACTTGCCGTCGATCATCACGCTGCCCTCCGAGGGGCGGTCCAGCCCGCCCATCAGGTGCAGCAGCGTGGACTTGCCGCAGCCGCTTGGCCCCATCACGGCCACGAATTCAGCGGCGTTCACGCTCATGCTTACGTGGTCAAGGGCGACGACCGCCGTCTCGCGTTGCCCATATACCTTGGTCAGGTTCTCGGTCTGGATGAGCGCCATGTGTTCTCCTGAGCCCACACAAAGGATTCAGATCGTCTGCACCGCCGGCTCAATGGTCCCGCGCTTTCCTGGGCCGCCCGCGCGGCCTGGATTCAGGCTCGGGCAGCGGCTGGTGCACGATGTCGTCGAGCCTGGCCTCGGTCATATCCAGCCAGCGCAGGTCGGCGTCCAGCTCCATGGCTGCCTTGTCGAGCAGGAGGATGCGGGCAAGCTCTTTGGCCGGGTTCACCCGCTCTCGCTGCACGGTTACCGCATGCAGCTCGCGGTAAAGCTCGGCGCGCTGGGTATTGATCAGCCTATATGGGTCGGCGGCTCCCGAAACCAACGCCAGCATCAGCTTGAGGAAGAACTCGTCGCGCTGGTGCTCCGACGCCGTTGCCTCTTCGAACCACTTTTTCAGCGCCCGGTGACCCTCGGCCGTGATGGCGTAGACGCGCTTCTCCGGCCCGCCATCCTGTTCGACCGCCTGTTCCACAACCAGCCCGCTCTTTTCCATGCGGGTCAGCGTCGTATAGACCTGCGCCGGCTTGACATCCCAGTTATCCTCGCCGCCGACGACGGCTTCGAACGCCGCGTGCAGTTCGTACCCGTGGCGCGGGCGTTGGGCCAGCAATCCCAGTACGGCGTGGCGGACAGACACAGGCACCTCGAGACCGTGCGACGACCTTAATGATCTACAGGTTTATAGATTTCAGAAAAAATACTACCAGTTACTAGATTTGTCAAGAGGGGAGTGTGAAGAACCCCCCAGTGGGTCGTGGCGGAAATCAGCAAGCCTGTGAGCAGGCTGCCCATGGCGGCTGGCACGATCGCGCCCAAATGGTGAACTGGAAGATGGATGCATCGAGCATCTGATAGCGAAGTACCTGTGATGCGGGTGTTGCTGGACACAAATGACCTTAAGGGCACAGGCTTCCCTATCCTTTCCCCGGGCGCGTGCCTCGAGCAGTTGTCCCCGACCTGACCACTACCGAAAAACTCGCCAGACCGTGACGCCGGGCGCTGGCGTCGCGCATGGCCCCTGGCCTATACCCCCCGGCGGGGCTGGCTGCGCCCCATGAGCGCAAACGTGACCCGTGCCAATCCCGGAGGGGCGCCGCGGGAGCTGTCGATTTGCCCCCACCCTGCCCAAGTTAGCGCGGCCCCTGGGCGGGGGGTGTGGGAGCAGAGCGTGCCAGGCTGAGACCAGGCTTCCTTGTCACGCGCCGTGTCGTGGTGTAGGATGGCCGTATCCGGGGCCGACAGCCGGCCCTCACCGAAGGAGGATGGTGCGCATGGGCCTGGTAGGAGCGGACACCGGACCTGAGCCAGCTGGCTCAGGTCCGGCGCCGCGCGGGCGCGCGGGCCGCCGGCCCATCCTGGCGATCCTGCTGCTCGCGCTCGCCCTGAGGGCTGGCTACGTGCTGGCCTCGCCGCCCGAGATCGTGTTCGACAACGTTGACGCCAAGGGTTACCTGATCCTGGCAACCAACCTGCTGCAGCGTGGCGCGTTCTCGCTCGACACCGTCCCACCCTTCGTGCCCGACGGCGTGCGCACCCCCCTCTATCCGGCCTTTTTGGCCGGGCTGCTGGCGCTGGGGGGCGACCCGGCCCGGGTGATCCCGCTGGCCCAATGCCTGCTGGACACGGCCACGACCGCCCTGGTTTTCGCCATGGCGGCCCGCGTGGCCGGCCGGCGCCGCGGCTGGTTGGCGGCCCTGTTCTATGGCGCCAACCCTATATCGTTGATGTTCGTAGGGCAGGCGCTGACAGAGGTTCTGCTGGCGTTCCTGGTGGCGCTGACCTTCGCGCTCTTCGCCCTGGGCGTGACGCGGCAGGGCCGGCGCCGGACGGCATTCCTGGCCCTCGCCGGCCTGTCCAGCGGCCTGTGCATCCTCTGCAAGCCCAACGCCCTGCTGATGCCCGTGCTCCTGGCCGCCGGCGTCGTGGCTGCCGGGGCGCCCGCGGTCCGCGCAGGGGCGCTCCGGGACCCAGATGGAGCCCTGCCGGGACAGATGCCGGTGGGTCCGGCGGGAAGCGCCGCCGGGTCGCCGCGCGACGCCGGCCCCCGGCTCTGCCTCCTGACCAGCCCCCGTGCCTGGCGCGAGGCCCTCCTGGTGCTGGCCGTGGCCGGGCTGGTCCTCGTCCCCTGGGTCCTACGCAACCAGGCCGTCTTCGGCAGGCCGTTCCTATCGCTGGCTTTCGACGACAACCTGGCGCACGTCAGCGCCGTGGCCACCCTGCTGCAGAGCCAGGGAGTCAGAACGGCCCCCTGGAGCCCGATCTGGGAAGAGACCTACATGCAGCAGGTCGTGGCGGTTGCGGGCGCCCGCTATCATTGGGCGGCGGCCGGCGGCCACAACCCCCAGGCCGAGCCCACGGGCGGCGGCCTAGAAGCGGCAGCCCCCCGTAGCCAGGCCGTTCCTCCAGTGCTCATCCCTGCCGCTCCGGCTGCGGCAGCCGAAGCGGCGCGCCGGCAGGAGGAGGTGGCGGCCGTGGCGCACGACATCATCCTGGCCCACCCGGCGGCCTTCGTGGCCTCGCACCTCCTGGGCGTGCTCCGTTCGCTCGCGCCGGCGCTGCACCGCTATTGGTACACCGACCTGACCGGGCAGCCCTTCCCGGAGGCCGCTTCGCCGCGCGCCGTCCTCAGAGCGGTGGGGGGCATCGGGACGCCGGTCGCCCGGTTGGCGCGCCTGCAGGCGCTGCCGGCCCTGGCGCTGGGCTTGCTGCTGGCCTCCTACGGGCTGACCGCCGCCGCCTGCGTGTTACTGGCCGGCGGGCTGGTCTTCCTATGGCACCGCCAGCCGGGGCTTTTCGTGAGCGTGGGGTTGACCCTCGCCTATTACGTCGTCCTCCCCGGCCCGCTAGCGTATGTCCGCTTCTGGGTTCCGGCAGCGCCTTTGATGGCCGCCGGCATGGCGCTGGCTTTTGCCGGGTGGGCCCGGGGCCTCGAGGCGAACACAGTGGAGGCCGCGTGACGGAGCATACGATCAAGGTCCACCTGGACACGGATATCGGCGGCGACATCGACGACCTGTGCGCCCTGGCCATGCTGCTCGCTTGGCCGGGCGTCGAACTGACAGGCGTCACCACGGTGGCGGACGAGGGCGGCCGGCGGGCCGGGTATGCGAAACACGCGCTGCGCCTGGCGGGCCGGCCCGGCGTGCCGGTGGCGGCAGGTGCCGACGTGGCGCAGGGCTATTTCCGCTGGGTGCCGGAGTACCCTCCGGAACGCGAATACTGGCCTGAGCCGGTGCCGCCGTCGCCCAACCCGGCAGACCAGGCGGTCGAGCTCCTCAAAGACAGCATCCGGGCGGGCGCCGTCATCGCCGGCGTCGGGCCTTGCACCAATCTCGCCCTGCTGGACCAGAAATATCCGGGGCTGCTGCGCGAGGCGAAGGTCTTCCTTATGGGTGGCTTCATCAGCCCGGCGGCAGATTCCCCATCATCCTTGCGTCCGGGCAGCGGCCCCCGGCCGGCCGCGGGCCCCGCCGAAGGCTTTCCAGCGACGGACGGGCCGGCCCCGCTCGAGCTTCCCGGCGTTGCGCACCGAGCTCGACTACAACCTGCAAATGGATGCCGCATCCGCCAAACGGGTCATCGAGCGCTGCCGGCCGACGCTCATCCCGATCTCGGCCAGCGTGCAGACCGCCCTCAAGCAGTCTTATCTGCCCGGGCTGCGGCGCGCCGGGCCGCTCGGGGAGCTGCTGGCCCGGCAGGCGGAGGCGTTTGCCCAGCACGAGCGGTTCAGCGAGCGCTACGCCCGGACCCGATCCGGGCTGCCCGCCGACATCGTCAACTTCCAGCATGACCCACTGGCCTGCGCAGTCGCCCTGGGCTGGGATGGCGTCCGGATCGAAGAGCTGCCGCTCCTCCTGGAGATCCAGGACGGCTGGCTCTACGAGCGGGTGGACGAGGCGGGCGTGGGAACGCCGGTGGTGACTGCCGTCGACGGCCCGCGCTTCGATGAGCTGTGGTACAATCTGCTATCTCGCTGAGGGGAGGCTGGGATGACCTCTGAGATGGCGGTCGTCGGCAGGCCGGCGATCCGCAAGGATGCGCTGGCCAAGGCCACCGGCGAAGCATTGTATGCCGCCGACGTGGTCCTGCCCAATGTGCGGGTCGGCAAGGTGCTGCGCTCGCCGTACGACCACGCGTCCATCGAGCGCATCGAGGTGGACCGGGCGCGCGAGCTGCCCGGCGTGATCGCCGTGGTGACCGCGGCCGACGTGCCTGGCCACCTGCTCTTTGGCCCCCTGCTGAACGACCGGCCGGCGCTGGCCCACAAGGTCGTCCGCCATATTGGCGAACCGGTGGCCATCGTCGTGGCCGATTCGCCGCGGGACGGCCGATGAGGCGCTGCGGGCCATCCGCGTCAACTACCGGCGGCTGCCTGCCGTGTTCGATCCGCGGGCGGCGCTGGCGCCGGACGCCCCCCAGATTCACCGCAAAGGCAACCTGGTCAGCGATTACGACATCGGCGACGGCGACCTCGCGGCCGGCTTTGCCGGGTCCGACGTCATCCTGGAGCAAGAGTTCTCGGTCCAGCGTGTCTCGCCGGCTTACCTCGAGCCCGAGGCCGCCCTGGCCCAATGGCACGAAGCGGGCTCGCTGACGATCTGGGTCAGCTCGCAGAAGCCGTTCGAAGACCGGGCGGCGGTGGCGAGGGTGCTGGGCATGCCCCCCGAGCGTGTGCAGGTCAAGCTGGCCGTGGTCGGCGGCGCGTTCGGCGGCAAGGAAGACTCGGGCATCGCCGTCCTGGCCGGGTTGGCGGCCTGGGCCAGCCGGTCGAACGTACGCCTGGTCAACAGCCGCGGCGAGTCTTTCGTCGGCCATCCCAAGCGCCACCCGGGCAGTCTGCGCTATCGAATCGGCGCCACAAAGGATGGCGCGATCCTCGCTTTGGAAGCCGACATCTGCCTGGACGTGGGCGCCTATGCGTCTTACGGGCCGGCAGTCGCCGGGTTGCTGACCGAAGTCGTGCCCGGCTGCTATCGCATCCCGAACGTGCGCGTCCACACGCGCGTCGCTTACACCAACAGCCCGTTCTCGGGCGCGATGCACGGCTTCGGCAGCCCGCAGGCGCACTTCGCGACCGAAAGCTTGCTCGACATGCTGGCGTGGCCGTCGGGGACACAGCGGAAAGCCTGCCGCTGATCCTGTCGCACCTCGCCGCTGCCCGCCGGCGCCTGGCGGAGATCCCTGCAGCGCCTGAAAAGCTCTGCGGCACCGGTTTCGCCCTCTGCACGCAGAGCATGGGACTGGGCAACCGCGTGCCCGACGACTCGACCCAGCGGCTGGAATGGCTGCCGGACGGGGCCATTCGGATCTACCTGGGCGCCCCTGATCTCGGCCAGGGCCTGGCCACCGCCGTCGAGCAGATCGCCGCCGAGGCGCTCGGCCTGCCCTTCGAGGCCGTGCGCACCTGCGGCCTCGACACGGAGGTATCGCCGGATGGGGGCGCCACCTGCGGCTCGCGCATGACCTACCTGGTGGGCAACTCCGTCCTTCTCGCCGCGCGCGCCCTCGTCGATCGCCTGCTCGACTACGCCGCCGGCGCGCTCGACGTGCCACGGGACACCCTCGCTTACGCGGATGGCCTAGTGACGCTGCCCGGCGGCGCCCGGCTGCCGGCGGCGGAGCTGGCCGCCCGGGCGGCCGACGAGGGCCAGCCCCTGCAGGCCGTTGCCACCTTCAGCTTCCCGTACCCGCCCGAGACGACCCCACAGCATCTGCCGATCGGCATGCCGCACGTGCTGTTCTGCTTCGGGGCGCAGGTGGCCCGCGTCGAGGTTGACCCGGAATTGGGCAGCGTCGAGGTCACGGACGTGGTGGCCATCCACGATGTCGGCCAGGTGATCAACCCCGCCGGCGTGCTGGGCCAGATCGAGGGCGGCGTGGCGATGGGCCTGGGCTACGCGCTCTACGAGCAGATGCCGCGCCGGGCGGCCGGCGGATGGGTGGACAGCTTCGCCGAATACCTGCTCCCGACCGTTGGGGACGTCCCGCGCCACGTCGAGAGCATCCTCATCGAGGTGCCGGAACTGACCGGCCCGTTCGGGGCCAAGGGCGTGGCCGAAATGCCGGTGGTGCCGACCGCGCCGGCCATCGCCAATGCCATCGCCAACGCCACCGGCTACCGCGGCACAGCGCTGCCGATCACTCCGAACGCCGTTGCGGACGCGATGCGGCGCGCCGGCGGGTAGCAGGCCATTTCACGCTGCAAGCTGATCCTCGCCTGGCGGCCCCCACGAGGGCCGCGCACACCGTTGGGCGCGGTTACCTTTACAGGATAGACAGGATGTCGCGGGATGGACAGGATAGCGCCGAAATGGGACCGGATCAGGCCAACAAACATCCTCCACCCTGTCTGGGTCAGCCCATAGCGACGCGGCAATCGGGCCGGGTGGACGCAGCCCGCGCACGACCATCACAGTGATGCACGAGCGCCATGTCAACGGCGAAACGAGCGTCCGCGCCCGCTACCTCGTCTACGGCGACTCAGATCCGATTAGCCTGCCTCGCTATCTCTTCAATAGCGGGAGATAAAGGTAGAGGCGCATCCCAACTTTGCCAATGTCGGTCAACTTGGACAGCGGTCACCGCGATCACGTCGGCGGTCGCCAGGTTGGCCTTGTTGTTGTAATACTGGTCGGGATAGGTCTTGGCGCCCGAGCGCGTCAGCAGCGTCAGCGATTCGAGCTTCAGCCTGTAGCTACCCGTGGGCAGCCCGTCCGTGCGGAGAAAACCCGCAGCGTTCGTATTGCCAAAATCCACCAGCGTGCCAGCCGCATCGTAAACGTCGTAGCCCTCAACGCCGTACTCCACCGATACCACCGGCAGACCGGTATCGGCGGCGACAACCTGACCCTGGATCTGGCCGCCCACGCTCAGGCTGGCATCGATATTCGGCACCAAGTTGTGCCCCGCCACCTCGACGCTGTCGGCGGCTGCCAGCGTGGTCTCTTTGTTGTAGAATTGAGCCGCGTATGGCGAAGGCGTGGAGCCGCCACCCATCGTGAACAGGACACGGTAGGTGCCGTCGGGCAGCCCCTCGGTTGCATAGCTGCCTCCGCTGGCCAGTTGAGAGGTCACAAGATCGCCTGAACCGTCCAGGACCATGACCTGGACGTACGAGGATATCGGCTGTCCCGTGTCAGCGGCTTTCAGCGTACCGGTGATCTGGCCTCCCCGGGCCAAGACCGCGTTGTAACCCGCTTCGATCCCCGGCCCCGTCGCCAGGACAACAGCGGCATCAGCAAGAGAGGATTGGTCATTGTAGTACTGCGCGATGTAGGGCCCTCCTTGGCTCCAGAACTGAAGCTTGCATGGACCGGGGACCACACCGGTCGTCGTGTAGGTGCCGGTGGCGTCGGTCTCCCCGTACGCCGGCCACGCGCCCGCTTCCCAGACTGACACGTAGATCCCCGCCAGTCCCCCTCCGCCATCGGCAGCCGTCACGCGCCCCTTGAACTGCGTTCCTACAGCGAGGACAACAGGGGGTAGCGTCGTCACCGCCGGGGCCGTCACCTGGACCCAGGTGGCCTTCGTCGGGTCCGGCGTGCCGGGGTAGTATTGCGACGGGTACGGCCCGCCAGGGGAAAAGAAATACAACGCGTAAGAGCCGGTCGGAAGCCCGATTGTGCCGAAGTCGCCGCCCCCATCCGTGGGCTCCGTGTTGACCAGTTGCCCGTTGTCGTTGATCACCTTGACCCAGGGGAAGTAATTTTCGATCCCCTCGTGCGAGGCGTCCAGGACCGTGCCCTCGATCTGCCCGCCGCGGCGAGCGTGCCGTCGATGCCTGAGGTCGTCCCATTCGCGCTGACGCTGAAGGCCGTCGCGCTGTCATAGTCCGGCGCGTTGTTGTAAAACTGGCCGACGTAAGGTTCCCCGGAGAGGGCCCTGAACTGCACCTTGTAGCTGCCCGGTGGAACTTCTACCAGGTACTGGCCCGAAAGGTCCGTGTTGGCGTCGTATTCGACCGACTCGCCAGAAGAGACATCATAGGCCGCCACGGGCATGCCTGTCAGAGGCTTGTGGGTATCCGCCGCTGTGACGAACCCTTCGATCCCGCCGGTACCGTCGAGCGGGGCGTGGTTAGCCGGGGCGGCCAGCGTGACGGCGGCCGGCTCACCTGTCTGCGTCAGCCAACTTCTTAGCTTGCCGGCGCCGGGCGCCCGGTGAGCGATAGCTAGCCGCAGCGCTTCCGCCATTCGCAGTTGCTGCGCCTCCCAGGCCGCGGCGGCATCCGGCGGGTGAGGGTATCCGGGTGCCGGGGCGGGTGCGGCGGCCAGCGGGACGCTACTGAACAACAGGGTCAGGGCGAGGACGACAACCGACGTGGCTGCGAGCCTTGTGCGCATGTGATACCTCCTCCACACAGGGACCAACGACCACCGGGGGAGCACTTCTGGCCGGGGCGCCTGGGTCGGTGATGGGGCATGAGCAGCGCGGGCCGGCCTTACTTATAGGGAAGCATACACCTGCGACGGCGGCACGTCAACCGGTCCTCCGGCCCCGATTTCTGCATCGCGAGGCATCATCATGGTATAATAGGTCCCTAATTTTCTGGCGGAGGCGGGTGTGGCGAACGACGGGCTGAACGCGAGGATGGCAGAGGTGCGCGCGCTCTGCGATGCCAAGGGCTTCTCGGCGGACCCGGAGCGGATCTGGGAGATGCTGGCGCTGATCCATACCGAGGTCTCGGAGGCGACGGACGCCTACAAGAAGGGCGAGCCGCTGGACCGTGTCGGCGAGGAGCTGATCGACACCGTGATCCGCATCCTTCACCTGCTTTCAGTGCTCGGCCTGGACGCCGAGGCCCTTTTCGAAGCCAAGATGGCCCACAACTGGGAACGGCCCTACCGGTACAACACCCAGCGGGGGGGATGAGCTGGCGATCCATGGACCCTACGGACGGTGCGAAGGCCCCGGCCGGGCGGCCGGCGGAGCCTGAGGTCCCCAGCGGCCCGCCGGACGATCCGAGGGCCGCGAGGGGATCGGCGGACGATCAGGAAAGCCCGGCTGAAAGGGAGATCGCGCGCCGCCAGCGCCTATATCGCGTCTCGGCGATCGTGCTGCGCCGGCGCGACTCGGGTGAGACCGACCGGCTGCTGACGGTGCTGGCGCGCCGCCGGGGCAAGCTGACCCTGCTGGCCAAAGGGGTGCGGCGGCCGGCGAGCCGCAAGGCCGGGCACATCGAGCCCTTCACCTACGTGGACCTGCTGGTGGCACGCGGGCACGGGCTGGACCTGGTCACGCAGGCCGAGACGATCGAGCCGCACCGGCAGCTGCGCGAGGACCTGTGGCGGAGCAGCTGGGCCTATTATGCGTGCGAGCTGACCGACGCTTTCACGCAGGTCGCCGACCCGAATGAGCCGGCCTTCGACCTGCTGCTCGAGACGCTCGGCCGTCTGGACCATGGCGAGGACCCGGCGCTGGCCACACGCTATTTCGAGGTCCATCTGCTGGCGCTCGCTGGTTTCCAGCCACAGCTCTTTCATTGCGTGGAGTGCGGCGTGCTGCTCGAGCCGGAGGTGAACTACCTGAGCCTCGAGCGCGGTGGCGTATTGTGCCCGGCGCACGGTGCGGCGCAGCGGGACACGATCGCGTTGTCGCTGCCGCTGTTCAAGGTGCTGCGCTTTCTCCAATCGCGCCCGTGGGAAGAGGTGGCCCGTTTGCGCCTGAGCGCGCAGGTCGGCCAGCAGACAGAAGCCGTCCTGGCCCGCTACATCGTCCACCACCTGGAGCGCAACCTGAACTCACCGGCCTTTCTGCAGCGCCTGCGGGAGGGACTTAGGGAGTAGGGAGTAGGGCCAAGGCGCTGGCTTAGTGGTGCATCCGGCAAGTTCCTGTTAGGCCCGCCGAGGGTTGAAACTCGTCGGCTGATACACCAAGCCTGTTGAAACAGGCTGAGATGCCGGTCGTCAGTGCGCCTCGGTGCACTTTGTGTGCCAGCCTGGCACTTGCAGTGCCAGGCGGCGATGCGCGGCGAACTTTCCGGATGGACCACTTATGCAGTTGGTCTTCCCTCCTTCGGCCACACGGGGGGAGAAACGAGCATGCAAGGCGATGCACGGCTGCCGCGTGCGGCCGGGTCAATGTAGGTGAAATCCGGGGGCCGGGCGGCGCCCTTTCAGGACCGGACTGGGCCAGCTTGCCGCCCGTGGGAAGCAGGCGAGCGGCGAGCCCGCACGGGCATGATGGGCAGAGCAGATGCAGATACGTGAATACCAGGAGTGGCTGGAAGCGTGGGACCGGGAGCACGGCTGGGACCAGGTGGACCCGGCCCATACCCTGGCCCATGCAATGGAAGAGCTGGGCGAGGTGGCCAGGCTGATCCTGCGCTACGAGGGCTACAAGGAGAGCGAAAGCCCCGAAAAGCTCCACGCCGAGCTTGCCGAGGAGCTATCGGATCTCTTCGTCTTCCTTTTCAAGCTAGCCTATCAGACGGGAATCGACGTGGAGGATGCGCTGCGGGAGGGGCAGGAGAAGGCGAACCGGCGCTATCCCCATCTGGAGCAAGCACGCGAGGAGCTGGCGCGCTACCGGGCCAGGCAAACCGAGCTGAAGAACGATACGTGAGGGTCATCTATGAATTCAAAGGCACTGAATTTCCAGGATGTCATCATACGGCTTCAAGAGTACTGGGCCGCGCACGGCTGCCTGATCTGGCAACCGTACAGCGAGAAGGTCGGCGCGGGGACGGCCAATCCGGCGACGGTGCTGCGTGTGCTGGGGCCCGAGCCATGGAATGTGGCCTACGCCGAACCATCGTACCGGCCGGACGACGGCCGCTATGCCGAGAACCCCAACCGCATGCAGATGCACACCCAGTACCAGGTCATCCTGAAACCGGCGCCCGAGAATTCGCAGCAATTATACCTGGGCAGCCTGGAAGCCATCGGCATCGACCTCCGTCAGCACGACGTCCGCTTCGTCGAGGACAACTGGGAGGCCCCGGCGCTCGGGGCGTGGGGCCTCGGCTGGGAAGTGTGGCTGGACGGCCAGGAGATCACGCAGTACACGTACTTCCAGCAGGCGGGCGGCTTCCCGCTCGATCCCGTCCCTGTGGAGCTGACCTACGGCCTGGAGCGGATCGTCACCTACCTCCAGGGGATCAAGGAAGTCTGGCGGATCGACTGGGACGGCCGGCACAGCTACGGCGACATCCTGCGCACCCCGGAGATCGAGCACTGCACCTATGACTTCGAGGTCGCCGACGTCGGGCGGCTGCACCAGATGTACGACCTCTTCGAGGCCGAGGCCATGAACGCCCTGGCCCACAAGCTCGTGATCCCCGCCCACGACTACGTGCTGCGCTGCTCGCACACCTTCAACCTGCTGGATGCCCGCGGCGCCATCGGGGTCACCGAGCGCCAGCAGTATTTCGTCCGCATGCGCGACCTGGCCCGGCAGGTCTCGATGGCGTACGTCGAACAGCGCGAGCGCGAGGGCCATCCCTGGCTGAAGCTCGGCAACGGCGAGCTCGCCGCTGCGCCCGAGGCCGCGGCCCCAGTGACCGCGCAGGGCTCTCCCGCCGCGCCGCGGACCTTCTACCTGGAGATCGGGGTCGAGGAGCTGCCCGCGGCCGACGTGGTAGAGGCCATCTCGCAGCTCGAGGTCGCGGTGCCGAAGCTGCTGGATGGGGCCCGGCTGGCGCACGGCCCGATCAAGGTCACCGGCACACCACGCCGCCTGGTGGCGCTGGTCGAGGCGCTCGCGCCCGGGCAGGCCGAGCAGGAGTCCGTGGTGAAGGGGCCGCCGGCCGAGCGCGCCTACGATGCCTCGGGCAAACTGACCCAGGCCGGCGCCGGCTTCGCCCGCAGCCGCGGCGTCGACGCGGAGGCGCTGGAGGTCCGCCAGGAGAGCGGTGGGCGTTATGTCTACGCCGTGGTCCGGCAGCCTGGACGCCCAGCCGCCGATGTTCTGGGCGAGGCATTGCCGGGCCTGGTGGCCGGCACCAAGTTCGGCAAGAACATGCGCTGGAATGCCTCCAACGTGGCCTTTTCGCGCCCCATCCGCTGGCTGGTGGCGCTGCACGGCGAGAGCGTGATTCCCTTCCAGTATGCGGGCGTGACGTCGGGCGCGGCCACCCGAGGCCCGCGCTTCGAGGGTTCGCCGGAACTGGCGCTGCCCGGAGCCGACGCGGCATACTCCCTGCTAGAGCAGAACGGGATCCTCGTGGACCGGCCGGCCCGGCGCGCCGAGATCGCCTGGCAGGTCGAGGCGGCGGCAGCCGAGGCAGGCGGGGCCGTCCCGGATGACCCCGGCCTGTTGGACGAGGTCACGGACCTGGTCGAGCACCCGACGGCCCTGCTCGGTCGCTTCGAAGAGCGCTTCCTCACCCTCCCGAAGGACGTGCTGGTGACGGTGATGCGCAAGCACCAGCGTTACTTCCCGGTAGTGGGCCGCGACGACCCGGCACGCCTGTTGCCGTTCTTCATCGCCGTCCGCAACGGCACGCGGGAGTACCTGGACGTGGTGCGCTCGGGGAACGAGGACGTGCTGCGCGCCCGCTTCGCCGATGCGTCCTTTTTCTTCGAGGAGGATCGGGCGCGCAAGCTGGAAGAGTTCACCCCCCGCCTGGCGACGTTGACGTTCCAGGCCCGGCTCGGATCGATGCTCGACAAGGTCCACCGCGTCGCAGGGTTGGTGCCTAGCGTGGGCCGGATGCTCGGGCTGGACGCCGGCGAGCTCGCCACGGCGCAGCGGGCGGCGGCGCTCTTCAAGAGCGACCTGGCCACGCACATGGTGGTGGAGCTGACCTCACTGCAAGGCGTGATGGGGCGCGAATATCCGCGCCTGTCGGGGGAGCCCGGGGCCGTGGCCGACGCCATCTACGAGCACTATCTGCCCCGCTTTCAGGGCGACATCCTGCCGGGCAGCCCGGCCGGGCTGGCGCTCGGCATCGCCAACCGCCTCGACTCGCTCGTCGGGCTTTTCGCGGTCGGCCTGGCGCCCAGCGGCTCGGCCGACCCCTTCGGGCTGCGTCGTGAGGCGTTGGGCATCGTGCAGGCGCTGATCGGCAAAGGGCAGCCGATGGACCTGCGCCCGGCGGCGCGCGCCGCCGGGGAGGGCCTGCCGGTGCCCGTGGACGAGAAGACGCTGGGGGACGTCCTGGCCTTCGTGCGCGACCGGCTGTACGGCGTTCTGCGCGACGAGGGCCTGCCGCACGATGCCGTGAGCGCGGTGCTGGCCGAGCAGGGGCACGTACCCTTCAAAGCCTACCAGGCGGCCCACGCCCTGACCGAGCTGGCAGCTGCCCCCGATTGGCCGGAATTGCTGACCGCTTACGCGCGCTGCAAGCGCATCGTGCGCGCGCTGCCCGAGGTCTACCCGCTCGCGCCGGCCTACTACCAGGATGAAGCCAGCCATGGGCTGCTGGAAGCCTGGGAGGCCGCCGCCCCCTGCCTGGACGGCAAGATCGGCTCGCTGGGCAGCGCACTGCGCGCCCGGCGGATGCCCATCAACCGGTTCTTCACCGACGTGCTGGTAAACGCCGAGGACCCGGACGTGCAGCGCGCCCGGCTGGCCCTGGTCCAGCGCATCGCGGCGCTGCCGGACGGCGTCGCCGACCTGGGCCTGCTGCAAGGCTTCTGAGAAAGTTCCTTGATCCCGAACAAGCTGCGGCTTCGCAACTTCATGTGCTACCGCGCCGAGCAATCGTTGGATTTCTCAGGCATGCACCTCGTTTGCCTGGCCGGCGACAACGGGCACGGCAAGTCGACGCTGCTGGACGCGATGACCTGGGCGCTGTGGGGCAAGGCGCGGCGCGTGGCGCGACGACGAGCTGATCACCCTGGGCGAGACCGAGATGTGGGTCGAGTTCGAGTTCGGGCTGGGGCCGCTGCGCTACCGCATCTGGCGGCAGCGTAGCAAGAAGGGCCGTGGCCAGAGCGACCTGCACTTCTACGTCTGGAATGAGGCCGGGGCCGACTGGCAACCGCTCGACGAGGGCAACCTGAACGAGCGCCAGGCGCTGATCACGCGGACTCTACGCATGGACTACGACACTTTTGTCAACTCGGCCTTCCTGCTGCAGGGGCGGGCCGATTCCTTCACGGTCAAGCCTCCGGCGGAGCGCAAGCAGATCCTGGCTGACATCCTCGGGCTGGCGCGCTACGATGCCTACGAGCAACGGGCCAGGGACGAAGCGCAAGCGCGCCGCGAACAGGCCGAGCGCATCCAGGGCGAGATGGCCGCGGCAGACCGCGAGCTGGCCAGGCGCGATGAGCACGAAGCCAGGCTGGCGGCGGCTCGGGCGCACGTTCAGGCCGCCGCGCTGGCCTGCCGTGCCGCCGAGGCCGACCAGGCCCGCGCGCGAGGCAGTGTTGGTCTTGGAGGAACAGGAACGCCGTTTGCAAGACCTGCGGGCCCGGGGGGCCCGCGCCGAGCGCGACCTGGCGGAGGCGCGCCTGGCGCTGGCCTCGGCGCAAAGCCGGCTGGCGGAATTCGAGGCCGTGCTGGCGCAGCGGGCCGGGATCGAGGCGGGCTGGGCCGCGCTACAGGATGCCAGGCGTCGCGACGAGGGCTGGAGGGCCCGCCTGATCGAGCACAGCCGGCTGCGCGAGGGGCTGGGCCGGGTCCAGCTCGCCATCGGCCAGGCGCAGGCAGCGCTGGAGGCCGAGCAGGGGCAGCTGGCAAAGCGCGGTGCGGATCTGAACCGCCGGATCGCGGCGGCGAAGGAGCAGAAGGCCATCCTGGCCGAGGCTCAGGGTGCCCTGGAACACTTGGCGCTGCTCGCGGCGCGCCGCGAGGCGCTGGCGGCAGAGCTGCAGGAGGCCGCCGGTCGGATGGGCACCCTGAAAGCCGAGAACGAGCGGGCGAAAGCCGAAGGGCAGGCGCTGAAAGACAGGCTCGATATGCTCGGCCAGGGCGACGGCGCCGCCTGCCCGCTTTGCGGCCAGCCGCTCGATGCCGCCCACCGGCAGGAGATGGTCGGCAAGCTCAGCGGCGAGAGGGAGCAGCTCCTGGAGCGCTACCTGTCGAACCAGGCCGATATGAAGGCGCTGGCAGAAGGCCAGAAAGCCCGGGAGGCCGAAGACGCCGGTTTGGCGCGCGAGGTGCGCGCCCGCGACGCCCGCCAGGCGCAGGCGGCCAGGGCCGAAGCCGCCGTGGCGGATAGCGAGGCTGCAGCCGCCGAGCTGTCCGGGCTGCAGGCCCGGCAAGCCGGGCTGGCCCGCTGCCTGTCGGCCGGGGAGTACGCCCTCGACCAACGGGCCGAGCAGGCCAGGCTGGAGACCGAGATCGCGCGGGTGGCCTATGATGCGGCGGCCCACCAGGGCGTCCAGGCCGAGCTCGAGCGATGGGGACCGTTCGACGCGCTCTACCAGCGCCAGCTCGTGGCGGCGCTCTCCGGCATCGACGAGGCGCAAGAACGCGTCGCGGCGCTGGCCGCCCAGGCGGGACGGCGCGAGGAGGAGCTGGCCGAGGACCGGGAGCAGGCCGGCCGCCTGGAGGCGGCGCTGCGCGAGCTGCCCGAGCTGCGGGAGGCGCTGGCGCGCGCCGAGGCCGCGCTGGGCGACGCCCGCGACGCCGAACGGCGGGCGCGCCAGGACGAGGGCGCGGCGATGCAGCAGCTCGCCGTGCTGGCGACGCTGGAAGAGCGGCGCGCCCGGCTCGCCGCCGACCTGAGCGCCGCTAACGAGGAGATCAGCCTCTTCCAGCAGCTGCGCGAGGCCTTCGGCAAGCGGGGGCTGCAGGCCATGATCATCGAAAGCGCCATCCCCGAGGTAGAGGCCGAGGCCAACCGGCTGCTTGGCCGCATGAGCGAGGGGCGCATGAGCCTGCGCCTCGAGACACAGCGCGAGAAGGTCACCGGCGGCATGGCGGAAACGCTCGACATCATCATCTCCGACGAGCTGGGGGCGCGCGATTACAACCTCTATTCCGGCGGCGAGAGCTTTCGGGCCAACCTGGCCCTGCGCATCGCCATCAGCAAGCTGCTGGCGCGCCGGGCGGGTGCGCAGCTACAGACGCTCGTCATCGACGAAGGGTTCGGCACCCAGGATGCGCAGGGCCGGCAGCTCCTGGTCGATGCCATCAGCTCGATCCAGCATGACTTCGCCCGCGTGCTGGTGATCACCCACATCGAGGAGCTGAAGGACCTGTTCCCGGCGCGCATCGACGTCACGAAGACGGCGGCCGGCTCGCGGGTGGCGATCGCGTGAACGCCGGCCCCGGGGTCAACCCGCTCACCCGCGAGTGGCTGGCGGAGCGCCGGGCGCGGCGCTACCGGCTGGCGCCCGAGCTGCGGCTGCAGACCGTCGAAGATGCGCGCGCCTACGTTCAGGACATGGGCTTCTGCCTTTTCTGGCCGATCCAGGGCGTCGAGGTGCCGAACATGTTCCACGCGATCGCCGGACGCGTGCGCGAAGTGCCTGCCGAGCATGGCGACCCCGATATCGGCAAGTCCTGGGGCTGGAAAGACGACTCGCTCGACAGGCGCTGGTGGTACTACGGCAAGCTGATCCGCAAGCGGGCCACGATGGTATCGCTCGAGATGTTGCCCTGCTTTTACGCTTGCAGCGGCAATTACGGCGACTACGAGCGCGACTACCTGGACGAATACCGCGACGGCCAGGTCTCGGTGGAAGCCAAGAACCTCTACGAGGCGCTCCTGACGCACGGTCCCCTGCACACGGTGGAGCTGCGCCAGAAGGCCCACATGGCCAACGATACCGCCAAGTACCGCTTCGACAAGACCCTCACCGAGCTGCAGGCGCAGCTCAAGATCCTGCCCGTCGGCGTGGCCGCCGCCGGCGCCTGGCAGTATGCCTTCATCTACGACATCCTGCCGCGCTACTACCCCGACCTGCAGGCGCAGGCCCGCCCCATCAGCCGGCGCGAGGCTCAGAAGACGCTCATCCTGCGCCACCTGCGCAACGTGATCGCCGCGCCCCGCGCAGAAGTCTTCAAGGCGCTCGACGTGCTGGGGTGGACGAAGGCCGAGTTCGAGACGGCGGTGGGGGAGCTGATGGAGTGCGGGCAGATACTGGAGACGACAGTTGATGGTTCTGAAGGCGGGCACCTCGTCTGGGAACCAGCGTTGAGTTCCGGAAGGTAGCCCAAAGCGGTTGAAATGGCTGGGCGATGGGCGCAATTCAAGAGCAATTCTGATATCTTG
>CAWEHT010000140.1:0-6626 GCA_963808455.1 uncultured Chloroflexia bacterium | reverse complement strand
GCATAGCGTTCATCGAAGGCAAAAAAGGGCACCCCGTTGCACCCCAGCGCCTGTGCTCGCCGTTCGTCGGCCCGGACCGCAGCGGCATAGGCGTCGCCTTCCAGCATACGGCGCGTTTCGTCTCCGTCCAGCCCGACCTCGACCGCCAGCCGGGCCAGCGTGTCGTGATCGCTGATGACCAAACCTTCGGTGAAATAGGCTCGCTGCAGCCGCTCTTTCATTTCACCCTGCAAATGATGATGACCGGCCAGGTGAATCAAGCGGTGAGCGTCGAACGAATTGACGGGATGGGCGCGCTCGAAGTGATAGTCAAGGCCCTCTTCTGCGGCCAGGCCGGTAACCTGCCTGTGCAGGGCTTCGACCTTTTCCCGGCTCGCACCATAGCGCTGCATCAGCAGGTCGTAGACGGTGCCGGCATACTCGCGCGGCGTGTTGGGATCGAGCTCGAAGCTGCGCCAGGTCACCTCGACTTGAGAACGGTACTCAAATTGCGCAAGCGCTTTCTCGAACCGGCGTCTGCCGATGTAACACCAGGGGCAGGCAATATCCGACCAGATCTCGACTTTCATGCTCATCGTTCCCTACGATCATCGATGGCGTTGGCGCTGCCCAGGTGGCGGGCCCAGCCTTTCACTCTGCGCGGAAGCTGCCCATGGCCTGCCCGCCCCTGTGCCTGCTCTACGCGGCCGTGTCGGCTACGTGAAGCACGATGCGGCCGCGGCCGTGGCCCTGCTGGCTCTGGGCCTGTGCCCGGCCGGCTTCGGCCAGCGGGAAAACGCTGTCTACCTGCACCTTGAGCTGGCCCGCCTCGATCAGCTCCGTGATCCCCCGCAGCAATTCGCCGGTTCGCGCCGGATCCCCCATACCGACGCCTGCCGCCCGGACGCCACGCTTCTGGGCCTCTTCCTGCGGCGGCTGGCCGGCCATGGTGACGAAGATGCCGCCCGGGCGCAGGACTTGCAGCGAACGAACGATGACATCACCGCCCACGGTGTCCAGCACCACGTCCATATCGCGGACGACGGTCTCGAACCGCGCCGCCTGGTAGTCAATGGCCTCTTCCACGCCGAGCGACCGGATGAAATCGAGGTTCCTGGCCGAAGCCGTGCCGGCGACATGCGCCCCTTTCCAGCGGGCCAGCTGCACGGCAAAAATGCCCACCCCACCGGCTGCCCCGTGGACCAGGATGCGCTGGCCGGGTTGCAGATCGGCCGCGTCGAAGACCGCCCGCCAGGCGGTCAGCGCGCCGAGCGGCACCGAGGCCGCCTGGTCGAAGCTGAGGCCCCGGGGCATCGGGGCCAGGCTGCTGGCCGGCGCGATGGCGTACTCCGCATTGGTGCCATCCCCCTGCCCATAGACGGCCTGTCCCCGCTGAAAACCCGTAACGCCGGGCCCGATTTGCTCGACCACGCCTGCCAGATCGATGCCGGGCGTCTTCGGGAACTGCACCGGCATGAACTGGTGGAACGCCCCGGAGCGCAGCTTCCAGTCGATGGGGTTGACAGCGGAGGCCCTTACCTGAACCAGCACGGTGCCGGGCTGCACCTCGGGGCGGGGCACCTGATCCAGCAAAAGCTGCTCAGGCCCTCCATATTGATGATAACGAATGGCTTGCATCGCGTTACTCCCGTTCATGACCGGCTCCCTTCTTGAGCGGCTTCAGGCCGCACGGCAGTTGTTGACTAAACAACTGTTGTCGCCTATCATAATAAGGTGTTTTGGTACGGCGTCAATCAGCAAAGAGCCGTCCGTGTGGTTTAGACAACAGAGGAGCAATAATGTTGCCGAACTCGCGTTCCGGGGAACGCCGCCGACCCACGGGTGAAGCGGACCCGCAAGCTGATCGAGCAGGCGTTCGAGGGGCTACTGGGCGAAAAGGGCTTTCAAGCGCTGACGGTGCAGGACATCGCCGACCGGGCAACCCTGAACCGGGCCACCTTCTATGCCCATTTTGAGGATAAGTATGCCCTGTTGGATAGCTACATCCGCGAAAGCTTCCAGCAGTGCCTGACGGCCACGGTGCTGCCGTCCGCTGCATTTAGCGCGGCCAGCGTAGGCCGGCTGGCGGTCGCAGTGTTTGGCTACGTCGACCCCCTGCAAGGGCCCCAGCATTGCAGGAGCTCCGAAAGGCAGGCCCTGGAGCCGCTGGTTGTGACGGCGATTCAAGAGGAGCTGTACCGCTTCCTGCTCGATTGGCTCCAGTATCGCACGCTGCCAGGCCCTGGTCCGGCCGGGACGAGGGCGCTCGAGACCATGGCTATGGTCTCGAGCTGGGCGATTTTTGGGGCTGCGCTCCAGTGGGCGGCGCGGGGACCGGAGCCAGCCGATGGAGGAAGTCGCCGGACAGGTCGTGGATGCCCTGGTGGCCGGGCTTTCGGGCGTCCTTGCCGCAGGCCCCTCGGGCCAGGGGGGCCGAAGACGTGAAGCTATGGCTCAGGCAAGCGGGCGTTAGCTGGTCCGTTTGAACCCCCGGAAACGCCACCCCGACGCCAGCGACGAGGAGATCCTTCGCTACCTGGCGGAGCGCATGCTCGGTCCTCAACTGGCGGAGCGCGTTCGACGGACTGCTGCCGGAGGTGCTTAGTGCCAACCGTTAGGCTGTTCAGGGATTATCCGGCTGAGTTTGACGCTCCTATCGCTGCGCATGGGCAGGCCCGGTCAGAATCCATGGGCTGTATGGGCTATTGCCAGCACCCCTATGGGATGCAAATATGTTGCAAGCGTTACCCACACCGATTGTGCGTCCACGTCTGTCTGAGAAGAAGCCATCGATGACCCTCTGGGAGCCTACGTGGCTTGCGCTCGACGGAGCCCGCTGAGCGGCCTCTCGAATTCTCTTCTGACTTACGCGGGCCGCTCGTGGCGAGCAGCTTCGGGGGTACTCATGGAGACTACTGCGGTCTGGCCATACTATCTCTTCCTGGCAGGTCTCCTCCTGGGTACTGTCCTCGCGGTCGCGATCATCATTCTGGGCCTGCGCTATCGCTCTCGCCCGCGCGCCGTGGCGCTGATCTGCCTCATGGCTGCCATCGCCGAGTGGTCGTCACTTTATGCGGTCGAGATGACCGTGCCCGGCCTGGCCCTCAAAGTGCTCATGGCCAGGCTGGAGTACCTGGGCATCGTGTTCGTGCCCGTCACCTGGTTGGTCGCCGGGGCCGTCGTGGCCGGCCATCAGGCGTGGGCCACGCCCCGGCGGCTGCTGTTGCTGGCCGGCCTGCCCGTCCTTACACTCCTCCTCGTCTGGACGGGCGACACGCATCAGCTGATCTGGACGCGCGTTTGGCTGACACAGGAAGGCCCCTTTGCCGTCATCACGACCGCCAAGGGCCCGTTCTTCTGGCTGCTTGCGACGTATTCCTACGCCCTGATCCTCATCGGAACCTATCTCCTCATGCGTGCCCGCCTGCAGGCCTGGCGGTTGTACCGGCAGCAGACCCTGGGGCTGATGCTTGGCGTCCTGGCGACCTGGCTCTTCAACGCGATCTACCTCTCTGGCCTGAGCCCATTTGGACAGCTGGACCTGACCTCGCTGGGCTTCCTGGTTTCCGGCCTGGCTTTCGTGTGGGACATCTACAAATATCACCTCTTTGACCTTGTGCCCGTGGCGCTGAGCACGGTTTTCGCGGATCTGACCGATCCCCTGATCGTGCTGGACGCGGCCCATCGTGTGATCGACCTGAACCCGGCAGCCCGCCAGCTTATTGGCCAGCCCGACTCCCGGATAATCGGAGGGGCGGCAGGGGCGGTGTTCGCCGCCCAACCCGAGGTCCTGGATGCGCTCGGGGGTGGCATGCCCGCGCGCGGGCTGCCGTGGCCTGGCAGGACGGCGAACGCACGCTCGTTTTCGATCTCAGCCTCTCTCCTCTCCGGCAAGGCACGACTTCCGAGCCAGGTTGCCTGATCGCCTTGCGCGATATCACGTTGCTCCAACGCATGCAAGAGTTGCTGCGCGAAAGCGAGCGGCGCTCTCGCGAGCTGTTTGTGGCCGCGGAGCGCCAGAAGGCCGATCTGGAGTTGCTGGACCGGGTGCGTTCGGCGCTGGCCTGGGAGCTGGACCCGCGCAGGTATACGCCATCACGGTACAAGCCATTGTGGAGACCTATGGCTATACTCAGGTCAGCCTTTACCTGCTCGAGGGAACCGATCTGGTGTTGCAGTCCCAGATTGGCTACGAGCACGTGCTGGAACGCATCCCTCTGACGAGGGGCATCATGGCCAGGGCGGCTCGCAGCGGGCAGCCGGTCCTGGTGGCAGATGTGCGGAGCGACGCTGATTTCCTGGGGGCTGCGGAGGGGACCTGCTCCGAGGTGGCCATCCCGCTGCTCGGCCGCGACCCGTGCTGGGCGTCCTGAACGTCGAAAGTATCCATGGGGTGCGGCTCACGCAGTACGATCTACGGGTGCTGACGTCGTTGGCCGGGCACGTGGGCCCTACCCTGGAGCGGGCGGGACTCTACGTCGAGGCCCGCCTGAGCGCCGACGCGCTGCGAGACAGAGCGAGGAGAAATTCCGCAGCTTCGTGCAGCACTCGCCGGACGGCATCGTCCTGACCGATGAGGAGGGCACGATCGTCGAGTACAACAAAGGCAACCAGCAGCTGACCGGCGTGCCGGCAAGCTCGGCGATCGGCCGCCCACTCTGGGATGCGATGTTCGACCTGGCGACGCCTGAGCAACGGACGCCCTCTGGCTACGAAGAGTATCGCCGCAAGATCCTGGATTTTGTGACCTCGCCCGTGGCGCCGCCGCAATTATTCTCCGAGCGTGAGATCGTGCGGCCGGATGGGAACAGGCGACACGTGCAGTCACAGATGTTTGCCATCAGAACCGGGCGAGGGCGGATGATGGGTGCCATCACCCGGGATATCACGGGTCGCTTCTATCACCGAGCAAAAGATGAAGCTTGCCCTGGCCCAAGAACATGAGCTGAGCGAGCTCAGACGCGTTCATCTCGACTACGTCCCACGAGTTTCGCACGCCTCTAGCCGGTATTTTGTCGTCGGCAGAGATGTTGGAACGCTACGACACCCGCTGGAATGCCGACAGGAGGCTGCGGCACCTGCACCAGATCCAGGACGCGGCCAGGCACATGAACGAGCTGCTCGAGGACATCCTGACCATCGGCCGGGCACAGGCCGAGAGAGATGCATTCCACCCGGCATTGCTGGACCTGGAAGGGTTCTGCCGCGACCGATCGAGCGATGCAACGGTCAAAGCAGGGCGGTCATGTCATCCAGTACTCCGCAGCCACAACCTGGACGGTCCGGTCTACGTTGACGAGAAACACCTGCGCCACATCCTGGGCAATTTGCTGAACAACGCGATCAAGTACTCGCCGGAAGGGCAGAGCGTACGGTTGAGCGTGGAGCGCGCTGCCGGGCAGCTGCGCTTTGAGGTGGCCGATCAGGGCATCGGCATCCCGGAAGCCGATCAAGGGCGCTTGTTTCAGGCGTTTCAGCGGGCCAGCAACGTGGGGACGATCTCGGGCACCGGCCTGGGGCTGGCCATAGTCAAGCGGTCTATCGAATTGCACCACGGCACCATCAGCATGACGAGCGTACAAGGATACGGCACCACTTTCACGGTCATTCTGCCCATAGACCAGGAGCCAGGAAAGCAGGATAGGGGGAGCCAAGATTCCGGTGATCAAACATGATGTGGGCCTTCTGACGCAGCCCCACCATGTGCGGGGGGTCGTAGGTCCGGAGCGCCTCGTAGAGGTTCTTGGCTTCCACCGATTTACAACCAAATTGCGAAAGCCGATGATGCCGGCCCAGTCCACCTCGCCATGTGAGCTGCGGAAGCCCGGAGAAAGGCGAGCCGCCGCTTCGCCGATAACGATCAGCCTATGCACGACGGCGCTCTGCCGTACTTCGTCTTGCGCCCAGACATCCACCGTCATGCCGACCAAAAAGCGGGCAATTGCGTCGCAAGCCTCGAGCATGTCGGCGAGATGGAGGCGGTCAGGTCGCATAAATGACCTGCGCTGCGGAGAGAACGGATTCGCGGATCGCTGCTTTCAGGCCGTCCCGCGGTACGAGATCCACAGGCCGGTGCAGCAGGTCAGCAAGCTCGCGCTGCATGCGGCTCAGCATCATCAGACCGACATGCGCGTTCGGCTCGAATTCGACCACCAGGTCAACATCGCTGTCGGTTCGGAAATCGTCACGCAGGACGGACCCGAAGAGTGCCAGCGAGTGGACATGATATCGACGACACAGGTCACGGAGCTCTTCGCTGCGTATGGCGACGTGCACGTTAGCTACTACCACATCACCTCTGTGCCTATTATACACTGGTCCCACTCGACATGCGGCGTGGTTCGACTCGCGGTCTGGATTCGGCGGCCGCGGCTCAACGCTGTCTGACAGGCAAGGCAAGCCGATGCCGGGCGCCGACAGGACAAAGCGCATTGCGCGTGTGGCGCAATGCCGAACAGAGCCACTCCAGGGCCGCAAGGCAGGCTCGCTCCGCGCGCACGCACAGGTGGCGCGCCCGCGCCTTGGGCACATCCATGTCGCTCGGGTCCTCGACGCACACCGCGGCCGCAGGCGTCTTCCAGCGCCAGCGCCTGGGTGAAGAGGTTCGAGTAAGCCTGGCGGGCCAACAGTAGGTTCCCATATCACTT
>CAWEHT010000139.1:0-3133 GCA_963808455.1 uncultured Chloroflexia bacterium | reverse complement strand
CGGCGTGCTCATGATGTCGCGCGCCGTGTTGCCCAGGATGTGGCGAACCAGCTCACGGTACTCGTGTTGCCCGCCCAGCGGAATCTTGGCGTCGAAAAAGGGGAAGTAGAGGGGCGAGTGCGGGCGTGCATGGCGGGCGATCAGGTCTGACTGCGTGACGATGCCAATCAGCCTGTCCTTCTCCACGACCGGCGCCCCGCTGATGCCCCGGGTTTGAAAAGCGCGGGCGATTTCTGAGGATCGGCGTCTCGGGGGCGAACGTGATCACTTCCCTGGTCATGATTTCGCGTGCCTTCATCCGGCTCTCCCTCCTGGCTGTCTAAGCGCCATCCTCATTATACTACGATTTCGCGCCTGCCGTGCTAGAATGGCCCTGAAGTCCTGTGCGAAGAGGAGCGAGCGACCATGTTGAAGGAGTTTGCGCCACGCGTGCGCGGCTGGCACCAGAGGGCGCCTATGCAGTGCTGGCACGGGCCAAGGCCCTGGAAGCTCAGGGGCGCGATATCATCCACCTCGAGATCGGGCAGCCCGACTTTCCCACGCCGGCGCACATTGCCGAGGCAGGCGTCGAGGCCATCCGCGCCGGCCATACGCGCTACACACCGCCTGCCGGAGCACGTGATTTGCGGGTTGCCATCGCCGAGACTGCCGGGCCGCGGCGTGGCTTGCAATTCGCCCCTGAGGAAGTGGTGGTCGGGCCGGGCGCCAAACCGGCGATGTTCTGCGCCATCATGGCCCTCGTGGCTGCAGGCGACGAGGTCATCCTGCCTGACCCGGGTTTCCCGTCTTATGCCGCCACCATCCGCGTCGCGGGTGCCGTGCCGGTGCCGGTGCGCCTGGCGCCCGGCAAGGCGGCCGGTGACCAGCCGCAAAGCGACGCCCCGCGTTCGCTTCAGACGTTTGACATGGATGAATTCGAGGCCCGCATCGGCCCACGCACGCGGCTGGTGATCCTCAATTCGCCTTCCAACCCAACCGGCGGCGTGGCCCAGGTCGGCGATCTCGAGCGTCTTGCCGCCGCCGTCCGGCGCACGGACGCCTGGGTGCTATCGGACGAGATTCTATACCCAGCAGATCTATGACGGCGAGGCGCCGACCATCGCCGCCCTCCCCGGCATGCGCGAGCGGACGGTCATCATCGATGGTTTCTCCAAGACCTACTCCATGACCGGTTGGCGGCTGGGCTACGGCATCATGCCTGCCGAGCTGGTCGAGCGAGTGGATCTGTTGCTCACGCATTCGGTCGGCTGCACGGCCGATTTCACGCAGGTTGCGGGCGTTGCCGCCCTGTGCGGCGATCAGTCGGCTGTGGCCGTCATGCGCGAATCCTACCGGGTGCGCCGTGACCGCACCGTGGCTTTGCTCAACAGCGTGCCGGGCATCCGTTGCCCGCTGCCAGAGGGGGCGTTCTACGTCTTCCCCGACGTACGGAGCTTCGGCAAGTCGTCCAAATGGCTGGCCGATTACCTGCTGGATCGCGCCGGCGTGGCCCTGTTGGCCGGCTCTGATTTTGGCGCCAACGGCGAGGGCTACCTGCGCATCTCGTACGCCACCAGCATGGAGCTGATCGAGGCCGCCGTCGCGGCGCATGGCAGAAGCTTTGGGCGCGCTGTGAATCGACGCCGCCGTCGCGGACATGGCGGAAGCCTTGGGTGCCCTGTGATGTGAAGGCCGCGGTGGGGTCGCCGGAACGGCAAGCGTACCGCGTTATCCTGGAGAAGGGCCGCCTATCGCCGGCGGGCACAATCTGCTGTGCCCGCCGGCGTGATGTTCAGGCCCGCAACCGTGTGCCGCACTCGGGGCAAAATGCCGTGTTTGCCGGCACCTGGGTATGGCAGCTGGGACACTCCATCATATCGGCGGCCTGCGGCGCAGGCGCATCCATGGGCGCCGGCGGCGGTGGGGCCGCGTTGAACGGGGCCGGCGGCGGAGCCACGTTGGCCGGGCCAGAGGGCGGAGGCGCCGCATTGAACGGGGCCGGCGGCGCGAGCGGGGCCGGCGGTGGCGCAGCGCTCCACGGCTCCGGCGGTGGCGGAGCGCTAGGCTGGGCCGGAGGGCCGTAGGTTGGCGCCGGCGAGTAGGATGCCGGCGGCGCATAGGCTGCGCCCTGCGCGGCCCCAAATTGTTCGGCCTTGATTCCCTCAATCTTGGCCTGTTGCGCGTTGACCTGCGCCTCCAGGCCGGCCACGTCCTGCGCCAGGGCCGCCACGGAGGGATCCATCAGCGTGCCGTTCTGGTAGAGCGACAACGCCAGATGGCCGAGGTCTCCCAGGCGAGCCTGCGCCTTCGCACGCAGATCGTTGAGCGCCCCTTGCTCGCGCTGGATGCGCACCAACTTGTTGCCCTCGAAAGTCGCCTTGTCAGCCGCATCTTTGGCGGTTTTCGCCGCCTTGTCCCAGAAAGGCATGAGGTGGTCTCCTTTCGTCTGCGAATCTCTCGTGGCCCATTATACCATTTGTCTCTTGATCCATAACCTTCCTTTGATCACTGCAAAGCTGCGACCGCCTTGCTGACGTCGGAGGGCCGGTTGAATTGTTGATCCTTCAATTGGTCCAGCAGGCTCCGCACATTTTCATCCCCGCCGTTCTGCCGGGCGGTCTGTTGCAGGTCTGTCTTGCTGGCCGGATACTTGACGCCCTTCAGCGCCTTTTGCAGCTGGATGGGGGAAACCTTAGCCACATGTCCCTCCTGAATCTTGAGATTGGGTCAAAAGATCCTTCAGCAGCTACGCAGCCTGGGCCGCCTCAGCAGGCTCACGATCAGCCCCAAGACCAGCAGACCCCCGATGATGGCGACCCAGGGGTTGTCGCTGATCAGATCGTTCGCATCGGCCAGCAGGCTTTGGGCCACGTCCCGCATGCCGTTGCCGTACTGCTTCGTCAGCTGGTCGACCTGCGCCTTTGCCTTTTGGCGGCTCCAGCCGTAGCGGTCTTCGATGGCGTCGATCAAACTGTCGGCCTTTCCCGTCGCGGCGTCCAGGTCCTCATCCGTCAGCTTCGACCAACGCCGTTGTGCTTCGCTCCGCACCTGCGCCCAGCGCTCCTGGAAAATGTCGGCATTCATAGTTCGCTCCTTGTGCTGATTATGTCCCGTACGCCCCGCCCGGGATGTGGATTTCGCTACAGTATCTTGT
>CAWEHT010000138.1:0-17671 GCA_963808455.1 uncultured Chloroflexia bacterium | reverse complement strand
TATCGTCTGCGGGCCTTTGCCGCGGAGGCCCTGGTGCACATGGGCGTGCCGGAGGATCATGCCGCGTTGACCGCGGGCACACTCGCCTCGAGGCCGACCGCCCGCGGCATCCACACTCACGGCCTGGCCTACCTGCCGATCTACGTGGCCCGGCTGAGGAGCGGGTGGGGATCAACCCGCGACCCGCAGCCCCGCTTGTCGTGATCGAGACGCCGGCGGCAGTTGTCATCGACGGCGACAACGGGCTGGGCCAGGTAGCCAGCGTGCAGGCGATGGAACTGGCGATCGCCAAAGTGCGTGGCGAGCGTTGGGCTGGCCGGCGCCAGGTGATTGAACCACTTCGGCGCTGCCGGTTACTATGCCATGCAGGCCTGCAATGCCGGCATGATCGGCTTTGCCATGAGCAATATCGGCCCGACCATGGCCCCGTGGGGCGGCGCCACGCCCATGTATGGCAACAATCCCCTGCTCACGCCGTGCCGGCACCTACGGGCCCTTTTGTGCTCGATATCGCGACCAGTGTGGTGGCGCGCGGCAAGATCGAGGCTGCGCTGGCGCGGGGCGAGGCGATCCCGGCAGGCTGGGCCTACGATCGCCATGGCCGGCCCACCAACGACCCGTATGAGGCACTCAACGGCGGCATGCTGCTGCCCTTTGCGGGGCATAAGGGCTACGGCATCGCGCTGCTGATCGACATCCTTTCCGGCGTGCTGACGGGTGGCGCTTTCGGAAGGCAGGTGGCGAACCTGCTGCCCTACGAGGGCGAAGGGAACGTGGGATATTTCTTCGGCGCCATCGATACCGCGAATTTCGTCCCGCCGGAGTCCTTTGGCGAGCGGATGGCCGCCATGGTGCGGGACCTCAAGTCGTCGGCCCTCGCCCGAAGGATTCAGCGAAGTGCTGGTGCCGGGTGGCTTGAGAACGGCCTGGTGGCTGCCCATGGGAGCTCAGTGGCCCTGCCGGAGCACGTCTGGCAATCGTGCCAGGCGCTGGCCGTGGAGCTCGATCTGGGGCATCTGATCGCCGAATGAGCATCAGATGGCCTTCGAGCGGGGCGCCCGTCGCGCCTTTGACCTTCCTGGCCAAACGTGTTATGCTTCGTTGCGGAATCGGATTCCGCTATTTGGAACATGTGCCCTGTGAATTGATCCGATACCTGGCAGGCTGCCTGCCAGGATAGGTTTGTTCCGTGGGAGCGTGGGGCGCGCTGCCGCACTCGGAAGGCTGTCTCGTCTTGCGGCAGCCAGCACGCTGGGCCAGGAATCTTAGAGCCGACGGAGTTCTCATGTGCGCCACGTTGAGCGCAACTCTGACACGTCCAGGCCAGCCGGCCACCTCCCACAGATCCCCTCTGTGGGCCTCTCCATGTGCCATTCGATATGCTGTTCTCAATCCACTTGCTATGCGCCCGCTGCCGCGAGGAGGTGTACATCAAGCAGAACCCGCTTGAGAAGATGGCGACCCGCCTGCTTCACCGGTGACACTCGAAGAGATCGCATTCGCATCACAAAAAGGAGGAAGTACCATGTGTCCTAAGGTCACGCGCGCTCTAACCGTCCTGCTTCTGGTTGCCATAGTGGCGACCGCGTGCGCTCCGGCGGCTGCGCCGGCCGCAGCGCCTGCACCCACGGCCGCGGCGGCGACGTCCGGCAAAGCCCTGCCGCAGGTGATCGTTGTCGGCTGCCTCGAGCCGCTCACGGGCAAGAACGCCGTGTTTGGGGTCGAGGCTCAAGCGGGCATGCAACTGGCGGTCAAAGACATCAACGACGCCGGTGGCATCAAGTCGATGGGTGGCCTCAAGTTGCAACTGGCCAGCGAAGATGCCGGCGACACTGCCGACACGGCGAAGCTGGGCGCCGAAAGCATCATCAGCAAGAATCACCCCGTTGCCATCCTCGGGGCCTACATCAGCTCCATCACCACGGCCGTCTCCGAAGTGACCGACCGCGAGAAGGTCATCCTGATCGCCGACGCGCTGGTCGATACCCTCACGCAGATGGGGCGCAAGTACCTCTTCCGCCCGGCCCCGACCGCCGGCCAGCATGGCAAGTCGAACGTCGACTTTCTGATCGATTATGCGAAGAAGCACAACTTCCCGCTCAAGAGCGTGGCGATCCTGAACGAAGATTCGAGCTTCGGACACAGCGTGGGCCTGGGTGCGATTGCCGAGGCCAAGGCTCAGGGGCTCAGCGTGGTCTACCAGAAGGAATACTCTTCTGATATCACCGATGCTTCTTCCATGATCAACGACATCAACAATGCCAAGCCGGACGTGGTGCTGCAGGCTCCTTACTTCACGGATGCCGTGCTCTTTGCCAAGACCTTCAAAGAAGTGGGCGCCATGCCCAAGTATATCGCCGGCATGGGCGCCTCGGGCTATTCCGACCCGAGCTCGATCAAGGCGCTGGGAGACCTGGCGCCGATGTACTCCAACACCTATAGCTACAACGCGGCCAAGAACACCCCGACCAACAAGAAATTCGTGCAGGAGTTCAATGCCCTGCGCGGCTATAACCCGTCCGAAGCAGCGGGCATGAATTACTATGCGATGTGGGTCCTCGATGTGGCGCTCGAGAAGTCCGGCCAGATCCACGCCGACGATCCGCTCAACCCTGACAACCTGCGCGACGCCTTCATGCAGCTTGACCTGACGTCTGGCCCGGCTGTGGAGACCTACACGGCGAACCACATCAAGTTCGATGCCAACGGCGACAACATATACGCCGCGGCCGTTGTGATGCAGAATCAGAGCGGTGTGGCACGCACGGTTTGGCCGCTCGACGTGGCCGAAGCGGATGCCGTCATCCCTCGCACGGACCATACGTACTGAGGTTTTCGGCAGCGCGACTCCCTCCCGGTTTTACCTCCGCGCGAGGGCTAAGGTGAGCTAGACGTGGCTCTATCGGGCGGCGCTGCCCGATAGAGCCACAACAAAGGGACCGGACGAAACAATGAAGCTGCTGCAAGACATTGTCCAGAACCTGCTGAACGGCGCGATGATGGGCTCGATCTACGCCCTCATTGCCCTAGGGCTCTCCATCGTCTTTGGCGTGATGAACGTGGTGAACTTTGCCCACGGTGATTTCGTGATGCTGGCCATGTACGCAACCTTCTGGCTGGCCACTTTATGGGGGCTGGACCCGGTGGTCACGCCCCTCATCACGTTCCCACTTCTCTTCGTGATCGGGGTCCTGACCTACTACTTGTTGATTCACCGCACCTTGCGGCAACAGTACGTGACCCAGCTCGCGGTGACGGTTGGCCTCATGATTTTCCTGCGGGCCATCACGCAGGTGTTGTTCCTGGCCGAACCAAGGGCGCTGAACTATTCCATCATCACGGGCCACATCATCATCGGCCATTTCACGATCATGCTGTCGCGGCTTATCTCGGCCGTGGTTGCCGCCCTGACCATCGCAGCGGTTTATTATTTCCTGAACAAGACCTGGGCGGGAAGGGCGATCCGGGCCGCCTCGGATGACCTGGATGCGGCATCCCTGTCGGGAGTGGATTACAAGCGGACCTACGCCATCTCTTTGGGGCTGGGTTCGGCGCTGACCGGGATCGCGGGGGCCCTGCTGATGACATTCCAGCAGGTGGACCCGACCATGGGCATCCGGTTCGGCCTCCTGAGTTGGTGCGTGCTGGCCCTGGCGGGGCTGGGCTCGATGGCCGGGCTGCTGCTGTCGGGGATCATCGTGGGCAGCGTGGAGGCGCTTACCATGGCCTTGTGGGACCCGCGGGCCCGCATGCTGGCCGTGTACGCGATCTTCATCCTCGTATTGTGGCTGAGGCCCCGCGGTCTCTTCGGGAGGAAATAGTGAAGAACAGCTTCCCGATATCGAGGATCCTGTTGTTGCTGGCCGGCGTGGCCATCGTGTTGGCCGTGCCCGCCGTGGTCGGCAATAACGAGTACATCATGGTGCTGGTCACGACCGTGGTCCTGTTCGCAGTCCTCGCCACAGCCTGGAATATCATCGGCGGCATGGCCGGGCAGCTGGATCTGGCCGCGGCCGGTTACCTCGGCCTGGGCGCCTTCACGACCGGCACGCTGTTGCTGCGCTGGAACATCACGCCGTGGGTAGGGATGTTCGTGGGCGGGCTGGTGGCCGCGGGCTTCGCCGCAGTGATCGGCTACCCGCTGTTCCGCTTCGGGGTGCGGGACGTCTGGTACGCGCTCTCTTCCTCTGCCCTGGTGGAGGTGCTGAGGGTGACCTTCCTGCTGTGGACCGACGTGGGTGGCCCCATCGAGAAGTATCTGCCTGCCCCCGCGCTGGCCATCATGCGCTTCAACACCTATGCTCCCTACTACTATATCCTCCTAGTCATATTGGTCATCGCCCTGTTTCTCAACATCAGGATCCGCAACACCAAGCTGGGCTACCAGTTGTTGGCCCTGGGTGAAAACGAGGACGCGGCGCAGGTACTGGGTGTCAATGCGCGCTTGTGCAAGCTCAAGGCCCTCATGATCTACGCGTTCCTGGTCGGGATGACGGGAGCGGTGTGGGCCTGCCTTTATGGCTTCATCGGGCAGGTCTTCTTTGACAGCAACCAGAGCATCGAAGTCGCGATCCTGGGCATCGTAGGCGGGATGGGCATCGTTTACGGCCCGTTTCTGGCATCGGTGCTCCTGGTCAGCGGGCGTGAGTTGCTGCGGGCGCGCTTGAGCGGTAGCACCGCCGGGCTGTACCTGGCCGTGTACGCCGTCGTGTTGATCCTGATCGCGCTGTACCGGCCCAAGGGCCTGGCCCCCATGGCTCGGGACCTGGCCTACAAAGTCAAATCATATTTCGTGAAGGACGAACATGCCATCCCAGCCGATGCTACAAGTCACTAAGGTGACGAAAAGATTCGGCAACCTGGTCGCTGTGGACGACGTCAGCCTGCAGATCGACCAGGGCCAGATCCTCGGGTTGATTGGTCCGAACGGGGCCGGGAAGACCACGCTTTTCAACGTGATCTCGGGGCTCTACCGGCCTGATTCCGGGCATGTCTACTTTCAGGGCGTCGAGATCAGCGGGCTGCCGCCTTACAGGATCTGCCAGCTGGGCATGTCGCGCACCTTCCAGGTTGTGAAAGCGTTCAGCAACATGTCGGTCGCAGAGACGGTGCGGGTCGGGGCTTACAACCGCTGCACCGAAAAGGATGTGGCAGCCAGGGTCGACGAAGTGATCGAGCTCTGCGAGTTAGGGCCGATCCGGCGCCAACGCTCCGGCGACTTGCAGTTTGCTGCCCTGCGCAGGGTGGAACTGGCGCGGGCTATGGCAACCGGCGCCAGGCTGTTGCTCCTTGACGAGGCGGGCGCAGGATTGAACCCCATGGAGCTGAAGGGGCTCATGGACCTGCTGCGGCGGCTCAACGAGACTGCCGGCCTGAGCTTCTGCGTGGTGGAACACGTCATGCAGATGGTGATGGGCCTCTGCCACCGCATTGTCGTCCTCGAGACCGGCCGGGTGATCGCCGAAGGCAACCCCAGCGAGATCAGCGGCGACAAGCGTGTGATCGAGGCCTACTTGGGCACAAGGGGCGTGCGATGAGCCAACTGCTGCAAGTAAATGGCGTCAATGCCGGCTACGGCAAAGTCCCGATCCTCCATGACGTGGCCATCCACGTGGATGAGGGCGAGGTAGTGGCCGTCATCGGGCCGAATGGGGCCGGCAAGAGCACCCTGCTCAAGACCATCTCAGGGCTGATCCAATGTACTTCCGGCGAGATTTCGTTCGTTGGACGGGACATCGGGGGGTTGCCGCCGCACAAGGTCACGCAGACCGGGCTTGCGCACGTCCCTGAAGGCGGCCGGCCGTTCCCATACATGACCGTCATGGATAACCTGATGATGGGCGCTTACGGCTGTCGTGGCAATCTCAAGACCGGCGTCCTGGACGAGGTCTACGAGCTGTTCCCGGTGCTCAAGAAGCGGCAAGCCCAGCTGGCCGGCACCCTGAGCGGCGGCGAAAAACAGATGCTGGCGATCGGCCGCTCGCTCGCCTCTCGCCCGAAGTTGCTCATGCTTGACGAGCCCTCGCTGGGGTTGGCGCCCAAGCTGATCGACGAGATCTACGACCGGCTCCAAATGCTGCGCGCGCGTGGCCTGACGGTCCTGCTTGTGGAACAGAACACGTGCTATGCTCTGGAGCTTGCCGAAAGAGGCTATGTGCTGGAAAATGGCTGTGTGGTGATGGAAGGGGCAGGCCAGGAACTGATGGACTGCGAACATATCAAGACGCACTATCTGGGGCTGTAGGACGCGGCAAGGACGAGGCCACCCCGCCCCAGACAGGGATGTGAAGAGGAGAGGCATGCTTCCATCTTTTGAGTTGCTACGGCCCAGGTCATTGGCTGAGGGCCTCGAAGCTCTGGCCCCAGACGGGAAGGATGTGCTGCCGGTCGCCGGTGGGACCAACCTGATCGTTGACATGCGGTCGCGCCGGCGCTGCCCGGACCGGCTGGTTGACATCAGCCGGCTGGCCGAGCTCCGTGGGATAAGGCAGGAAGACGGCTATCTTGTGGCCGGTGCGACGACGACGTTGGCTGAGGTCCTGGCTCATCCGCTGGTGGCGCGGCACGCCGCACCTCTGGGCGCAGCGGCCGCCACGTTCGCCAGCCCGCTGGTCCGCAACCGAGCGACGCTCGGCGGCAACCTCGCCGATGGCTCGCCGGCGGCCGACAGCGCGCCCTCCCTGCTCGTCCTCGACGCCGAAGTCGCGCTCGGCCTCCTGCGGCGGGACGCGTGCTGGCTGCCGCTCGACGAGTTCTTTGTCTTGGTGCGAAAGACGCGGCTTCGGCCCGGCGAGCTGTTGGTGGCGATCCGCTGGCCGCAGCCGGCCGCCACGGCGGGTGGCGGCTTCGCCAAGTTCGGCCTGCGCCAGGCCGACGCCATCTCGGTGGTCAGCGCGGCCGTGCACTTTGACCGCCGGGACGACGGCACGTGCCGTGGGGTGCGCATCGCCCTGGGGGCCGTCGCGCCGCGCCCGATCCGGGCCCGCGCCGCCGAGGCAGCCCTGGAAGGGCGCAAGCTTGACCGCGAAGCCATCGTCGAAGCTGCCGCGCTGTGCGGCGAGGCTGCCAGTCCCATCGACGATTTGCGCGGCACGGCCGCCTATCGCCGCCGCCTGGCGGCCGTACTGGTGCGCCGGCTGCTGGAGGCCAACCAGGCAACGCCGAGGGATGGTGCCCGATGACGGAACTGATTGTGAACGGACGCCGGCATCAGCTGGCGGTGGCGCCTGAATATGACCCTGCTCCAGACGCTGCGCGATCTGGGCTATACCGAAGTGAAGAACGGCTGCGAGAAGGGAGACTGTGGGGCGTGCGCCGTGCTGCTAGATGGGCGCGCGGTCAACAGCTGCCTTGTGCTGGCCTGGCAGGCTGATGGCTGCGAGATCACCACGGTGGCCGGGCTCGGCACGCTCGAGCATCCTCACGCGCTGCAGGAAGCCTTTGCCGATTGTGGCGCCATCCAGTGCGGCTACTGCACCCCGGGCATGATCATCGCCGCCAAGGCCCTGTTGGACCGGGTGCCCCATCCCTCCGAGCCAGAGATCCGCGAGGCGATCTCGGGCAACTTGTGCCGCTGCACCGGCTACGGCCAGATCGTCCAGGCCATCCAGCAGGCGGCCGAGAAGCTGGCGGGAGGTGAACGATGAGCGTTAGGATCAAGCCACTGCCTCCTGTGGAACTGCCGCCGCTGCGCCAGGTCGGCAAGCCGGTGCGCCGGATCGACGCGCTCGCCAAGGCCGTTGGCGCCACCGTCTACGCCGGCGACTACAGCCTGCCGGGAATGCTGCATGCAAAAGTGCTGCGCAGCATACACCCGTCGGCCCGCCTGCTGCGGGTCGATACCAGCAAGGCGAAGGCGCTGCCGGGGGTGATTTGCATCCTGACCTCGCGGGACCTGACCGGTGCCCGCCTGGCCGGCGATATGCCGGGGCAGACGGGCCAGAAGCGCGTGGTGAGCGCCGATGTCCCGGTGCTGGCGGGCGAGGTCGTGCGGTTCGTAGGTGAGCCCATCGCGCTGGTGGCCGCCGAAACGCTGGAGCAGGCCGAGCAGGCGCTGCGGCTGATCGAGGTCGACTACGAGCCGCTGCCGGGCGTGTTCGATCCCGAAGCCGCGCTGCAGCCGGGAGCGCCGATCGTCAACGCGCCGGACAATGTCGTCGCCCGCTACAAGCTGCGCAAGGGCGACCTGGAAGCCGGCATGGCCCAGGCCGACCTGATCGTGGAGAACACCTTCCGGATGGGGTTCGTCGATCACGCCTACCTGGAGCCTGAGGCCGGGGTGGCCTGGGTCGACGAGCGAGGTGTGATCACCATCCGCGTGTCGACGCAGGTGATCGAGCATTTTCGCAGCGTTGCCATGGCGCTGGGCGTGCCGCAGAACCAGGTGCGCGTGCAGGGGACGTTCGTGGGCGGCGGGTTCGGCGGCAAGGAAGATGTCACGGTCGAGATCTTCCTGGGGCTGCTGGCACAGCGCACGCGGCGCCCCGTCCGGCTGGTCTACACGCGCGAGGAATCGCTGCTGGCGCACTCGAAGCGGCATCCCTTCATCATCAAGCATCGCACCGGCGCGACCCGCGATGGGCACATCGTGGCGGCGCACATCAACCTGATCGCCGATTCGGGGGCGTATCCCTACCTGACGCGCTACGTTTTGCTATACGCCGTGGCGATCGCCAACGGGCCCTATCGCTGCCGAGCATCTCTGGATCGACGGCGTGGCCGCGGCCACCAACAACCCCTTCACGAGTGCCTTCCGCGGCTTTGGGGCGACGCAGATCTGCGTGGCCTACGAGCAGCAGATGGACGAGATCGCCCGCCGCCTGGGGATGGACCCGCTGGAGCTGCGGTGCAAGAACTACGTGCAGGCCGGCGACACGACCGCTACGGGGCAGATCCTGAAGGGTGAGATTTGGCTCGAGGAGAGCGCCACACGGGCGCTGGCGGCGCTGGGGACGAAGGGAATAGGGAATAGGGAAGAGGGAATAGGGAATAGGGACGAGGGAATAGGGGATGGGGAGCAGGCGATGTCAGCTGTTCCCTCGCATGTGCGCATCGGGCAGGGGTTCGCTTCGTACATCGAGAGCTTCGGGCGCATGACCTTCCTGCACGATACGTCGCAGGCCTGGGTGGGGATGGAGACGGACGGCAGCGCGGTGGTGCGCAGCGGGGCGCCGGACCTGGGCGGCGGGCAAGCCTTAAGCCTGTGCCAGATCACCAGCGAAGTGCTCGGCGTGCCGATGGAGCGCATCACCGTCTACAAGCAGCGATACTGCCACGACGCCGCTGGCGGGCACGTCCACGGCGACCAGGCAGCTGTTCATGTCAGGCAACGCGGCGCTGAAGGCCGCTCGGGCCGTGCGTGAGGTGCTCGTGGAGCAGGCGTCATACCAGCTCGAGGTCAGCGCCGGAGGAGATCGACCTGGCCGACGGCCAGGCCTTCGTCAAGGCGGACCCGGGGCAACGCGTGGCGCTGAGCGAGGTGGCGGCGCGCTCCGCGCGCCGCAGGCAAGCCGTTGGCGAAACCCGGCCCTGTCTCGATCCGCGTTCAGCGACCCTCTCGATCCGGAGACCTGCCAGGGAAACCTGTACTCCGATTTCATCTTCGGCACGCAGGCAGTGGAAGTGGCCGTCGACACTGAAACAGGCCAGGTGAACCTTGCTGAAGAGCGTGGCCTGCCACGACGTCGGGGCGCGCGATCAACCCGGCTGCGGTGGAGGGCCAGATCTCGTGGGTGGCAGCGTGATGGGGATGGGCTACGCGCTGACCGAGGAGCTCGTGGTAGAGCAGGGCCGGCTGAAGACGCCGACCTTTGCGGAGTATCTGCTTCCGACCGCGGTGGATGCGCCGGCCATCCAGGCCATCATCCTTGAGTCTGGCACGGGGGTCGGCCCGTTCGGCGCCAAGGGGATTCGGCGAGCCGGCGAACACGCCGATCGTGCCGGCCATCGCCAATGCGGTGGCGAATGCCATCGGCGTGCGCATCTACGATCTGCCGATCACGCCGGAGAAGGTGTTGGCGGCGCTGGACGCGAGCAAGGGCAAATGAACCCGGCCATCACCCTGCGCCTGCCGGCAGGCGCAGGGTGATGGTCGTGCCGCCTCCGCAGACCGAAAATACTTCCATCTCGCCGCCGAAGAGGCGGGCGCGCTCGAGCATGCCGGCGATGCCCAGATGCCCGCCCTGCAGCAGCGAGAGGGTATCCTGGGCATCGAATCCCGGCCCGTCGTCGGCCACGGCGAGCTTGACCCCCCAATCCTCGAAGCCCAGGCTGGCCATCACGTGCCTGGCGCCGGGCGCGTGCCTGCGCACATTGGTGAGCGCCTCCTGCGCCACCCGGTAGACGGTCAGCTCCAGCTCAGGCGCCAGGCGGCGCTCATCGCCGGTCACCTCCACCCGGACGCTAGCGCCGGGCAAGGCTTGCCCCAGCTCGTCGCACAGGGCCTCCAGGGCGACAGCCAGCCCGAGGTGCTCCAGTATCGGCGGGCGCAGCGAGATGCTGATGCGCCTCAGGTCGGTGACGGCGCGCCCGGCGAGTTCATGCAGCTCGTCGAGCCCGGCCGCCAGCTCATCGCGCCCGGCCTCTGGCTGGCCGCGCAGCAGCTCGATGCGCTGCACCAGCGCCACGACTTCCTGCAAGGTTTCATCATGGATCTCGCCGCGGTACGCGGCGGCGTTCGTCTTCCTGGCTGCGCAGCGCCTGCAGCGAGTACTCGCGCAGCGTGGCACGCTGCTCGGCCAGCCGGATCATAAGACGGTTGAAAGAGTCGATGAGGGTTTGTGCCTCTTGCGGGCCGGCCAATGCCAGGGGGCGGAAGATGCCACCGGGTCCCAATTGCTGCGCTTCCTGGGCCAGAGCCGCCAGGGGGCTCATGGCCCGCCGCAGGCTGATGGAGAGCATGAAGGCCGAGGCGCCCGCGCCGGCTGCCAGCAGACAGGCTACCAACCACTGGAAGAAGAGCATCGGGGCCGCGATGGACGGCATCGGGCTCACCGTGACGAGAGGCTCAGCCCACGCTGCCCCAGGGGGGAAACGGCGGTGACGAGCTCGTCGCCGCCCGGCGAGGCCGGTCGGACCAGGCTGCCCGGCTGCCCGGTGGACAGGATCTGCAAGAGGCGACGGTCATCGCTGAAGTCGGCCGTATCGGCCGGCAAGGGCCCTCCCTTCCTGGTCGTGGTGGCAGCATCGGCGCCCGGGATAGCCTGCGGGCCGGCCAGACGGCCCTGGCGGTCCACGACGTACAGCCTTGTGTTAGGTGTAGGGCGCAGGGAGGCCAGCGTGTGCGGCAGGCCAGCCCGCGGCAGCGGGGCGTCCTGGTTAACGGTACCGGCGACGACGCGGGCCACTGCCAGGCTTTGCTGCTGGACCGACTGGTCGGAAAGCTGGCGCATCGCGGTGACACTGACGAGCACGGTCAGAAGGCCAAAACATATGGATGGGAACAGGACGGCCAGGACCAGCTGCGACCGAATGCTTTGGCCTGTTTCTGCGTTTCGCATCGGCACCTACCTCATTTGGGCTAGGCCCCTCGCCCGCCCGCGTCGAAATCTGTACAGGATAGCGCTATTGTGCCAGTGTGGAGGGCACTGTATAGTGTAGCTTAAGACCGCTATGCAGCCAAAGGAGGAATTTGCATGCAGAACATCGATTCTGGTTCGACGGCGCTGGTGCTGATCGAGCGCGGCGCTGGTCTTCATCATGACCCCTGGTCTGGCCTTCTTCTACGGCGGGTTGGTGCGCCGCAAGAATGTGCTGACCATCATGATGCAGAGCTTCGTCTCGATGGGCATCGTGACCGTCATCTGGGTACTCTTCGGTTTCAGCCTCGTCTTCGGCAAGGATGTGGGCGGCATCATCGGCGACTTGCGCTACTTTGGCCTCAATGGGGTCGGCTTCGACCCGCTGCCTGGCCAGCAGATCCCCATCCTGGCGCTCTTTGTCTTCCAGGAGATGTTTGCAGTCATCACCCCAGCCTTGATCACCGGCGCTTTTGCCGACCGGGTGACCTTCAAGAGCTATCTTATCTTCCTGGTCTTCTGGAGCATCCTCGTTTATATCCCGCTGGCGCACTGGACGTGGGGTGGCGGCTGGCTGGCGCAGATGGGGCTGGCCGACTTCGCCGGTGGGATTGTGGTGCATACGAGCGCCGGGTTCGCGGCCCTGGCATCGGTTTTCATTGTCGGCAACCGCAAGTTACTCAAGGGTGAGAAGGTGGTGCCGCACAACCTGACCTATGTGACGCTCGGCACGGCGTTGCTGTGGTTCGGCTGGTTCGGCTTCAATGGCGGCAGCGCTCTGGGCTCCAACGGTCTGGCCTCTATCGCCTTCGTCACGACGGACATTTGCGCCTCGGTGGCCATGATCACCTGGCTGTTCATCTCCTGGGTGCACGAAGGCAAGCCCAGCATCACCGGCGCCATGACCGGTGCCGTGGCCGGCCTCGTGGTCATTACGCCGGCGGCAGGGTTCGTTCAGCCGTGGGCCGCCGCAGTGATGGGCGTGATCTGCGGTTTCGTCTGCTACGGTGCCGTCCTCTTCCGCGCCCGGATGGGCTGGGACGATGCGCTTGACGTGTGGGGGTGCCATGGCGTCGGCGGCGTGCTGGGCACGATCTTGCTGGGCGTCTTCGCCGCGGCGTCGGTGAATCACGTCAGCGGCCTGATCGAAGGCAACGTGCACCAGTTCATCGTCCAACTGTTCGCGGCCGTTTTCGCCATGGTCTACAGCTTCGGCCTGACATGGCTGATCTTGAAGGTCGTCAACATTTTCGAGCCCGTGCGCGTGCCGGAGGCCGTCGAAGCCAAGGGGCTTGACGAAGGCCTCTTCGGCGAGTCCGCGTACGTCCTCTAGCCGGAGGTGGTTGCCGGCCAGCAGCTGCGAGGTGAGCGCTGGCGGCCGGCAAGCAAAATCGGGCGACCGACGTCTCGCGGAGCGAGATCCAACCCTGGGCGACGGCGAACGCCACGGCCGCGGTGCGATCTGTCACATTGAGCTTCGCAAAGATGTTGCGCAGGTGCGCCTGTACGGTATAGGGGCTGAGCGAAAGCGCTTCTCCGATCTGTTTGTTGGCCTTGCCGTGGGCGGCCAGCTGCAGCACCTGGATCTCGCGCTCGGTCAGCCCCTCATGCCTGGCCTCGGCATGAGCCGCGCTGCGCCGGTTGAGCCGGGCCACGACCCTCCCGACGAGGTGCGGATCGAGCGCCATCTCCCCGGCGCACGCCGAGCGCAGGGCCTTCTCCAGCTCACCAATGGTGGCGGTCTTCAGGAGATAGCCGTCGGCGCCGGCTTCCAGCAGGGGGAACACGTAGTGATCGTCGGCGTAGGCCGACAGAATCACGACGCGGATGTCTGGGTGGTGTAGTTTGATCAGTCGCGTGGCCTCGATGCCGTTCAGCCCCGGCAGGCAAACATCCATCAAGACCAGGTTGGGCTCAAGCGCATCGACCAGGCGAACTGCTTCCGCGCCATCCGCCGCCTCGCCGATCACCTCCACTTCGGGAAGTCGCTCCAAGAGACGCCGCGTGCCCTCACGCACGATGCAATGGTCTTCGGCCAATAGGACTTTGATCACCGCCATGTTATGCCTCGCCACCATCCAACGCGCCCACTACCCGGCACGCTGAGCAATATTCGCAGCCAAGTATAGCACGGGCTGGGGACAGAGGGCCAGCGAGCGGTGAAGCCCGGCGCGGCCAAGGCTGCGCTTGACATGCATGGCCTCTTGCGGTATAAAAGAACGATCATTCGTTTTGTATAGCGAGGAGCCATGAACCGTCATCACGCCAGCCGCACGGCCGAGTAGATGGCCCTGTTCCGGGCCCTGGAATCCGTCGCCCCGGTAGAGCGCCGTCTCTTTGTAGACCCACTGGCCCAGGGGTTCCTGAGCCCTTCACTTCGGCTTATTGTGTGGGCGGCCCGCTTTCAACCCTTCGGTGCCCTGGTCGCGTGGTACCTTGACCGGCGTTGGCCAGGCGCGGCGACGTCGGGCATAGCTCGCACGCGTTTCATCGATGATGCCTGCCGGGATGCGCTCCGCCACGGCACCGAACAGGTCGCCATCCTGGGGGCGGGCTTTGACGCGGGCGCGCCTATCGTCTCCAGGACATGGCAAAGCTCCGGGTGTTCGAGGTTGACCGGCCGGATACTCTGGCAGAGAAACAGCGGCTCCTGCAACGCGCTTTCGATGTTACGCCGCCTCACGTGACCTTTGTCCCTGCCGACTTTGGGGAAGGCCGGCTCGTTGACGTGCTCCGTGGCCAAGGTTTCGATTTTGCCTGCCGCACGCTATTCATCTGGGTGTATTCAAAATTAGTTAGAGACATGGCATACTACCGCTGAAGACAAAAAACACACGGGAGCACAGCCATGTCTCATGCAGACGCCATTGTACAAGAGCTTCACGCTGAGTTCGAATCCATGTTGAGCTATGTGAAGGATAGCCACCACGCCACCGCCGATCAGGTGGAACGCCGGTTGTTTCAGCGCCTACTCGACCTGGGCGCACGCCTCATGTTGCTATTCTTTGCCTTGCGTTCAGAGACCGCCCTGCGCGGCGAGTATCAGACCGCTGCCGGCGCAAGGCTGCCCTACTGGGCCGAACACCGGCGACAGTACTTCTCGATCTTCGGCAAGCTGGCGTTCTGGCGGCCCTACTTCTACCGGCCGGGGGCAGGTGGCGCCAGCCCGCTAGACCAGGAACTGGCTTTGGGTACCGATTGTTACTCCGACCTGCTGCGCGAGTTGGCCGAGTACCTGGGCGTCGGCAGCACCTATGCCAAAGTCGCCGCTTGTTTCGCGCGCCTCCTGGGCTTGGCCTTGTCCACTCAGGCCATCTGTGACATGGTGGCGGAGGATGCTGGCGAGGTCGAAGCCTTCTATGCCCAGCAGTCAGCGCCCGCGCCGGTCAGCGAAGCGGCCATCCTGGTGCTCCAGGCCGATGGCAAGGGTGTGCCGATGGTACGTGAGACGCCCGCCGAGCCCAAGGTGCGGCTGGCCAAAGGCGACAAGCACTGCCATAAAAAGGAAGCGGTTGTTACCGGACTGTACACCATCGCGCCGCTCCCGCGCACGCCCGCCGAGGTGGTCGCCAGTCTGTTTCACCCCGAGCTGCGCCCGGCCGCGGCCGCCGCCCCGCGCCAGGGCCCGCAAAACAAGCAGCTGTGGGCCACCCTGGCCGGCAAAGATGCGGCGCTCGACCGTCTGGCCACCCAAGTGACGGGCCGCGAGGGCCCCCATATCCAGCAGCGGGTGGCGTTGTGCGACGGCGCCGAGGCGCTGCAAGACCGGATTCAGCAACGTTTCGCAACCTTCACCCTGGTGCTGGACTTCATCCATGCCGACGAGAAGCTGTGGGGTGTCGCCAACAGCCTCTTCGGTGAAGCGTCGCCCCAACGCCAACCCTGGGTGGAGACGCAAACCTTGGACCTGTTGGCCGGCCGCGGGCCGCAAGTGGTCAGCGAACTACGCCGCCTGGCCCACGCCGGCGAGGCGACCGCCAGCCAACAGGCCGTGCTGACCCAAGTGGCCAACTACCTCGAACGCAATCAGCCCTACATGCAGTATGACCAGTATCTGGCCCGGGGCTGGCCCATCGCCTCCGGGGTCATCGAAGGCGCCTGCCGGCACCTGGTCAAGGATCGCTGCGAACTCTCGGGCATGCGCTGGATCAAAGACGGGGTGGAAAACTTGCTGCGCCTGCGCGCCGTGGCCGAGAACGATGACTGGGCCGCGTACCACGGCTATCATCAACAACAGCGCCACCAGCGCCTGTACGGCCGTCCGCGAGCCGCCCAAGACGCTTTGGAAAACCAGGCCCTGGCCGGCCCCGAGCCGCCGGCTCAGACGCCACCCGCCAGGCGCGCCTTCATCATGCCGATTATCGTGGCACCACGCGTGGAGCAACCGCAAAAGCAGGCCGCCTGACGGAGGCTAACTGATTTTGAACACACCCTATTCATCTGGGAAGGGGTGACGAATTATCTGAGTACCGAGGCTGTACAGGCCACGTTTAGCTTCTTGCGCGCCGCTGCACCTGGGAGCCGGGTCATCTTCACCTACGTCCACCGCGATGTCCTCGTTCGCCCTGCTGCCTTTGCGGGGACGCGCTCCCTGGCGCGAACGCTTCGCGACGCCGGGGAGCCGTGGACCTTCGGGTTCGATCCTGCGGAGCTCCCAGACTACCTCAGGCAGCGCGGCCTGGCCTTGCTGGCCGATGCCGGTTCGGCTGAATATCGGGCGCGTTACCTGGGACCGGCCACGCGCGAATCTGCATGGCTACAGCTTCTATCGAATTGCCGTCGCAGAGGTTGCCCCAGTGTCAGATGCGAACGCCGAGGCGCCCGGCAGCTCTGAACTATGAAGGAGCGTGGTCATCGTGCCCAAGGTCACCCCGTCTCATCGTTCTGCCCGGCGCGCGCGAAATCCTGAACGCGGCGATGGCCTGTTTTGCGCGGTCCGGCTTGCATGGGACCACGATGCAGGATATCGTGCAACAGGCGCAGCTGAGCCCGGGCGCGATCTACCTTTACTTTTCCAGCAAGGATGCGATCATCGCGGCCCTTGCCGACGAGCGGCACGCTCGCGAGCAGACGCTGTTCGCCAAGGCGTCCCAGTGTGATAGTATTCAGGCCGCCCTGGAGCTGCTGGCCCGGGAGTTCGTGGGCAGGCTGCAGAGCCCGGAAGAACGTTCCAGCCGCCGAGTGGGGATCCAGGTGTGGGCGGAGGCCCTGAGCAATGACCAGATCCTATCGCTGATGCGCCGGGGGGTGGACGAGCCACGCAGGCTTCTCGCCGGAATGGTCCGATCGGCGCAAGGACGGGGCGAAGTTGCGGCCAACCTGGAACCTGAGGCGATCGCGGGAATGCTGATCGCTCTGTTCCACGGGCTCGTGCTACAACAGGCCTGGGATGAGCAGCTCGATCTCGAATCCCACATCGCCGCACTTCGGGCAATCTTGCAACCGATGGGCCGTTGATCGCGCCACTCTGGTGTTAGTAGCAGCGGTCCGGGCCGTCTGGCCTGCATCCACGCTTGCCGGACCCGGCGGCCGCAGCGCGGCCGGGCCGTCGCCCATGGGAACCCAGCCACCATACCTGGCCGTCGCACCGCGGTAGATTCGGTGGGTGGGGCGTGCAGTGGCTTGCCCCGCGCATTGGCCCCGAAAATGTGTGATCGGAAGTTGTCTCCTGAACTTCCAGAAAGGAACCAACATGCGGATCGCGGTGCTTGGAACAGGCCATATCGGTGGGACGCTTGGCAAGAAGTGGCTGGCGGCAGGCCACGAGGTGGTGTTTGGCGTGCGCGACCCGGCCAGCCTTAAGGTGCAGGCTTTCCTGGGCTCGCTGCCGGGCGCGCGGCGTGCGGCGCCGTTGGCTGGCGCCGCCGAGGCCGGAGAGGTGGTCGTGTTTGCCATCCCCGGCACCGCGATGGATGAGGCGGCGCGTGCCTATGGTCCGGCGGTGAACGGCAAGATCGTGATCGACACGACCAACAACGTCGGCCAGCCGGTGTTGAACCATGTAGCGGCGATCTCCTCGCACGCGCCGGCGGCCCAGGTCTACCGGGCGTTCAACACGCTCGGCTGGGACAACTTCGCCAACCCGGTGATCGGCGGCGTCCAGGCAGATTTGTTCTTCTGCGGTCCCGAAGGAGGGCGAGCTACTGTCGAACTTG
>CAWEHT010000137.1:0-12589 GCA_963808455.1 uncultured Chloroflexia bacterium | reverse complement strand
CTGGTGAACACTGGCGTTCACCTCGGCCAGGCGCAGATCACCCCGGTTCCAGCGGCGGCACGCCTTCCAGGTGCTGATGAGCTCACGCAAGGCCACGCTGCTGGCGTAATTGACGTCGGCCATATTGACGGCGACTTGTAGTGTCCCGCGTCCACCAAGGAACGCAGCTGCATGCCGAGCTCCGGCGGACCAAGCCGTCGAGACGGCCTCCCAGCCGAACGAGGCGCAATGTTCAGTTCGACCGTCGAAATATCCATGAATCCTCCAGGAATTCAGTTAGAGGCAATCCGTGGTAGGGTGGCCGCCATGCCCAGCCCCAGGAATATCCAGAATAGAGTGGACATGTGCGGATAGACGAGGTTGAAAAGGTAGTGATCGAACAGGCCCCCGACCATGACGGCCAGGATGCCGGTGCCTGTGCCCAGCGGCGGACTTTTAGCGTCGCGCCGTATCGTCCCCGCAGACGTCTGCCCTCCACGGCGCCAGGCGTGCCACAGGCTGCCGAAGAATCCGGCGACGATGACGAGGTAACAGATCACGCCGATGATGCCCATCTCCTCGGCCATGAGCAGGTAAACGCTTGGACACCCCGATATACAGGCTGGCGTCGGGGGAGCCCGCAAAGCCAACGCCGAACCAGGGATAGCGCATGATCAATGTCAAAGCATCTTTGTACTCTCCCAGGCGCATCTGTGTCGCTTGGTCTTGAAACTGGATGCCGGCGACAAAATGCGCAACATAGGCCTGGGCCTGTGGCAGCAAGATTAGCGCTACCAGAGCCAGCAGTTCGAGCAAGATCAGGCGGCGATAGCGCAAGGCGCCGAGCACAGAGATGGCGGCCGCCAGCCCAACCAGCGATCCACGGCTGTGCGTTAGATAGAGTGCCAGCGCCTCCACGGCCAGGAAGAGGGCCACCCAGGCGCGAGGCAGCAAGGGCCGGGCACTCACCAGTTGTGGCGCTGTGAAGCCGGCCATGAGGATGAGGAAGCCCCCCAACACATTGGGATCGATCTGCGTGCCGATGGCACGCATCGCCTGGCTCGGATCGTCATTGATGTAGCGCAAGGCTCCGGCGCCGCCTGGGTAGTTGAATCGGCTGAGGCTGTCCAAAACGCGGATGGCCCAGTCCTGCGGAACAAAGTACATCACGATCGACAATCGCCCGCGCCCATGGCGCCCGCCAGCATGATCAGACAGGCCACCAGTTCTATGTCGGCTTGCCGGCTGAGGCTATTCAGGACCAGAAAGAACGCCAGGATGCCCAGGACCAACTCGACGAAGTTCCGTATCGTCGTCGACGTTGGCAGAGTATACTGGATGCCGACGACGAAAGCAAAGATGGCCAGCAGCAGAAAAGTCAGGATGGGTATCCCCAGCACCGACCCGATCAACTCATGCTGCTCGCGCCTGGCGATGCGCACGACCGATACGAAATAGAGCGCCAGCAGCGCGAGATCGAGAAACGTGGGTGTGAACCCCAGCTTGAAAGGGAGGGCGGCAAAGGGCAGCAGTCCGATGACCGCGAAGAGGACCACGAATCCCCACCGCAGATCGCGCAACACCAACACGCTGCCTGCGAGCACGATGAAGATCGCCAGAGCCAGCACAGGGCCGGCCAGGGCCACCAAAGACGCGGCCAGCAGGGCGCCAACCACGACCAGCCCTGCGCGGGCAGGGCGCGCCCTGCGCGGGATCGGGCTGAACAGCAGGGACTCTACACGCGTCAGCACGGAAGACATGCCGGCATTATACCACTAGGGTTCCGATATCTTCAGCTCGATGCCGCGCTCCACCAGCAGCGCTGCCAGATGAGACAGGCTCTCGGGGTCTGCCACGGCCAGGCCCAGGGGCGCGCTTGGCCTGAAGGGCACCAGGTAGGGCGAGATTTCCGGGTCGGCCAACATCTCTTGCAGCACGGCGTCGTCGCGAAACTGGATCAGGGTCAAGGTCTGCGCCGTGGCGGGCCCGAAGTGGCCGGCCCAGGCCTTGATATGGCGCTCCAGCGGCTGTGGGAGGCCGCCCAGCGCCAGCCCCGCGAGCACGCCAAGGATGTATTCCGCACCTAGGCCGCTCCGTACGGCTCGCTGGATGCTCTCGGCTGTGATGCACCAGCCACTTGGGCTCTCGTCCGCAAACGGATGGAGGGCACCATAGGTGTAGAGGCTGGGTGCGGCATGGACGAAGCTGACCTGGCCGGAGGCGTCGATGGCGACGCTGGCCCGCCGGCCTTCTTCGGAATTCGCTGCGCGTACGGGCAGTTCGCCGGCGGCCAGGAGCGCCTGCTCGATTTCGGCCGCTTTCTCCGGGCGGAATAGCAGGCCGGTCGGCGAAACGCGCTTCAGCACCGCCGGGCCGACGGCCGGGTCTGCCAGCATGGCATCCAGCAGGGCGGGATCTGCGGTCTGCCACCGGCCAGCTCGCGGGCGGACGCGTATACGCTCGAAATCAGCCTGCCACTCAGCCAGGCTGCGGGCGACATTCTGGGGCAGAGCTGCCCCGCTCAGCTCTTCCAGGCCGGCCTGGATCTCGAGCGCGGAGGTTCCGGCGAGTTGAGCCCGGTACACCGTCTCGCGCGTCATCTCGTATTCGATGGCGCGCTCGGCGTTCAGGCGAGCGGCGAAACCGCTCAACCGCGCCAGCACACTGTCGCCGATGGGGTCGAACGCGAAGATGCGGAAGTTGGGCTGTACCACCACACGCCCGGCCTGCAACGGCACCGACGGCTCGGGCCCGTGCAACAGAAGCCACCGCCCCATGTCCGTCAGGCGAACCGCCGAAACGCCCGGCGGCGCGCTGCCACCCGCGGGCCTGACTGCGAAGGCGTAGCCCAGATCGACGAGGCCCAGCCAGTAGAGCCCTTCGGTCAGCACGGCCCTCACGAAGTTGGCCTCTACGCCTTCCCAGCCGGCGGCCTCGTCCTGGAAGCCTTCCCAGACCCAGCCCAGGTCATTGTACATGTAGGCCGAGCTGCCCATGCGCCGGGCATAATAGTCATATTGGCGTTGCAGTGCCGTCTCAGGCCCCATAAGGAACTCGTCGTCGTGGTCCTGCAGGTATTCCAGGATATCCTCGACCGCGATCCAGGGCTCGGCTCCGCCGGGTTCCGTCCCCTGGGCTTCGCCGTCTCGCCGCGCGGCGGCGCCCGCCCATGGCAGAGGTGCCCCGCGCTCCGCACCATGGCGATTCTCACGGGCAAGCTTAGTGCGTGATCCCGCCGTTTCGACCAGTGCCGCCAGCACACTCTGACGAGCTTGCACCACGCGTGCCGGCGCGGGGTCGGTCAGCGAGCCTGAGGCTCGCGTGCTGCCTTGCTTGTAGGTGACCCACAGCTCATTCCACCACCTCCCTTCACGCCAGTGCGCGAAACTGGCGCGCACGCGCTCCGTGGCGCTTTGGTCGAAAAGCGGAGGGGAGGGGATCGCAGCAACCCTTGTCAACCCTTCGTCCGAATCTGATTGCAGCAGGCCCAGGGCCGTCGCCAGTTGCCGCAGGAAAAGCAGGCGCCGGTAATCGCTCTCTTTGCTGCCGGTGCCGAAGGCCTCGGATACCAGCACTTGGCCGGCCGCCCGCTTCAAGTCCGGGACGCGGAAGAGGCCGGCATTCGTAAGTTGCAGCGGCAGCGCGTACGCGACACTCCAATAGTGATACAGATCGCGCTGGCAGGTGCGGGCAGAACCCGCCAGCACTTCGGCGACCTGGAGCAACTGCAGCTCCGGGGTGGGAGGTGGAGGCAGGTGGACCGCCACCTCGTGCGGGATGTACACGAAGCGGCCGCCTTCCCAGCCAATCTTGGTGCCGCCCCCGGCGGCCAACGTGTGGCTCCAGATCAGCCCGCTCCGCAACAGCGCTGCCACCAGCTCCTCGTAGGTGGTTGTCCTGGAGCGTGCGGCCAGGAGGGCGCCCGGGCGTCCTGCTGACTGTGGTTGTGGCGCAGGCCTTTGCGTGACACCGGCTCTTTCCAGAATAGCCCGATAGCGTTCGGTGCGGAGTTCGCCGCCTCTCAGCTGGAGCAGTTGCAGCGCCTTGCGCTCGCGCTCGTTCAGCGCGGACAGGGCGTTGCCGACCCGCCTGGCGTTGCCGATAAGCTCGGCCCACAGGGCGACCTTGCCTTCCTTGTTCTTGGGCACGTCGGCCACCCCGGCTGCTTGCAGCATCGCGGCGAGCTCGCCGGCCCGGAAAGCATCGACCGCCTGCCGGAGTGGTGGGGGGGTCACGGCAGCACCTGCGGCGTATAGCCCTTGCGCCGCAGCTCGTCCAGCAGGGCGGGGACAATCGCTGGGTCCAGCACGACCAGGGCGCGAGGTGTGGCAGCAAAGACGTTGGCCCGGCCCAGGCTGGTGGCTACCTGCACCTCCGCGGCGGTCAGGTCGTCGGCGAACTCGATCATGCTCACGTTTTCATAGATCTGATGGCGCCCGGCAATGGCCTGCCATCGCCGCAGCCGTTCGGCGAGGCTCTCTGGCAGAGGAAAACCCGCCGCCGTGAAATCCCGAATCACCTCACCGGCGTCGATGCCTTCGTGCAGCGTGCGGCGAAACGCTGCTGCATCGACGTGGTAGAACGTCTCTTGCCTCGTCCGCCCGGTTTCCACGGCCAGGCGTCCGATGTGGCGGCGCAAGCCGCTGGCCTGCCAGAGATTGCGCAGGACCAGCTCGTCGTCTCGAAACTGCAAGGCATCGGATGGCAACGCGGCCGGCTGCGCCTCTGCTTCGGGCGGGCGCAAGAAGACCACCGGCAGGTTGCCCCGGCTGGCAACCTGCAAATAACCCAGCCACTGCGCCGGGCCGGCGACAAAAGCCTGCACCAACAAGCCGTACGTCGCGCGCCAGGTCGCCAGGTCCATGCGGTTGGGTTCCAATGCCGTCTTGCCCCGATACCAGCGCAATTCTACACCGTGTTCACTCCAATGCAGCAGATCCCGCTGCAGGCCATACATCAGCTCGAGGAAGCGCCCCAAGTCGTACCAGGTAGCCGGCGTGAGCAGCCTCAGCAGAGCGGCCAGTGATGCCCTGCACATGGCCACGTCGTTCTCCAGCCATGCCCGGTCAACATACCACCCCGGTGTGCGAAGTTGATAATCTCCCTGGCCTCGCAAAGCAAGGTCCAGCTCATGCCAGCGCAGCCGGCTGCCCATCGGCCGGCTGGCCTCCTGATATTCCAACAGCCACCACGCCAGGAGGTTGCGCTGCCGGGCGTCGGGCGCCAGCTCCTGCCAGTCAGACACATGCTGCGCCGTCAGCGTCAGCTTGCCGCCCGGCGCGTTTGCCCGGATCAGGTCGCCGCGCAACATGAGCGCCAGCAAGAAAGTGGCCTTATCCTGCTCCTCGCCGCTCTCGTAGCCCCAGGTCCTCAGGGTCTCTGCCGGCAGCAGGCCAGGGCGCGGCGTGTAGGCAGGTGTGGGGTAGGCCTGGCGCATCTCAGGCTCAGTGCCGGCCGGCACTGCCGCGTACGACCCGGCGCCGATGAAGGCCAGGAGATCATCCACATCCTGCGCCAGTTGCTCGGCGCTGATCGCGGGCCCCGGCTGCGGCGGCAGCCCTTCCGCCGCTAAGCCCGGAGCGGCGGAAGGCGGCAACCACTCGGCAAACAGGGTGGGCACGGCCAGGTGGGCGCCGGTCCGGAACAAGAGGCAGCGCTCCACCAGGTCGTCCAGGATTTCCTGGGCAGCCGTGTGGTCAAGCTGGCTGTTGGCAACCAGTTGTAAGGCGACCTGCAGCTGGGCCGCCACGGTGGGGCCGCTCAGGACCTGGCACCACAGGAGGGCTTCTTGTTCGAGCGCGGGCAGGGTGGCGTAGGTGGCGGACATGCGCGACGCATCGGCCAGATAGGCCAGCGTCGCCTCCACCACATCGGCCTTGGTGTTACCTCGGACTGCCCATCCCCAGCTCCGGGCCGCACCGCGCAGGTCGGCCAGGCGCAACGTGTCCAGGTACTGCCGCAACTCCGCAAGAAAGGCCTCGTGCTGTTGCTGTGCGAACTTCATGGCCGGCTCACCAACTCGCCGCGTCATGTTCGGGGTCATACGCTGCCAGGTCATCCTCGTACAGGATCTCGTACTTGTAACCCTGCTCGGTCAGGAACATCTGGCGCCGGGCACCGAACATCTGATCCTTGGTATCGCGCATCACGAGAGCATAGAAATGCGCCGGGCGCCGGTCGCGCTTTGGGCGTAAGATGCGCCCAAGGCGCTGCGCTTCTTCCTGCCGCGACCCAAAGGTCCCGCTGATCTCGATGGCGACGCTGACGTCGGGCAGATCGATCGCGAAATTGGCGACCTTGGAAACCACCAGGGTGCGCAGCTTGCCGGAGCGTATGGCAGCATATAGTTTCTGACGCTCGCGCACAGGGGTCTTCCCGGTCAGCAGCGGGGCGTGCAGGTGGCCGGCCAGGTCTTCCAACTGTTGCAGGTAAGTGCCGATAACCAGCACCTGGTCATTGCTATGCCTGGCCAGGAGCTGTTCCACGATCGGCGTCTTGCGGGGATCGGTGGCGGCTACGGCGTACTGCACTTTGCTGTCCGCCAGGGCATATTCCAGGCGGCGTTCGGGGCTCATGCTCAGACGGATCTCGTGACAATGGGCCGTGGCAATCCAGCCCTGGCGCTCCAGGTCCTTCCAGGGCACATCGTATTTCTTGGGCCCGATCAGGGCAAACACATCTTCCTCGCGGCCATCCTCGCGCACCAGGGTCGCAGTCAGGCCCAGCCGGCGGCGTGCCTGCAGCTCGGCCGTGATCCTGAATACCGGCGCGGGCAGTAGGTGCACCTCATCATAGATGATGAGCCCCCAGTCGCGCTCGTTGAACAGCTTGAAGTGCGGAAACTCTTCCAGCGAAGTATCCTCGCCCTCGCCGTCTGCGCTGTTGCCGTTTCTTCGATTGTGATAGGTGAGGATCTGATAGGTAGCGATGGTGATTGGGCGGATCTCTTTGACGTCGCCACTGTATTCGCCGATATCGTCGGGCAACAGGTCCGTCTTGTCCAGCAGCTCTTCCTGCCACTGGCGCACGGCCACGGTGTTGGTGGTCAAGATGAGCGTGTTGGTCTGGAGGCGATCCATCGCTCCCATCCCGACCATCGTCTTGCCCGCGCCGCCGGGAAGCACGATGACCCCCGAACCACCCTGGGCGGTTCCCTGAGCGTGAAAGACGTCCACCGCTTCCTCCTGGTAGTGGCGCAGCTGGAAGGGCGTACCGGTAAGGCGCGGGTGGGCAGCAAATGCAAGGGAAGGGCGGCCCCTTGCACGTAGCCTGCCAGGTCCTCCGCCGGATAGCCCACATCCACCAGGGCTTTCTTGACGTGCCCGCGCATGGCCGGATTGAGGCGTAGCGTGTGCTCGTCAACATGCTCGAGGATGTACGGCTGGCAGCTTGCGCTGCCGGGCGACTTCGATGAGCAAGATCGGGTCCTCGGCAGACAGCAGCAGGCTGCCTTCGAGGCCGCGCCGCAGCTTCAGCCGGCCATAGCGGCTGACGTAGTCGCGGACGTCTGCCTGGATGTTGCTGGGAACGTCATACTTGCCATAGCGGCAAAGGGTGTCGAGGATCTCGTCGGCGGTCAGGCCGCTCGCCGCGGCGTTCCAAAGGGATAAGGGAGAAAGCCGATAAGTGTGGATGTGTTCGGGGCTTTTCTCCAATTCAGCGAAGCGGGCGAGCGCGTCGCGTGCCGCGGCATACTGCGCGCTGTCTACCTCCAGCAACACCGAACGATCGCTCTGAACGACGATCGGGTTTAGTGGGTTCATGGACATAGTTTTGTCAGGCCTCCGCCGGACCGAGCACGATGGCCAGCGCACGCGCGATCATCTCCTGGCCTGCCGGTGCTACTGCATATTGATCGAGGTCCTCCGGCAAGACCCAGCGCACCTCGGCAGCGTCATCGCCCTGGGTCAGCCTGCCGCCCAGGTAGAAGGCCAGAAAATCGATGACGACGAAGTGATAGCGCACCCGTCCATCATCGCCGTGTTCGATGGGTTGGAACAGGCCGAGCATGGGGCCCCGGCGAATGTCGATGCCGCACTCCTCGCGGACCTCGCGGGCCAAGGCCTCCTCGGCAGTCTCGCCTACCTCGATCAACCCGCCAGGCAGCGCCCACGAGTCCTGAGCGGGTGGCTGCCCCCGGCGCTCGAGCAGCACCTGGCTGCCGTTCCAGACGACAGCGCCGACTCCCACCAGAGGATGTGCCGGATAGAGACGGTCGCTCCTGCGGTCGCTCAATATCCGGCCCCCAGGTTGACCACATTGCGCAGCGGCTGCCCGGCGACGAAGCGCGCCAGATTGTCTAGGAAGAGTTCGGTAGCTCGCTCGAAGCTCTCCCGGCTGTAAGCAGAGTTGTGCGGAGTGACGAGCACGTTGGGCATGTGCCAGAAAGGGTGGTCTGAGGGCAACGGCTCTTGCTCGAACACGTCCAGGCAGGCGCCGGCGAGCCAACGCTCGTTCAGGGCGCGCAGGAGCGCCTTTTCATCGACCAGCGAACCGCGCGACGTTGATCAGCCAGGCCGCCGGCCGCATAGCGCGCAGCACGGGCTCGTCAACCAGGCACTGGGTGGCAGGTGTGCTTGGCGCTGCCACGAGCAGAAAATCGCTCTCGGCAGCTACCCGTGGCGCCTCGCCGCTAGAAAAGACGGCGTCAATCCCGGGCAACGGCCGGGGGTGGCGCAGCGTGCCGATCGTCCGCATGCCCAGTGACCTGGCCAGGCCGGCAGCGTCGCGCCCAATGCTGCCGAGACCCAACACGCCCAAGGTCTTGCCCGGCAGCTCAGTCTTGGAATAGGTGCGCCACTTCGCTTCTTGCTGGTTACGGATGTGCTCCGGCAGGCATTTGGCGACCGCCAGAATTGAGGCCAGCACCGATTCCGCCATGGCGTGCGAGTAGGCGCCGGCCGAGTTGGTCAAGATGATCCCCCGCTTCGCCATCTCCGGCCTGATGACACGCTCGACGCCGGCGCTCAAGGCGTGCACCCAGCGCAGATCGGGCAACCGCGCCAGCAGAGCGTCGATATCCCAAAAGGGGCTGCAGAGCAAAACCACGACCCCCGAACCATCCGCGATAGGACTCTTGGTGTCGATGGGTACCCAGGCCGCGCCGGGAGCCAACTCCCGAAGGCGTGGAGCCAACTCTTCGATCTTCTCGGCGGGCAAAGCCAGTTTCATCGGCAAGGCTCCAGGCACGAATCGTAAGGGCCTCTGAGCTGCATGGTGAGCCTTCAGTGTCCCTCGGTGGCCACCTCATGGTGGAAAAACCAGGCCCCTGCGCGAGCAGAGGCCTGCCAAGTCTTATCGTTGAAGGCCGGCACATTGCCAATATGCCGGCGGGCAAGGCGCCTTTACTTCTGGACGGCGGTATATCCCGGCCCCTCCCGGAAGAACTTCGCGTTGAGCTCCGTCGAGCCAAAGTATTCTGGCGCCAGATCCTCCTCGGGTCGGATCGCATCGACCGGGCATTCGGGAATACAGGCCCCGCAATCGATGCAAGTGTCAGGATCGATGTAAAACCACGGCCATTCGGCCTCCGGCTCGCCTGGCACGATGCATTCGACTGGACAGACATCAACGCAGGCTCCATCGCGGATGCAGAGGTCGAAAATTACATGCGTCACTCTACTCCTCCTTGAGAAGGTGGATTGACACGATTTTCAGGTACAGGCTTGTGCGGCCTGTCGTGCGTGATACCCTTCGAGTATTCTACCTGGGCGAACAAGCGTTTGTCAAGGGATTTAGCTTTCGGCGAGCCCTTGCAAGCGGTCGGTGTCGAGGATGGCGATGCGCTTGCGGCCGATATCGATCAGCCCTTCCGCCTTCATGTCGTTGAGCACCTGGGTTGCCGTCTCGCGATAGGTGCCCACCGTTTCGGCGAGGTCCTGATGGGTCAGGCCAGTGATCTCGCCGGAGCCACGGTCGGCCGCCAGTCGCAGAAGCAATGAGGCCAGCCGGGCCGGGATGCCCTTGAACGCCATGTCCTCCAGCCGGCCCTCGGCGTCGCGGAGCCGCCGGCCGGTGATGTCCAGCATCCGCAAACCGACCGCCGGCTTGTCCAGGATCAGGCGCTCCAGGTCGGAGCGGGTCATGACCAGGATCAGGCAATCGTCCAACGCCTCGGCAAAGGTGTTGTGCATTTGCTGGCCGAGCAGCGCCATTTCGCCGAAGATCGTCCCGGGTCCGAGGGTGGCGATCACCAGCTTCTTGCCTTCCGGCGATATGCGATAAAGCTGTACGCGCCCTTGTTTCAGCAAGAACAGCACTTCGCCGACTTCCTCAGGGCGGTAAAAGACGCGGTTCTTGGGCACGGTTGTCAGGGTCGTCATGCGGTCCAGTTCGGCCATATCGCGGTCCGAAAGATCGCGGAACAGTTCCATGTCAGACAGATACCCGAGTTTCTCGTCCATCGGCTTCAACTACTCCCGGCGTTGGCCGCGCGCTGCACTCGTCCGAGCCAGGTGACCGGCGCTGCACAATCACGTGACGGTCATGCCGGAAAACCGTCACCCTTTATTATAGAGCTTTAGGTCTGAAAAAACAAGCGTGTTATAATCGGCCCCATGGCCAACCTGGCACCCAGCCCCACTGCACCTGGCTCCGTGGAGCCCCTCAGTCATCCCGCCGGCGAGGCGGTTGGCGCGGCGCGTTTCTACAAGCGCCTGGACGCGTTGATGTTGGGCGTGCTCCTGATCGCGTGGGCCAGGATCGATAGCCTGGCCAACGCGGCGGTCTTGCCGTCGCTCCAGCAGGACGTGGCCCGGCAGCCCTGGCTTGGCCGTTTGTTGTCGCCCCTGGCCATGAAACTATTGGCGCAGCAGGGCTTTCTTGACCCCATCGTGTTGCTATTGTTGGCCGGTGCAGTAGCTTGCTGGCTGATCTATCTGCTGGTCACCGAATGGGCGCCTGCCGGGCGCGCCACCTATCGCGTCAAGCTGGGCCTGATCTGGGCCATCGTGTTGCTGACGGTGTTTGCGCCCAGCCTGGAGTTGACGCTCTTGCGCCGCGGCAGCGGGCCGGCCAGCTATAGTCACGACGGCGGCGTGATTCAGACCGAAGCGACCATAGATTTCCTGCTCCAGGGACGCAATCCTTACGCGGAGGATTACACCAAGACGGCCCTCGCCGCCTGGGGTAACAGCGAGTTCCGCAGCGCGCTCTATCACTATCCGTATCTGCCGTGGACTTTCCTCTTTTCCGCGCCCTTTCGCCTGGCAGCCGACCGGCTGTGGGGTTGGTATGATCAGCGTTTTGTCTATTTGCTGCTGTTCGCGTTGACCCTGGCTCTGCTGCCCGGCCTGGCCCGCCCGCTAGATCGAGGAGCGCCGGGCCCACCGGATCATGCGGCGGACCGTGAGGTGGCGAGCGCGGGCGGGACGCCGCGCGCCCGCGGCGCGTGGCAGGGAAGCTTGCTGCTGCTGATGCTGATCGGCCTCAATCCGATGATGGGCTCAGACCTGATCTTCGGCCAAAATGATAGCTTCGTGCTGGCCTGGGTTGTCTTGAGCTTGTGGTTGTGGCGGCGCGCGAGAGAGGCCGAGGTTGGGGGGGCCTGCTGGCGAAGCTCTCCTCCGCATCCTCTGGCCTGGTACGCCGCTTCGGCGGTGGCCTTCGGGCTGGCGTGTGCCAGCAAGCCCACCGCCTGGTTTCTGGCTCCGTTCTACGTGCTGCTGCTGGCCCGCCCGGCGGTGGCTTGGCGGGGCCCGTCTGAGGCCGGGGGCGGCCCGGGGCGCAAAGGAACGAGCGGACGAACCGGCCTGTCTCTGGGGAGCGCGGGGCCCGGCGTGGCCAAAGCCCTGAGCCGCGCTGCCGAGCCGAAGACCGAGGCGCCCCTGGCCAGCCCCGGCAGGGAAGGCTCGCTGGCAGGGGCCTATCTGGGCCGCGCTGTGCGCCGCGGTTGGCCGGCCCTGGCGGCTGCCTTATTGGTCATCGGCCCCTATTTTGTGTGGAATCCGGCACGGATGATCGACGATGTGTGGAGCTGGTCGGCGGGGACCTCGGCCACCTCTTACCAGATCTGGGGCTGGGGTGCCTCAAACTTCGTTATCGCGTTGGGCTGGGTGGGATCACGCCTGGTGTACTGGCCGTTCTGGATCCCCGAATTGCTGCTCGGCCTGCCCCTGTTTGCTCTCTTGTGCTATCGGCAGTTCCAGAGCAACACGGCCGCCAGAGCTTGCTGAAGCTGCACGCGTTGCTTCTGCTGGCGTACATGTTCGTCTCGCGTTTTCTCAATGAGAACTATTTCGGCTATATTCTGGCCTTTTTGTGCCTGGGCCTCTTGATCGATTGCGAGTGAAGGCTCGAACCGGTGGGGAAAGCGCAGCCTACTCGCTCTCCAGTCCCAGCCCATCCTGGGTTGCATCACCCCAGCCGTTCGGGCGAAACGGACCACAGCGGTGGTATCGGCCTGGGTGGCTTGGCCGATCTGCGCGGCGGTCATGAACGCTGCCTCGCGATAATGTTCCATCAAAAAGTCGGCGATCCGGCGATAAGCGGGGGACAGCTGGGGATATAACTCGCGCACACGTTGCTGATACATGGGCCTCTCTTCCGGGCCAAGGGATCATTGCGCCTGCGCGCTTTACGGTAGCAGAGCGCGGAGCCGGCCGGCAAGTAA